>JAEETD010000003.1 GCA_016290175.1 Prevotella sp. | reverse complement strand
ACAACGTCAACGTAGGTACGGCCACTGTCACCATTACGGACAAGAACGGAGGAAACTATGTCGTCAGCGGTTCGACTACGTTCCAGATTACAGCACCATCAGCTACGCTGACACCACCTTCCGCCAAGGCGGGACTCGTGTATACTGGCTCAGCACAGGAGCTGGTCAATGCAGGTAGTTCAACAACTGGTGAGGTACAGTATTCGCTCGATGGCAGCAATTACAGCAAGGCTATTCCAAAGGGAACAGACGCTAAGACATATACTGTATACTACAAGGTAAAGGGCGATGCTAATCATGGTGACACAGAGCCTGCAACGCTGACAGTTACCATCAGTCCAAAGACGGTGAGCAGTCCGACCATTACACTTAGTGCGACATCATTTGTCTATGACGGACAGGAGAAGAAACCGACGGTGACGGTGAAGGATGGCAATACGACCATTCCTGCATCAGAATATACAGTCAGCTATAGCAACAACGTCAACGTAGGTACGGCCACTGTCACCATTACGGACAAGAACGGAGGAAACTATGTCGTCAGCGGTTCGACTACGTTCCAGATTACAGCACCATCAGCTACGCTGACACCACCTTCCGCCAAAACGGGGCTCGTGTATACTGGTTCAGCACAGGAACTGGTCAATGCTGGAAGCTCTACAACAGGCGAGGTACAGTATTCGCTGGATGGCAGCGACTATAACACAGCTATTCCAAAGGGGACAGACGCTAAGACCTACACCGTATATTACAGAGTGAAAGGCGATGCCAATCATAATGATGCTGCCCCTGCAACGCTGACTGTTACTATCAGTCCAAAGACGGTAAACAATCCTACTATCACACTCAGCGAGACCTCGTTTATCTATGACGGCAAGGAGAAGAAGCCGACAGTGACGGTGGAGGATGGCAATACTACGATTCCCGCATCGGAGTATACCGTCAGCTACAGCAACAACATCAACGTAGGTACGGCCACTGTGACCATTACAGACAATGAAGGTGGAAATTACATTGTCAGCGGTACGGTTTCTTTCGAGATTAAAGAACCTGCAATCAATGTCGTCGCTCCTACTGCAATATCAGGTTTGGTCTATAACGGCAATACTCAAGGACTTATCACACCAGGCAACACTTCTGTCGGAAAAATGTTATATTCACTTGACAACTACAATTACCACACGTATTTGCCAGCTATGAAACATGCTATGACATATACTGTTTATTATAAAGTGGTAGATGATACGGAGACGAAGAATCTCACAGCCCCTGCCTCACTAACTGTTACTATCAGTAAAGCCCCTTTGACCATCTCAGTGGGTGATTATACGATGGCAGAAGGTGATCAGGTTCCTGAGTTTAAGCTTCAGTATGACGGTTTCAAGGGAAATGATTCGGAAGCAGTATTGACAACCAAGCCTACAATCACCTGTAAAGCCACAAGTGAAAGTGCTCCTGGGCGTTACGAGATCATCGTAAGTGGAGCTGAGGCACAGGACTACGACATATCGTATCAGTCTGGATGGCTCACTATAGAAGTAGCTCAGGGCATTGTGGATATCATCACAAATGGTCAGCCGTTTGATGTGTATAACACACAAGGTCACAAGGTACGTTCTGGTGTCACGTCTCTCAAAGGACTGCCAAAGGGAGTCTATATTATCAATGGTAAGAAGGTTATAAAATAAACCATGCGCCCCGCCATCCTCAACGTGATGGCGGGGCCTTTTATAGAAAAAGCCATTATTTTGGCAGTTGTCTGACGGGGAAGGTGAAATAGGTGTCTGGGAAGGGTTCCTCCTTCAGCGTGAAATGCCACCACTCGCTGTCGAGGGGTTTGAAGCCGTGACTGAGCATAGCGCGACGCAATAGCATTCGGTTGGCAAACTGCTCAGCCGTAATAGAGCGCCCAACAGGACTCTTGCTGTTATCACCTGTGTACTCACCTGTCTCTAGATTGCCACAAAAATCAGGATGGCTCTCTTCACCAAACCAATCGAAGGTGCCACCCATATCCACCTCTTTCTCTGTAGCCATATCGAATAGCGTCAGGTCGACGGTGCTGCCACGGGTATGACCGCTCTTCTCCATGATGTAATCCTGTGGGAAGAGTACATCCTTACTAAGATCGGGATAGAAGTAGGTCTTCATCAATGTATCAGGCACATCCTTCGCCCAACGTACAAAATGGTCGACACCTTTCTGCGGACGATAGGCATCGTAGATTTTCAGACGATAGCCTTGTGCTTTCAGTTCATCGCTGATGACTTTAAGACTATCCGCTGCCTGACGCGTCAACAGGGCAGTTGGCTCCAGATAGCCGTCAATTCGGGTACCCACGAAATTATAGGTGCCGAAATAACGGATTTCAAGGATGGCATCTGGTACGACATCCGTCAAGGTCACGAACTGACTGGCATCATCAGCAGGTGATACAGTCTGCCCATCGCGAGAAGAGCATTTACCTGCTACTACTATTACACATATAAGCACAAGGGCAGCCAAAAGAACAAAAAACTGTTTCTTATTCATTATTATAAAGGTATTAATCGCTGCAAATATACGAAATAATTCATAATGCATAATGCGTTATTCACATTTTTTTTGTAATTTTGCGGCCAAAATCAGCCATTATGGAGAAAACAAACGTTGCAATCTTTGTATCAGGAGGTGGAACAAACTGCGAGAACCTGATCAAGTATTTCAAGGGTTCGGAGTTGGTAAACACGGCCTTGGTCATCAGTAACAAACCTGATGCCTATGCATTGGTGAGAGCAGAGCGACTGGAGGTGCCTACCGCCGTTGTCCCCAAAGCAGACCTGCACAATCCCGATGTGATGATGCCCTTGCTCAAGAAGTATGATATAGGATTTATCGTATTGGCAGGCTGGCTACCGCTGATTCCCAATTACCTGATCGACGCCTATCCCCATAAAATGATCAATCTCCACCCTGCCCTACTGCCAAAATACGGAGGTAAAGGGATGTGGGGGCACCATGTACATGAGGCTGTGAAAGCCGCTGGTGAGACGGAGACAGGTATGACTGTGCACTGGGTGACACCTGTCTGCGACGCTGGTGAAATCATCGCTCAGTTTAAGGTGGCGCTCTCGCCAGACGATACCGTCGATGATATCGCGGAAAAGGAGCACCAACTGGAAATGGCGCACTTCCCCCAAGTTGTAGAAGACATTATCCGCAGAATTACACAATAGGGTCGGTTCCTATTGTGTAAAAACGCTGCGGACTAGTTTTCCGCAGCGTTTTTCAATATCTCTGAGAGGGTCGGATGAATATGGACCATGTCTGCGAGTTCGTGAAGAGTGGTCTGCTTGCACATCAGTACAGAGACCTCCTGCACGATATCGGCAGCATGGGCGCCATAGGCATGACAGCCTAAGATCAGATCCTCCGGAGACACAAAGAGTTTCAGCATGCCCTCACTTTCACCCATTGCAAGAGCTTTACCGTTGGCACGCCAGAAGGCCTTCTTGCAGATATAGGCGCTGCCTGCAGCTTTCAGTTGATCTTCTGTCGGTCCTACACAGGCGGCCTCTGGTGAAGTAAAGATAGCGGCAGGCATAATATCGAAACGAATATTGTCTGTCCTGCCAAGGATATGGTTCACGGCTCTCACCGCCTGCATCTCCGCAGCATGAGCAAGCATCTGGCGGCCATTGACATCACCAATGGCGTAACATTTACAATCTGACGATTTGCAATTTACAATTTGATAATTGTCATCTACAGGAATGGCACCGTTAGGAGCAAGAGTGATACCAAGGACTTCAAGGTTCAGCCCCTCTGTACGCGGTTTGCGACCTGTAGCCATCAGGATAACATCAGCCTCAATATCACTGATATTCTCAACAGCAGTCTTCATCTTGAAAGTAATACCATTTTTCTCGAGATACTTTCGCAGGCGCTTGGCGATGTCGCTGTCGAGAGCAGGTAAACACTCTTTGAGATATTCTATCACTGTGACCTCAGAGCCAAAACGATGGAACACGGAGGCAAACTCCATACCAATAACGCCTGCACCAATAATGGCAAGACGTTTAGGGAGAGTATCGAGATTGAGCAAACCTGTAGAATCAACGACACGAGGATCATCTGCGCCTTTTATTGGCAACCATTTTGTCTCTGAACCTGTGGCGATGATGATGTTATCAGCAGTGAATGTCTCGTTTGCTGCGATGGCATCGCAACATACAGAATGGGCATCTGCGAACTGTGCTTTCCCGCGAACCAAAGTGATGCCAGGATGCGAGAGGATGCCTTCGACGCCAGCACGAAGCTGAGGCACAACTTGAGCCATACGCTCACGAGCCTCAGCAAAAGTGGCTGAATGTACATATGTCTTCGTGGGAATGCAACCTACATTCAGACACGTGCCTCCCACCTCCGAGCCTTCAAATATCACGACCTTCAGTCCTTGTCTGGCAGCATATTCTGCAGCGCGATAGCCACCAGGCCCTGCACCTATAATGATAAGATCAGTTGTTGTCATTAATCATCTGTTTATAAGTGGTGATAGGGTGCTTGGCAGCGAGGACATCATCCACGCGTCCAATAGGCGTATTGTGAGGCGCAGACTTCACCATATCCGGATCATTCTTAGCCTCTTCCGCTATCCGGCGCATCACGGCGATAAAACCATCGAGCGTCTCCTTCGACTCATTCTCCGTAGGCTCAATCATGAGAGACTCGTGGAAGAGTAACGGGAAATAAATCGTCGGTGCGTGATAGCCGTAATCGAGCAGACGTTTGGCAACATCCATCGTGGTGACGCCAGTAGACTTGTCCTTCAGGCCGTCGAAGACGAACTCATGACAGCACAAAGTGTCGATAGGCAGTTCGTAGACATCCTTCAGCGACTCCTTGATATAGTTGGCATTCAGCGTGGCCAAAGGTCCAACCTCCTTCACATGTTCACGCCCCAGCGAGAGAATGTAAGCATAAGCACGCATCATCACAGCATAATTGCCTTGGTAAGGCGACACGAAGGGGAAGAAATCCTGCAAACCCTCACGCACGCCTACGGGGCCAGAGCCAGGGCCGCCACCGCCATGAGGCGTCGAGAACGTCTTATGCAGATTGATATGCATCACATCAAACCCCATATCACCAGGACGACAGGCACCCAACATGGGATTCAGGTTGGCACCGTCGTAATACATCAGGCCACCACAATCGTGAATCAGTTTTGCAATCGCAGGAATACTCGTCTCAAAGAGTCCGAGAGTATTGGGATTGGTCATCATCATCGCAGCGATATTAGGCCCTTCTAGAGAGACTAGCCTTTCTAGATCGGCTAGATCCACTAGACCGTCTGGAGCAGACTTCACTTCGATGATCTCCAAGCCACAGACAGCAGCCGAGGCGGGATTAGTACCGTGGGCGCTATCGGGCACAATCACCTTCTTGCGCTGAAGGTCGCCCCGTGAACGGTGATAATTGTCGATCGTCATAAGACCAGTGAGTTCACCATGAGCACCTGCGTATGGTTTGAAGGTGAAATGGGCCAAACCTGTCAGTTCGCAGAGCGAGCGCTCCAAAAGCGACACCAATGCCAATGCGCCTTGAACGGTGTTGGCAGGTTGTTTTGGATGCAGATTCTGGAATTGTGGCAGAGCAGCCATCTCCTCATTGATCTTGGGATTGTATTTCATCGTGCAGGAGCCCAAGGGGTAAAAACCGGTATCTACACCGAAATTATTATTAGAGAGGTTCGTGTAGTGACGCACCACCGTCAACTCATCACACTCTGGCAGCGCAGCATCCTCTGCACGTCTCATCGATGCAGGAATCTCGTATGTGCCATAATTATTCTTGGGCAGGCTGTAACCTTTGCGGCCCTCTTTGGAGAGCTCGAAAATCAGGTTTCCGTATAATCTGTTGTTCATTATTTCACCTCTTTTGAATTAATGTACTCCATCCACAAACGGAAGCAGACCGACAAAATAGTCAATCTCTTCTTTTGTCCGTTTTTCAGTCACAGCTATCAACAGGCATCCATCCGTCATACGGATACCGGGAAGTATGCCGTTCGTCATACAGGTAGAGAACAGATTATCCATATTTCCATCATAACGTACAAGGAACTCATTAAAGAACGGCTGGTCATACACTAGCTTGAACTTACCCGTCTTCAACAGTTTGTCACAAAGATAATGGGCACCAGCATAGGAAAGCTGTGCTGCCTCCTTCAGGCCTTGTTTGCCCATCAACGACATATAGATGGTGACAAAGAGAGCCATCAGACTCTGATTACTACAGATATTAGAAGTTGCCTTCTGACGACGGATATGCTGTTCGCGAGCCTGAAGAGTGAGCACGAAGGCACGTTGATCACGATTATCTTTTGTCATACCTACGATACGGCCTGGCATCTTGCGAATCAACTTTTCCGTGCAGCACATATAACCCACATACGGGCCACCGAACTGCATGGGTATACCCAACGACTGACCATCACCCACGGCAATATCAGCACCCCACTCACCCGGTGTCTTCAATACGGCGAGGTCGGCAGCCACACAATCCATGATAAAGAGTGCCTTATTCTCGTGACAAGCATCAGCAAAACCCGTGTAGTCCTCAACAATACCAATAGCATTTGGCTGCTGAACGATCACACCCGCCACACCGCCCTCAGCGAGACGGACCTGAAAATCAGCGACATCAGTCACACCGTCTTTTTCCGCAATCGTCACGAGTTCGATTCCCTGATGCAGCGCATAAGTGTCAAGCACCTTACGGGTATTGGGATTCAAAGTCTCCGACACAAGCACCTTATTAACTTTCTTACCTGCAGCCACAGCCATCATCATCGCCTCAGCGCAGGCAGTAGTACCGTCGTACATAGAGGCATTGCTGATGTCCATACCTGTCAGCTCAGCCATCATGCTCTGATACTCAAAGATATAATGCAGGGTACCCTGCGAGATCTCTGCCTGATAGGGAGTATAAGACGTGAGGAACTCAGAGCGTTGCAACAAGCTGGGTAGCACAGATGGCATATAGTGGTCGTAAACACCATAACCAGCATAGCAGGTCATCTGATGGTTCTGCGAGCCCAGTTTCTCAAATAACTGACGGACCTCAATCTCGCTCATCTCCGAAGGTATCTGATAGTCACCCTTAAAACGGATGCTCTCTGGAATCTGGGCATAGAGTTCGTCAAGGCTCTTTATGCCCACCTTCTCCATCATCACCTTCAAATCATCCTTGGTATAGGGAAAATACTTATAATTCATTGAACATTGACCATTGAACATTGACCATTATTTCTCGCAGAAAGCAGCGTAGGCCTTTGCATCCATGAGATTATCGAGATCAGACTGGTCGGAGAGTTCCACCTTGATAATCCAGTTCTCGAAAGCATCCTGATTGATGAGCTCTGGGGTATCTTCAAGAGCTTCGTTGATCTCAACGACCGTACCACTGACAGGAGAGATCAGATCAGAGGCGGCCTTCACACTCTCCACGGCACCGAACTCCTCACCTGCCGTCACCTCGTCATCCACCTCGGGCATGTCAACATACACTACATTACCCAACGCATTCTGAGCATAGTCTGTGATACCCACAAAACCAAAACCACCTTCTACTCTTACAAATTCGTGTGACTCCGAGTAGTAGAGTCCTTCAATTACTTTTGCCATAATATCTAATCGTTTTATTTCTTGTAACTCTTGTTATAGAATTGTTTCTTTACCACTTTGCCCGAGAATACCTTCTTACGGATCTGGATCTGCACCTCGGTGTCGATCTTGGCATACTGTGCATCTATCAGCGCCATACAGACACTTTTATCAGAAGAAAGTGTGTGATAGCCTGTCGTCACTTCACCAATAGGTTCACCGTCCATGTTAAGTACGGTATATCCATGACGAGGAATAGCCTTATCGAAGAGCTCGATACCCACGATCTTTTTCGCAGGACCCTCTGCTTTCTGTTTTGCAAGAGCGTCCTTACCGATAAACTCCGCCTTGTCCAGTTTCACGAACATACCCAGTCCTGCCATGATGGGGGTGATATCCTCAGAGAGTTCATCGCCATAAAGGGGCAGTCCCACCTCGAAGCGCAGTGTGTCACGACATCCCAAGCCACAAGCTTGCACGCCTGCGTTAATCAATTTGTCCCAGCAGTCGCGGATGAAATCATGAGGACCATAGATCTCAAAACCGTCCTCACCAGTATAGCCTGTACGGGAGATGATCACATCGCCTAAGGTCTTACAGGTATAGAACACCAGTTCCTTGCAGGCCAGCCCTAACACACGTTCCGTCACATCTTCAGCCTCTGGACCCTGGATAGCAATCTGTCCATAGAAGTCTGAACGGTTCTGCAGATCAATATCAAAGCCATCTGCCTTCTCTCGCATCCAAGCCCAGTCCTTATCAATATTAGCGGCATTAATGACAAGGAAGAAATCGTTCTCGCCCATTTTATAAACAAGCAGGTCATCGACTGTTCCGCCATTCTCATAACACATCATGCCATAGAGTATCTTCCCTGTAGGCATATCCGTCACATCATTCGTAAAAATGTGATTTACATACCGTTCGGCATCCTTGCCCTTCACCGTCACCTCACCCATGTGAGAGACATCGAAGAGGCCCACCTTCTCACGCACAGCATAATGCTCTGGGGCAATACCGGCATTCTGGTAGAGCAAAGGCATATCAAAACCGCCAAACTCTACCATTGTGGCGCCCAGAGACAAATGTTTGTCGTGCAGACACGTCCACTTCTCCTTTTTTTCCAATTCTTGTCTAATTGCCATAGATTATTGTTGTATTAAGTTGATAAAATCTTCTTTCAGATAGTTCTGCTCAATCTGTTCCACCTCTGCCACTTCTGCTTCTGTCAGGACATATTCTTCTTCGCAGAGAATCTCGCGGATGAAATCCTTTAGAGAACTTACAGACTTCGGACAAAAATCTTCTTGCAGATAATCCTTCAGCAGAGTGATACGCTGATGCACACTCCGGATACCCTTCTTCTCAAGTTTCTCCGGTCCTGGCGTAATGGCATTGAGCATGTGATCCATATTCGTATCGTAGAGCATCGTGCTATGGACAATGCTTCTGCCGGCCACATGGTAACAAGCAGTTCCACATACTTTCCTGTCTCCAATCATGATGTCGTTATGGCTCGTGCCCGTAGCCGGAATACCAAGTTTGCGAAGTACTAGCAGCACCATATTCACAAAGCGGTTGAAAGCAAAGCCTACATTTTCCCCTGTAGTAATGAATGACCACATCAAATTATCCATATCCGCATAGACACAGCCTCCCCCACTCTTTCTGCGATATACCTTGATACCATGCGCCTTGCAGTAGTCGAGATTGACCTCATTTTCCACAACCTGGTTTCGTCCGAAGATAACACTTGGTTCCACCTGCCACAAAAAGAAGCCATCAGGTTCGTCAAGCCTACGGGCTACAAACTCCTCCATCGCCAAATAAAAAGACAGGCGACGCACTTTTTCATCCGGTAACGAGATGTACTTCATGAATTAGGTTGCAGTGTTGCGATATTAATTGATTCTGACTGCAAAAATATGAAGTTTTTATGTAATAGCCAAATGATTTGCCTAATATTTTTTGTGATTTCCATTTTTTTATGTAAATTTGCCCACAGATATTGCTAGACGCATGAAAAAGTTCTCCAAAGGCATACGCCTCGCCCTAAAGATCATGGCTGCTATCATAGCCATTCTGGTCTTGGCAACGGTCATTGTTGCCAATAGTAGTTATGTACAAAATAAGCTGGCTGGTATGGTCACGGATGCACTCTCTAAAAAGTTGAACGCCGAAGTTCAGATAGATCGCGTCACACTGAATCTTATAGGTATGAGTGCCAATATCGAAGGCATCAAACTCAAGGACCAGCAGCAGCGCGATATGCTGAAAGTGAAGAGGGTTTGGGGACACCTGCGGGCATTGGCTCTGCTGAGGGGTGAGATTCTTCTGAGGAAATGCGAGGTGGACAGCATCAGCGCACTCCTTATCAAGCCCAAGGATGGCCCAGCCAACTACCAATTCCTCTTGGATGCCAACAAGAAAGACAAAAAAGACAAGCAGCCCAAGGATAGCACCAAGCGCAGTGCTTTCAAGTTTGACCTGAAGGATGCTGTGGTCAAAGGCTTACACGTCAAATATAATGATGATGATTACGAGTTTGCTCAGGCATATTATAACCACTGGCGGGGCAAGCACACGATTACTGTACATCATTTCAAGGCAGACTGGGAGAAGCAAACAAAGAAAACCCTCGTCAAATGGCATCTTGACTCGGGCACATTGACGGTCAGCATCCCTGAAAAAGATAAAGGAAAAGCGCGTATAGACATCAAGGGGCTGGAACTCAAGAGCGACTGCGACCTTCCCCGTCGCAATTTTGGTAAGCCACATCATGGTGCTTTCGATGACAGGCACTTCAACCTACAGGCCGACTTGGGCATCGACATCCTTCACATCGGAAAGGACTCAATAAGGTTGGACCTCACCAATGGTTGTGTGAAAGACACAATAGCCGGTATCGATCTGACAGAACTGAAGTCTGACATCACTATCAACGGCAAGCACATGACATTTACAAACGCCGTTGTCCAACAAGTCACCACCCGTCTGGATATTCCCAGGGCCGACTTCTATCTGCCTGACAAGGAGAAAGGCACCTCACTGAGCTATAATGCAGACACCATCAAGGGACGTGTCATGCTGAAAGACATCTCACAACCTTTTGCACGAGTACTCCACAAATTCTCAATACCATTGAATCTCAGTGTCAGTATAAATGGAAATGGAGACGGGATGACCTTTAAGGATATCCACGTCAATACCGACGACAAGAAACTGGACATCAAAGCAATGGGCATGCTTCGCAATCTGAAAGAAGCCCGTAAGCTGGCACTCCATTTCGAAGTCTATCAAATGGTTGCCAAACCAGGCATCAAGCATAAGATTATCAATCAGTTTACTGTTAAGAAATATATGATGAACCAGATTTTTGCTATGGGGCTCGTCAGATATGCAGGCAGTTTTAATATTCTTTGGAAAAAACAACAATTCAGAGGACTGCTGAAAACAGAAAAGGGTGATGTCGATTTCAATTTCGAACTCGATGGTGTAAATAAATATATAACAGGCAACGTCAGCACTGACTCCCTAAAACTTGGTGAACTGTTCCAGTTAGAGAAATTAGGTAATATCGACTGCACAGCCAGCTTTAAAGTCGACATTTCAAAGAGCCGTACTGGTGTCATGCGTAAACAGAAAGGCGGCAAGCTGCCTATGGGGCAAGTGAAGGCTGACATCCGGAAAATCAGTTATCGCAATATCAACATGAAGAATATTATTGCCGACATCGAGAGCGATGGTGCGATAGCCAATGGTGATGTCACCCTGAAAGGCAGTCTGACGGATTTGATTTTGCAGTTCTCGTTTACCAATACCGATGAAATGTCCAAAATGAAAGTCAAACCGAGACTCAGGTTCGGACATAACGACGACAAGAAAGAGAAGAAAAAGAAGAAAAAAACAAATATTTTATAATTTTTACTTTGTAATTCTCATTTTATTTGTATCTTTGCAAAGTTTATACGACTTTTATGCTGTGGGACAAGAAGAATTAAGACTATTAAGCAAAATACAATATCCGAAAGACCTGCGTGAACTGAAGGTGGACGAACTGCCTCAGGTATGTGATGAATTGCGACAGGATATCGTACAGGAACTTTCCGTCAACCCGGGTCATTTAGCATCGAGTCTTGGCGTCGCAGAGATTACAGTAGCCTTGCATTATGTCTACAACACGCCAGAGGACCGCATCGTATGGGATGTGGGGCATCAGGCCTATGGACATAAGATCCTCACCGGACGACGCGAGCAGTTCTGCACCAACCGCAAATTAGGCGGCATCAAGCCTTTCCCCTCACCCACGGAGAGTGAATATGACACCTTTGCCTGTGGACATGCTTCCAATTCCATCTCTGCAGCACTAGGTATGGCTGTCGCTGCCAAGTTGGAAGGCAAGAAAAAACGTCATGTGGTAGCTGTCATCGGCGATGGCGCCATGAGTGGTGGCCTGGCATTCGAAGGACTGAACAACGTTTCTTCCTCTCCTAACGACCTGCTGATTATCCTCAACGACAATAACATGTCGATAGACCGTAGTGTAGGCGGAATGAAGCAGTATCTGCTGAATCTGAGTACCAATGAGACCTACAACGCTATCAAGTTCAAGACCAACAATTGGTTGTATAGAAAGGGCCTGATGAACGATGCCAGGAAAAACGGTCTGCAACGTCTTGCCAATGCTTTTAAGAGCGCTATTGCACACCAACAGAACGTGTTTGAAGGCATGAACATCCGCTATTTTGGTCCCTTCGACGGACATGATGTCAAGGAACTGGTGCGAATACTCAGGCAAATCAAGGATATGAAGGGGCCTAAACTGTTGCACTTGCACACCCAAAAAGGTCATGGCTATGCGCCAGCAGAGAAGGATGTGACCACTTGGCACGCCCCAGGCAAGTTTGACCCGGAGACTGGTGAGCGCATTGTTGACAAGGATCCATCGAAACCGCAGAAATACCAGGATGTGTTTGGTCATACCCTTTTGGAGCTGGCCCAGCAGAATCCAAAGATAGTCGGCGTCACGCCCGCGATGCCAAGTGGTTGTTCATTGAATATCATGATGAAGGAGATGCCTGAGCGCACCTTCGACGTCGGCATTGCCGAGGGACATGCAGTCACCTTCTCCGGTGGTATGGCAAAAGACGGTCTGCTACCTTTCTGCAACATCTACAGTGCTTTTTCACAACGGGCCTTCGACAATATCATCCATGATGTGGCATTACTGAATCTGCACGTGGTATTTTGTTTTGACCGTGCAGGACTGGTGGGCGAAGACGGTTCCACCCATCATGGAGCCTTCGACCTTGCGGCCTTACGTCCCATTCCGAATCTGACCATCTCGTCGCCGATGGATGAGCATGAGCTGCGAAGACTGATGTATACCGCCCAACTACCCGACAAAGGTCCGTTTGTAATCCGCTATCCCCGTGGCGGAGGCGTTCTCCGGGATTGGCGTTGTCCTTTTGAGGAAATCAAGGTCGGCACAGGCCGGAAGCTGCGTGACGGCAGTGATGTGGCCGTGCTAAGCATAGGCCCCATCGGCAATAATGTGGCAGAGGCCATTGAGGAACTTTCTAGCCTTTCTAGTCAATCTAGCCAGGCTAGCACGGCTAGCATGATTAGTGCCGCCCATTACGACATGCGTTTCCTCAAGCCCATCGACGAGAATATCCTGCAGGAGGTGGCGGAGAAATTCAGTCGTATCGTCACCGTGGAGAACGGTGTGAAGACCGGCGGCCTTGGCTCTGCTGTTATAGAATGGATGAACGATCATGGCTTCCATCCTGAGGTCATCCGTCTCGGATTGCCTGACACAGAGTTTGTGGAGCATGGCACCGTGAAAGAACTTCAGCACATTGTCGGCCTCGACAAGGATGCTATCATCAAAGCAATAAAAGGGATATGAAAGTAGTCATTGTCGGTGCAGGTGCCGTAGGAACTCACCTGTCAAAACTATTGTCTCGAGAGCACCAGGACTGTGTGCTCATTGATGACAATGAAGAGAGGCTGGCAGTGCTGAGCGAGTATGATGTTATGACCTACAACGCCTCGCCTACCAGTATCAAGACCCTGAAGGAGGCAGGTGTACAACATGCCGACCTTTTCGTAGGCGTCACTCCTGAGGAAACCACCAATCTCACGGCTTGTATGATTGCGCACAGTCTCGGTGCCAAGAAAACCGTTGCACGTATTGACAATTATGAGTATCTTAGTCCTCAGAACAAGGAACTCTTCAAACAGATGGGCATCGACTCCCTGATTTATCCTGAAGTGCTCGCAGCCATTGACATCAACAATGGTCTGAAACTCTCTTGGGTTCGACAGCGATGGGATGTGCATGATGGAGCCCTCACCCTTCTCGGTATCAAGCTACGTGAAACGGCTGAGGTCCTGAACCAACCGCTGCGCGACTTGTGCGGTCCAAACGACCCTTACCACATAGTGGCAATCAAACGTGGTGAAGACACTATTGTTCCTGGCGGTCTTGATGAGTTGCGTGTTGGCGACCTCGTCTACTTCATGACCACTCAGGAATACATCCCCTATATCCGCAAGATTGTCGGCAAGGAACATTATGCCGATGTGAAGAACGTGATCGTGATGGGTGGTGACAAGACGGCAGTCCGGGCAGCCCTCACAGCCCCAGACTATATGAATATCAAGATTATCGAGAAGAATGCCGAGCGATGTGAGAAGCTCAACGAACTGCTTGGCAACAGCGACACGATGGTGATTCATGGCGACGGACGCGACCTCGGACTGCTCGAAGAAGAGGGGATTCGCAATACTCAGGCCTTCGTGGCTCTCACCGGCAATGCTGAGACAAACATTCTGGCCTGTCTCACTGCCAAGCGCTTAGGAGTACGCAAGACGGTGGCGATGGTAGAGAATCTTGACTATGTGAAGATGGCTGAAGAACTGGATATCGGTACCATCATCAACAAAATGACCATCGCAGCCAGCCATATCTTCCAGATGATGCTCGACGCCGACGTCGACAACCTGCGTACACTGATGCTTGTTGATTCGGAAGTCGCAGAGTTTACTGCTGCAGAAGACTCCCGCGTCACGAAGAAACTGGTGAAGGACCTCGGACTCCCTGTAGGAGCCACTATTGGCGGATTAGTACGTAATGGTGTGGGTATGCTCGTCAGCGGTAACTCACAGATTCAGGCTGGCGACTCAGTGATGGTATTCTGTCATGAGGCCAAGCTCAAACAGGTAGAAAAGTTCTTCAAGAGAACCACGATTCTCGACACGATTACACCTTAAAGGAAAGCGAATGGTCAATTGGCATATCATATTCAAGATCATCGGCTCACTGCTGTTCATCGAGGGATTCTTCATGACTTGGTGTGCAGGTGTTTCGTTCTATTTCCAGGAGGACGACACCTTGGCCTTTCTCTTGTCTATGCTGATTACCTTTGGTTGTGCTTTTCTTTTTCTGCTGATGGGACGGAAAGCCAGAAACACCCTGAGCCGTCACGATGCCTTCGTCGTGGTAACGGCCGTATGGACGGTTTTCTCCTTCTTCGGTATGTTCCCATTCCTCATTCATGGCAGTATCACCAATGTTACTGACGCCTATTTCGAGACGATGTCAGGATTCTCGACGACAGGCGCCAGCATCTTCGACGATGTGGAATGTCTGCCACATGGTATCCTTTTCTGGCGATCGCTCACCCAATGGGTTGGAGGTTTGGGAATTGTCTTCTTCACCATCGCCATTCTACCCTCGTTGGTAGGCGGTAGCGTCAAGGTGTTCGCTGCCGAGGCCACAGGTCCCATCAAGGCAAAGATGCACCCAAGACTCTCTACGACAGCCAAATGGATTTGGAGCATCTACCTGTTGCTTACCATTGGCTGTGGTATCTCTTTCTGGATTGCAGGTATGGACTGGTTTGAGGCTTTGAACTACTCGATGACAACTACTGCCACAGGCGGTTTCTCCATCCACAACGACTCTTTTTCCAACTTCCAAAGTCCCAGCATCGACTACATTGCCATCCTCTTCGAGTTTCTGGCAGGTATCAATTTCACCTTATTATACATCACCATCTTCAAGGCCCGTTTCAAGGATCTCTTCAAGAATTCTGAATTCAAACTCTACATCGGTATTGTATTGCTTGCCACAGCCAGTCTGGTAATGATCTTATTCACCCAGATGGGCTATGATCTGGAAAAAGCCTTCCGTACAGGGCTTTTCCAGGTGGTATCGTTTATGACGACAACGGGTGTATTCAGCGATGATGTAGCCCTTTGGCCGCATATCACGTGGATTGTCCTTGGTGGTGTGATGTTCGTTGGCGCCTGTGCAGGCAGTACCAGCGGTGGTTTCAAATGTATCCGTGCGGTGATGACACTCAAGACGTTGCGCAACAATTTCCGTCAGATCCTCCATCCTAATGCCGTCCTTCCAGTGAAGATCAACGGATCGAGTGTACCCCAGTCCAGGATTGTGGCACTCTTTGCCTTCTTCACCCTGTTCATGTGTATGATTCTTGTCACCGCTGCCATCATGATTCTCTCAGGCATCGACACCATCAATTCCATCGTCATTGCCCTGAGTTGCGTCAGCAATATCGGACCTACTCTCAGCAACGATATCGGTGCCAACATCACCTGGTCAGGCATGCCCGACTATACCAAATGGATTCTCTCGCTGCTCATGCTCATGGGTCGTCTTGAGATCATGACGGTACTCGTGCTCTTCACGCCCAGTTTCTGGAGAGATAATTAAAACGAATCTAAATACTCTCTGACATCTTCCTGCAAACGGCGAAAAGGCTCAGAGGTCATATAACCGTTATTCTTTTTAAGCATCGCCTTGATATCCTGCAGCGAATTCTCATAACACGTCATCTCATTGCGCTTCTGTGTCTTGTGTGCCATCGCATAGTAAATCTCATTCTGTCGCTCCTGACGCAGCAGGTTACACACCTTCGACATGATAGGCGATACCACTGTATCAAACAGATGATGCCCCTGTATATATAAATAGGTGGTCTGAGCGGTCACACCCAGCGCCTTGATATCCTCCTTCGTCGCCATATACTCCTCTTTGGCGTCAGGGAACTGACGCTGCAACTCGTTGATCTTGGTATTCACCTTGCGCTTCACATTGACGATTGAAAGCTCTGGGTTCTGCACATTGAATCCTCCAGGATCAGCAATACGGTTGAAGTCGGAGATAGAGAACTTGTTATATTTGCCATTACGATAGAGCATGATTGACCACACAAAGAGCGGGAAGAGAGCCTCACTGAACATCTGGAAATAGGCACGGAAATCGAAAATACGATGATCATTGAGCGTCACCGACACACAGACATTATGCAACGACGGCGCGTAACACTGGAAATTCTCAATGGAATAGACATAGGTATGAAACACATAGGGGCTCTCCAGCACCTTCCTCGACTGCGCCGTACGTCCCTGCAACAGATAGTCATAGTCGGCATCCACACAGGCAATCATATCCCTGCCCAAAGGTGCGCCCTCAAGGAAATTCATCAGTACCGACTTCTTTCCACGTGTCAGGTTGATCTTCGAGGGCAGCATCACCTCGAAATAGCGCTTGTCGTTCTCAAATTCCGAGAGCACCGTCCGCCAGAAGTAGATATCATCATAGCTCTCGACATAGGCAACAATCCTACGTCGTGCCTTCTTCGAGGTCAGCGCATTAGCTGCCTCGAAATAGCGGCTATTGATATTATCCTTGAGTCTCTTAGGCATTCCTGGATAGTCTAGATTCTCTAGATATACTAGATTGTGATATCCGTCACTTCCGTGACACTCTCCATCCAACCGTTCATCACGACAGCTGGCGAATGCGTCGTCAGGATAATCTGCACATTGGGATTCAGTTCCACGCAAAGGTCGATGAGCCGCTTCTGCCATTCGATGTGCAGCGACACTTCCGGCTCATCCATAAAGAGCACATAATGCTGATTATCTTCCACCAGCACCGTCAGCAAGATGGCCAGCATCTGCTTTTCACCACTCGAGAGCTGATAAGGCACCAGGGTCTCACCAATCTGTGAGAAACGGATCTCATTCTCCGTGCGGACAATCTTCTTACCCGTATCCGAGAACAGATCGTCGACCATATCCTGAAAGCGCTGCTTCGGCAATGACAATTGCTGGGCGGCATCTGCATTGCCTGCCTGCAACTCTGCAATCATACGGTTGCCGATGTTCACCTGATAGTCAAGGTATTTCCGCTGCAGATGATAGAGTTGGAAATCGAGGGCTGACGAGATACGGGTATCCACATGCGCCATTGTATCGAGGTCGAGTACGGGGGAATCCAACGACCGGATCACATCGAACCGGATCCACTTTGCATCCTCAGGCACCACTTCCAGATGCACACCCTTCAGCATGTGACTAGGGAACTCGCCGCCAGCTGCCAAGCCTTTCACCACCTTATTCAGGATGGTACTCTTACCAACACCGTTGATACCGCTCAGGATATTCACACCAGGATTGAGTTCCCAAAGGATGTGCTTCTTACCACTCCACAGGGAATCGATCTCAATCCGCTTGATATAATCAGCATACTTCTGCATAGTCTTAAGGTTTTTTAGTCAGCTTATTGTTCTGTTTATCTCATCCTCGCCTTGAAGGCCGGTCGATAATCACCGGGATGCCAGAAATCCAGCAGAGCGATGTCGAAAGTCAGATTACTATAGGCGCGAACAGAACCTTGAGTCGATGTGTTATAGCCTATCTGATAAGGAATATACACACGCCAATAGTCACCCTTGTGCATATTCATCAGGGCTGTAGCAAAACCATTGACGAGCGTAGTTTTACCACTGATGGCCATCGTCGACATACCGGCCGTATGCCAGCTGAAGTCGCCGAGATAGGTCTCGTCGAACACATAGCCATCTGCATAATTCATCGTCGGAATCAGTCTTCCTCTATAGGCAACACGAACAGTGTCGGTATAAAGAGGACTGTCTGCACCTTCGCCGGCCTCCAGCACCTGCACATAGATATAATCGCAGTTCTTGCCTGCCGTAGTATCGTCCTGAGTAAAGACACGGATTTTCTTCAGTCCGCTGGCAGCCCACTGGTCAGTCACCGCTTCATTGCGCTCCTGCCAGTTGGCATACTCATCTGTGGAACTGTCGTCCTCAGAACAAGAAACAGTGAATAGTGAACAGTGAATAGTGAATAGTATCACTCCCACGTATCCAAGCCATTTCTTACACTGAATATCTATCATCATTCTTTTCATTATTCACTATTCACTAATCACTATTCACTTCCTTACTGAAGCTTTTTCAGCAAGGATGCGATGCTCACCTTATCCTCGATGATGCCATTGAGCTCGCTGATAGCCACACGCTCCTGCTCCATCGTGTCGCGGAAACGCAGGGTGACACAGCCATCGTTCAGCGTGTCGTGGTCAACGGTGACACAATACGGGGTACCAATGGCATCCTGACGACGATAACGCTTTCCGATAGAGTCCTTCTCGTCATACTGACAGTTGAAGTGGAACTTCAGCTGGTCGATGATTTCGCGGGCTTTCTCGGGCAGGCCGTCTTTCTTCACCAGAGGCATCACAGCACACTTCACAGGAGCCAGGGCTGCAGGCAACTTCAGCACCACGCGGGTCTCGCCGTTCTCCAGCTTCTCCTCCTCAAAGGCGTGACACATAATGCTCAGGAACATACGGTCCACACCAATACTGGTCTCGATGACATACGGTGTATAGCTCTCGTTGGTCTGAGGATCGAAGTACTTGATCGACTTGCCAGAATATTTCTCGTGCTGGCTCAGGTCGAAGTTCGTACGAGAGTGGATACCCTCCACCTCCTTGAATCCGAACGGCATCTTGAACTCGATATCGGTAGCAGCATTGGCATAGTGAGCCAGCTTGTCATGGTCGTGGAAACGGTAGTTCTCAGCACCGAAACCCAGAGCCTGATGCCACTTCATACGGGTTTCCTTCCACTTGGGGAACCACTCCAGTTCTGTACCAGGCTGTACGAAGAACTGCATCTCCATCTGCTCGAACTCCCTCATACGGAAAATGAACTGACGAGCCACAATCTCGTTACGGAAAGCCTTACCGATCTGGGCAATTCCGAAAGGAATCTTCATACGACCGGTCTTCTGTACGTTCAGGTAGTTCACAAAGATACCCTGAGCCGTCTCAGGACGCAGGTAGATCTTCATGGAAGCATCAGCGCTGGCACCCATCTCAGTTGAGAACATCAGGTTGAACTGACGTACATCCGTCCAGTTTCTGGTACCACTGATGGGACATACAATCTCCTCATCAAGGATAATCTGCTTCAGTTCGTCGAGATCCGGACCCTGCATGGCTGCTGCATAGCGGGCATGCAGATTGTCGCGTTTCTCCTTGGTCTCCTTCACGCGCTCGCTCGTCTCCAGATACTTAGCCTCATCGAAGTTGTCGCCAAAACGCTTGCGGGCCTTCTCCACTTCCTTCTGGATCTTCTCGTCATACTTGGCAATCTGATCCTCGATGAGCACATCGGCACGATAGCGCTTCTTCGAGTCGCGGTTGTCGATCAGGGGATCGTTAAAAGCATCCACATGTCCGGAAGCCTTCCATATCGTCGGGTGCATGAAGATGGCCGAGTCGATACCAACGATATTCTCGTGCAGCATCGTCATAGCCTTCCACCAGTACTGCTTAATATTATTCTTCAACTCTACGCCGTTCTGACCATAGTCATAGACAGCGCCTAAGCCATCGTAAATCTCACTTGAGGGGAACACGAAGCCATACTCCTTACAGTGGCTTACGATTTTCTTAAATACATCTTCTTGTGCCATATCTTTTCCTTTTTTACTTTTTTACTTTTTCAAATTTTGCGTGCAAAGGTACAAAATTAATATGAATATACGCGCACGCGTTAAGAATAATTATAGTTATAGGGCAAAAACAAACTTTTTTTGCCTCAGAAAAAAAATTTTTCGATTTCTTTTAAACCTTTTCGTTTTTGGTGCGTCAAAGAGTCAGAAACAGGATAACAAACAGGATAACAAAATAACAGGATAACGAATAAAAAAAGAAAGGATTAAATTATGAAGAAGATTATTTTAACAGTAGTTGCCACAATGATGATGGCCGTCAGTTTTGCAGAGACAAACAGTCACAGCGCAGTAAAAAATGTTGAAGAAGCAGGTCTCACCTTCGATCTTCGCAGACTGGCAGTAACACTCGACCTCACAGACAACCAGATGGACGCAGTGAAAGTCATCAGCGACAATTTCAACGACGAGCTCATCTCGGCTTCTACAGCAAGACGGTTCCAGCGCCACGCCCTGATTCAGCAGGCCATCAGAAAGGATGCCAAGCAGATGCGCAACGTGCTCAACGACAAGCAGTTCAATACATACATGCAGCTGCTGGGAGCCACACTTCAGAACCGCTTCATTCACTAAAAAGGTAAAAAAGATTGTTTACCGGCCGCTTCAGGATCCCTGTAGCGGCCGTTAAATTTTCTAAAAACCATGAACTTTGAACTATGAACTATGAACTAAATCAAAATAATTGCTTACCTTTGCACCCGCTAAACAGAAATGATAGGGGCATAGCCCAGTTGGTTTAGAGCGCTGCAGTCACATTGCAGAGGTCCCCGGTTCGAGCCCGGGTGTCCCTACAGAAAGAAAAGAGGATGTCTCACTGAGGCATCCTCTTCGTTTTATTTCATCAGGACCTTCCTGCCGTTCTGGATATAGATTCCTTTCCGGAGCACAGAGACCTTGCGTCCCTGAAGGTCATACACAGGTCCCGTCTCAGGCTGGAAATCATCTATCGTCTTAATAGCCGTAGGAGAATAGCTGTCGGCAGCCAGGCTGAGCTGACCAATGATACAGTCACTCCATCCTGATGCAGCCGAATAGATGGCGATGACATAATCACCCTGCTCGGTGATATCAAATTCAAGACTTTGCTGATCCGGATTGCCGAAACTATTGGATGCCACATTACCGATGTTAATGTCCGGCATATAGGTCTGACTGGCGATGCTGGCATTGTCGGCACGTTTCTCCATGCTGACTTCCACAGCCCCGTAGTTTGCCATGTTCCAGTTGCAGATCTTGTATTTCAGCGTATAGTGACCGGGAGCCAGGCTGAGCGTGGTGCCACCGTCGCTGAGTCCGTACTTCGCCCAGCCCTGATGAGCATTTCCGTTTTTATTACGGATATAGAGTCCATAGTTGAATCCTCGTGGAGAACCGGTAAACTGCAACACGCGACAACCCTGCGAATAGCCGTTGCTATAGCCCGTACGACGTTCATCGCTGTCGTAGGTAGTCCAGCCTGCTGGCAGTGCGCCACCCTCCGTGAATGCCGAGGAGAGTGAGAGCGAAGTCGGCGCCTGCAGTGTCACCTCAACAGAAGCCGTACTCTTCTCACCGTCATTATCAGTGGCGACGGCCTTCAACGTATGTGTTCCTACCTTGGCATCAGTCAACGTAGCCTGATAGGGTTTGGCAGTACAAGTGGCGAGCAGCGTCGTACCGTCATAGAACTCCACTTTCTCAATGGTGCCGTTCGAATCGTCAGCCGTAGCAGTAATGGTGAAATCAGGGAATGCCGTCTGTCCGGCAGGTGCAAAGCTGACGTATCTGGCACCGGTCTTTGGCGAGGTAATGCTGACGTTGGGCGAAGTCTTGTTCAGCGAGAAGTTCTTGCAGAAGTTCCATATCTCCTTGCCTGTGTAGACCTGAGTCTCCTTGCAGATCCAATGACCTTTATTCGGCAATTCCAGCAATTTCACTTCGACACCGTCGTTACCAGGTCCCCATGTATGCATCTTGGCCCCATTAAATCCGTTGTAATTGCTCTTTACCTTGGCCGTTGTAGGACAGCCGTTATGCCTGATCCACACGTTCAGAGCCGGCTGTGCTCCGCTGAAGGCACAGACGTCATCACTCGTTCCATGAATATGCAGGATGGGTATCGGACGCACATTGCTGCCAGCCGTTGCGCCACCCATGGGATAACCGCTGACAGGACAGAAAGCAGCAATGAGATCGGAAATCCTGTTCATCGCGTGATAGGTCAGCATACCACCCATCGAGAAACCACCGAGATAAACGCGGTTTCGGTCTATCTTATGCTGCGTCACCATCTTTTCGATAATGGCCTTGATGAAGTTGATGTCGCGATCGCCAGAGGTGTCCCAGGATTTGTCAATACCGTTTGGGAAGACACAAACGAACTTGGCAGTATCGCAAACAGCTTCCATACTGACCTTTTCATTCTTAAACTCGCTGTTCTGCATCCAGTTGGCATCCTGATTGTAGCCGTGACAGAAGATGAGCAACGGACGGTTCTCACCAAGGTTCTTAGGTACAATGACATTATACGAGCGGCTGGTGCCATTAACTGTGACGTTGTCTGCCATGGCCGGCAGCAGTCCTCCCACCAGCAGGAGGAGTGACAGAATAATAGTCTTTTTCATCTTGTTGTTTATGATTTTGCTGCAAAGTTAAGGAAAAAACCCCATCCCCGCAATACCCTAAAGGCATTTGAAACATAAATCAAACAAAATGAAACGAATGTGCAGATTATGCCCGCACAGTATCTTTTTTTGCATTCGTTGCTCCAAAATTTGGTTTTTTGATTGATTTACACTATCTTTGCAACAGATATGATTAAGAATATTGCATTTGACTTGGGAGGCGTTGTGCTGGCGTTGAGTTACGAGCAGGCCGTGAGGCAGTTCGAGAAAATCGGACTGAAGGATGCGCGGCAACAGTTGGATGCCTTCGAGCAGAAGGGTATCTTCGGTGACTTGGAGTCTGGGCGGATTACCGCAGAGGTCTTCCGCAGGGAACTTAGCGTCCTCGTGGGCAGGGAGCTGACGATGGACGAGTGCTATACGGCCTGGCACGGTTATGTGGACTATGTGCCCAAGCGCAACCTCGAGGCCATCCTCAGCCTCAGAGCCAGAGGGTATAAGGTTTGCCTCCTATCAAACACGAACCCTTTCATGATACAATGGGCCGACAAGGATTTTGACGGTGAGGGGCATCCTATCAGCTATTTCTTCGACGCCATGTATCTGAGCTACGAGTGCAAGGTGATGAAACCCAAGCGAGAGATCTTCGAGATAATGCTGAAAGGTCAGCAGGCACTGCCCGAGGAAACCATCTTCATCGACGATGGTCCTCGCAACGTCAAGACTGCCGAGGAGATGGGCATGTTGACCCTCTGTCCTCCCAACAACGAGGATTGGACTGCCGCATTAGAAGATCTGCTGATGTCACAAAGTCAATTAGTCCGAGAGTATTGAAAATTACTCCGAGAGTATTGAAAATTACTCCGTTACCAGACGGACAGAGAGTCCGGTGGAACGACTGACGAGCTTCTGATCATATTGTGTTTGTGAATCATAGAAGTAAATGTATTTAGCGTTGTATTTAGAGTTTGAATTTCCACATGAAGAAGACCAGTAGGATCCCCAAAGACCTATTTTTTCAAGTGCAGGACCATTGTTATAAATCGCACGATAGCCAGCGGCAGGAAGGAATACGCAACCAGCGGCCTCTAAGGCAGTCCAGCCCGCTAAGGTACATGAAGTGCTAAAGTCACTTCCTTGGTCAAATATCACGCCTTCTGGTGTTCCGCCCGAATAGTTGTCGGGGAACAGAATCATGCCCTTTATGCTTTCACTACCAGTATTGATGACAGCCTTTTTGTGTGTGTGATATGTGAAGAGGTACTTCCATTCGTCACTTGTCAGTGTACGCCAGCCGGAATTCTCGGTGTTGCCGCCGTTTGAGATGGCGTTGTAGCCCCAATCAGCCTTGCCATTTCCGTTATAAAGATTATTATTTGCATCTCCGTAAGCATCATAACCTGATGAAGCTATGCTCCACGGTTGATAATTTGTTGCACCATGGTTGTAGCCACTGGTTCCCCAAGCGAAGAGGTCTATCCAGCCGGAATTGGTTGCGGAAATGTTGCTATTGGCAGAGCCGATATAGTCATATTGGTGCTCAGCAAAGCGCCAAGTGTTGGTCGATGCCTGATACTGCAGATTGCCCTTTGAAAAACGAACCTTATTGCTACTGCCAACTGAGAACATGCCAGAAAGTGCACCATCGCGAAAAGTTGCGAGGGTCGATGTGTAGTATTTGCCGGCAGCAAAGATATAGCCTTGCTTTGTGACAGTATAGGTTTTAGACCCGTTTGAGACGGTAAAAGTAACCGGAGCCGCTGCAAGTGCCTCTTTCGTCTTACTCAGAGTTACAGTCATAGCATCAGCACTTGGCAGGGCGAAATAGAGGATTCCGTTGCCATTGGCTGTATAGGTGGCTGCTGACGGACTGAACGTGAAGATTTCCTCACCATCTACCGACACTTTCAGTGAGGTGGCATTGAACTTTTGGTTCCCTTCGATGAGCGTTAACTTGATCATAGCCGTCTGGGTTGCGAAGCTGGCGCCTTCAGTCTCCTTGATGGTGATGTTACCATTATTAATGTCTGCAACGGTGACGGTGGCTGTGGCAATGTCAAACTCCGATGCACTGGCAAGCGTACCCGTTTGCCCTTTATAAGAGCTGAAAATCTGGAAGTGATAATACAGGGTCAGCACGTCATTTGGCTTCACTGTACTATTGATCTTACCGGAGAATGTTGCTGTAGCCCCATTAGCATTAGACGCTGTCAGCGTTCCAACAGATCCTAAGCTATTCTCTTTCATCACGTACACTTGATCGCCATTCTCCCAATATGCCGTAAGGGCACCATTGGTCTCCAACTTGAGCGCACGGGTGGTGGCATCGTCGCCTTTTGTGGCGTTGATGGTAAGGGTGTATACTTGCTCGGCATCGACAACGGGCTGCTGCTCGATGCTGCCGTCGTCGTTTGAGCAGGCTACGAATGCGGATGCTGCCAAAACTAGGGCGGCAAGAGTGCGGATGTTTCTAAAATACTTCTTCATAATGCATTTCTCCCTTCTTTAATAACCTATGGGGGGTCCATAAGGAATGTCACGATTACCCTTGAAACTGCCGGCCAGCAGGCTGGGCTTCTGGCTCAGTTCGTACACCTGCATCGCAGGCCTCACGTACGTACGTTTCTGATTAATAACTTTCTTCATATTTATGGTTGTTATTCATTTTCGGGTACAAAGATAGTGAAATAAATAGAAACAAACAAAGAAAACGATGATTATTTCTTAAGCACCAATGTTATTGGCTAACGGTATGGTTAAAGTCCTTATGCATTTTTTTAGTTTAAAAGTGCGGTAATTCCAAAATTATTTGTATCTTTGCAGCGTGTTCTATGAACACGGATCTTTTTATTGCTCAATTTCTCAGCCGAACTACCACCTCGAACGAGATTTTAAGAGCAAGACCAAATCAACATTGGAGCTGCGCTTTAGTGCGCAGACTTCAATCCATAGTTGATTTGGGGCTGTGGTAGGCCTGGCTGAGAATATGGACTGGGCCTGCGCTTTTTTATACCCATATTCGCCCATATTGTACTGATGGTATTATCATAATATTATATTTCTAATTATAACATTAACGCGTATGAAACAGAAGAGATTTTATGAGAAGCCTTCGATGGAGGTTTTCGAGTTGCAACAACAGCCGCAGATCCTGGCCGGCAGTGGCGAGGGAATGGATCCGCTGAGCCCGTTCGCTCCGGGCGGTAGTCCGCTTCCGTAATTAACATGTTGAACCAATTAAAAGCAATGAAGAAAATGAAGACATTCAGATTATTCAGCATGGCAGCGCTGGCCCTTGTGATGGCCGCCTGCAGCAGCGACGACAACATGCTTGAGCAACCTGCACAGCAGCAGGGCAAAATACCTTTCACTGCCACTATCAGCGGCGTAAGTGCCACTACCCGCACGGTTATCGAGCCGGGTACCGGCAGCGATGCAGGCAAACTGACGGTTGCATGGAAGGGTGGCGAGATGATTGCCATGATTCACAACGGCAAAAAGGATGAGGTTAAGGTGACGACAATCAATTCCGACGGCTCTGCCGTCATCGAGGGTAGCATCGATGCCTCTGGCACCGACGGCGAGGCTGTTGTATTGGTATATCCCGCAGCAGCGGTGAAATCTGTCGTCAGCGGAACCACCTTCGTACCCAACACCGATGCCAGTTTCCTGGCTCCGGGACTTGCGCAGGACGGCACGCTCGCCTATATCGGCGACAACGATCTTGACGGCCGTGAGGGCAGTGGGACGCTGAACATCGGCGGCGGCAAGGCAACACTCGCAACCTCAGTGAATATGGTGAGCAAGACCGCCATTTGGGAGCTCAACCTGACTACCAACGGCTCGACCCCGCTTGCAGCCAAGACTGTGACCCTGAAAGTCGGCACACAGGTCATTTCCGGTGGCGCCTATGCTGCTGGCAAGGGCACATATTATCTGTGCGTGGTGCCCAAGACACTGACAACGATATATACACTCAACCCCACGGCAGAATTCACCATCGAGGCATCCGACGGGACGAATGCCTACATCTATACGAATACCGGCGCATTGAGCCTTTCAACAGGAAAATTCTACCAGAGCACGGTGACGATGACGAAGCAGGCTTCAGGCCATACCCTGGCATCGGCAGCAGTCGGCGAAATCGTCGGTAGCGACGGAAAGGCATACGCAGTTGCCGACAAGGACAACCTGCCCAGCGGCGTGACCGCCGTGGCCATGGTTGCCTACAAGGGTAGTTTATCAGATTGCACGAATGGTCTTGCCATCCAGCTCAACGGCTCTCCTGAGTCAAAGGACTTGAACGATGCCAAGACATACGTTTCAGGCCTTACCGCAGTTCCTGGCGGCACTTGGCGCCTGCCCACTAAGGCCGATTGGGAGAATATGTTCTTAGGGTGTCGCATAGATGGCGACGCAAGTAGTGCCAATACCAACATGACCATCCAGGGCTTCAAGGATAAGATTGCCGCTACTGGTACAACATGGACGTCGGGCGACTATTGGTCGAGTACACCAAGTGACGACTATGCATGGAGTGCGGATGTCTCCTTGGGCGGTGAAAATGCCAGCGTGTACTTCAACGCGCGCAACACGGGCTGGGACGGCTATGTTCTTGGCTGCCTCGCTTTCTAACCTATATCACAGCGGGGTCAGGATACTTTGAGACAGTCACAAACTATCCTGACCCCATCGTGACACTCAGGAGGGCGGCACTTCCGCTACGGCGGACGGCACCGCTCTCCTTTTCTCAGGCAAACGACTCTCGCCCTCTGCCGTTTGACCTCTCCCCCTCAGGGGGAAACCTCGAACGATAGTTCTACTACCCCCCCTTTTTTACAAGGCCTTCCCGCAAAAATACCACAGCCATGCGGATTCTGTCTGGTCCGCCCATTATGAGCGGCTTTTTGTGTCAGATGCAGATGAATCAGATTCTTCGCAATCCTTCTTTGCTAAATTCATATTTCTTTTTTAGACACTCCATTTTTCCTTTTTAATCTGACACATCTGACACAAAGGTTATAAAGCTTTCATAAGAATCTGATTATTAAATACATATGATTATATTTCCGTCTGATTCACATTTGTGTCACATCTGATTCACATTACAATCTGACACACATAATGACGGCCTTACGGCACACTATGAACGAGCCGTAATGTCGTCGACGATGACATTACGGCTCACTGCCCACGGCATTACGGCTCGTATTTCTTTACAAAAGTGTTATATATTAATTGAAGAGATACCTGACGGTGAACATGAGCTGATAGGTGGAGGCCATGTTAAGGAAGTCCTGATAGGTACTCAGGTGGCGGGCACCGTTCACTGTGTTGTATGTGTACTTGCCTTTGCTGAACGAGAGCAGGGCATTACCGGAAACCTGCTTGTAGAGTCCCCAGTCCTTGCAGAGGAAGTTAGGCAGGTTGAGGATGTCAAGTCCGAGCTGCAGGCTGTGCTTGGTCTTGCCGATCTTCACTTTCATATCGCGCATGTACTTGAAGTCGAGCTGATGGTGCCAAGGCATCTTGGCGCCGCCACGCTCTGCATACTCGCCTGTGTGATCCTTCAGATAGTCATCCTGCTGGATATAGGCCCAGAAGTCGTCGCGCTGCATATCAGCAGTATATACCTGCTTACTGGAGCCAGATCCGTAGGTGCTCTCAGCGAAGTCCCAGCCATTAAGTTCCTCACGCGAAGCAGGGATATAGATCAGGTTGCCAGGAGCCGAAGGATCGCTGTTGACATTGCTCGAGAAGATATAAGAGAAGCGGCTGTAACTATAGTCGCCAAGGAAAGCATACTGGTATCCATCGTAAACGAGGCTGAAGGTAGAGGTGGCATTCTCCGACTCCTTGAGCTTGTAGCTGGCCGAGACGAGCAGACGGCTGGGAGCCACGTAGGTGGCATAGCCAAGCTCGTTGTCGTTGACGGCATTGATGGAGTTACGGTAGTTATTATAGGCCGACGATACCTGGTCGCCGATACCCTCGGTATAGCTCTTGGCCTTCGAGATGGTATAGCTGGCGGAGAGGTCGAGACCGAAGTTGAAGCTCTTGCGCAGCTGGGCGCTCAAAGACATGTAGTAGGCCTTTGAACCGGCATTCTCAAGCACGTAGGCAGAGCTGTTGGCATCGTAGTATGACATCTTGTGACGCACGTCGCCATGACCAAGGTCGACGGTAGAAGTGCCGTCCCAATAGATATCCTTGTTGGATACCACTACGGGGTTGAGGTCCTTATTATAGATACCCTCGATGGTGAAGTCGATATCACCAGGCAGCTTGGCATCGAGCGCTAATGACGCTTTCCACGTCTTCGGCATACGGAGGTCCTCACTCAGGATGGTAGGACCGCCAGGGATAGAGATAGAACTGGTAGCGCCAATCTGCTGGAGCATCTCCTGCTGGCTGGTAGTGAAAGAAGGAATCACGCCCTTGGATGGAGAAGCTATGTAAGAGGTCTGGCCCATGCCGGAGTTACCAACGGCAGAGACGAGCCATACGAACGGCATGCGTCCCACGAAGAGACCTGTACCGCCTCGCAGGATGAGGTTGCGCTCACCGGTAATATCCCAGTTGAAGCCTGCTCGCGGTGAGAACGATATGCTGGCATCGGGCACATTATCCGTACGGTAATGGTTGCCGCCGAAGTCGATGTTGTAGAAGCCCTCGTTGAAATTGTCCTTCAGTTCGGGATAAGAAGGCAGCTCGAAACGGACACCCAGCGACATGCGGAAGCGGTCGCTGATGCTCCAATTGTCCTGCAGATAGAGTGACCACTGGTTGGTGCTCATCTCTGAGGTGAACATCGAGTGGGCATCGTTGTTGCCATAGGTGATACCGAACAGACGGGTCTGTGCAGGCGTGAAGACTGAAGCCCAGTCACCAGCTGCCACTTGTTCTGGCGTAGCCTCAAAGGCATAATAGCCGGCAGCAGCCTGGGCATAGCCATTGGCAGCGAAGTTGTGCTCGAACTGGATACCACCGAAGAGGTTGTGCTTACCCAGCTGGATGTTGAGCTCGTCAGTGATGACTGTGTTCTTGGTCTGAGCCAGATTGCCGTAGGTGAAGATGTCACCCATCATGGCCCATGTGGGATAATGGCCGGAGCCGTCGTTCATCACGATCTCCACCACAGGAGCGGAGGTGCCATATTCATTGCTACGCGGCTGATCCTGGAAAGAATAGGTACCACGAAGGGTATTGTGAAGCTTGCCGAACTTGCTGTTCAACTCGGCTGCAACGGAGGTGAAGCGATACTCGGCATAGTAGCGGCTGGAGAGCGACGACATACCGTAGTCGGTATTGCTACCATAGGAGTTCTGGTTACCGCCATAGATGAGTGTAGCGCGGTTTCCACCTATGCTGCGCGAGGCAGAGGCAGGGCTGGAGCTCTTACGGTTAGACTTGGTGAAGCGCACATTGAACTTGTGGTCTTCGTTGATGTTCCAGTCCAAACGGGCCAGAATACGATAGGCGGGTGTCTTGATGCTATAAGCCTGCCAAGGGCCTGTGCTCAGGCCATAGGTCTTCTCCATATAATCGGAGAGGCTCTCGAGTTCTTCAATCTGCGGACGACGGTTGGTGACGGTCCAAGGAGAAGTGCCGTTACCGGCACGAGCAGCAGGACCGGCAGTCTTGTTGTCCTCAATCTCGCCATTGACGAAGAAGAAGAGTTTATCCTTCAGGATGGGACCTCCCAATGAGATACCGTATGTATCGTTGTGACCATCGTCGACACCCAGTGTGGTTGTGCCCACGCGGTTGCCACGCAGCGAAGTGCTGGTGATATAGGTATAGGCAGAACCCTTGAACTCGTTGGTACCACTCTTGGTGACGGCGTTGATACCACCACCGGTGAATCCGCTCTGACGGACGTCGTAAGGCGTGATGCTGACGGTCATCTGCTCCAAGGCATCGAGAGAGATCGGTGTTCCACCACCAGGCAGGGGCGAAGCGCCGAGACCGAAGGCATTGTTGAACGAGGCACCGTCGATGGTGACGCTCGACTGACGGTAGTTACCACCGCCGATGGCCATTCCGCTGGCAGAGCTCGACTGCGGGGTCATCTTCATGATATCGGTCATCGAGCGGCCAATCGTAGGCACAGCTGCCATCTGATCGGCATTCAGGTTGGTCACAGCTCCCGAACGGTCACTGCGCATCGTGTTGTTGGCATTGGCCACAACCACGATTTCCTGAATCATCTCGTCACTCTGCTTCAGCTCGGCATCAATCACAGTGTTCTGTCCCAGTTGGAGCTGGAAACCTGTGAATTTGCTGGTTTGAAAACCGATGTAGGAAACTTCTACCTCATAAGGACCACCGGCACGCATACCCGTGATAGTATAGCGTCCGTCGATATTGGTCACGGCACGATAGATAGCACCTGAACGTGTGTCTTTTGCAGTAACGGTAGCACCGATGGCTTCCTCGTTGTCAGCCTTCACTGTACCCGTAATACCTGCTGTCGTTACCTGAGCGATGGCAGCTACCGATGTCATCAGCAGTACAAAGGCCATCATAAACAATCTTCTTTTCATACTAACGCGTTTTTATATTAGTCTAATTTGGCTGCAAAGGTACACATTAATTTTGAAACGCAAACATTTTTTAGCATTTTATTGCGTATAGGACAAAAAAACTCCCGACACCATACGGCATCGGGAGTCAATATAAGAATGAAATAGGGAGTCAAACCTTAGTTGGCTGCCTTGAATGTGAAATATATACCATTGCTGAGCTGCGGGGTGCCCTTATATTCAGCACGGACACCTATCACCTCCAGGTAGTCACCCACCTTCAGGCCCAGCGTGCCGATGAGTCCCTTGCGGGCATCGCCTGTAGCACCCCAGCCAGGATAGCAGCCATAGACGTAAACATCATTGGTACCATCCGTCAGGTAGAGGTTGCCATACTGGTCGTTGGCTATTTCTTTGATAGTTCCGCCGATCTTATAGAACTTATCGGCAGCAGGCTCCTTAGCCAGGAAGTCTGAAAGGCTCACAGTCTCAACAGCGTGAACCAGAACCTCGAAGGTACCATTGACCATCTGCGGGGTATCCTTGTAAGCACCGCGCTTACCGACAACAGTCACGACGTCGCCCACCTTGGCACCAGCCTCGATGAAGCCCTCAGCACGGTAGATAAGCACCTGACCAGAGTAGTCGCTGATATAGAAGCTCTTGCCCTGCTTGTCGCTGGCGTAAAGTTCGGTGATGACACCTGTCAGACGGAACTGCGTATCGCCTACCTCAGCAGCGAGGAAGTCAGCAATCGGGCACTCGATGATGGCACCACTCTGATAGATAGTAGCCTGTGAGGTGTATTCCTTCTTACCATCGGTGGTCTTGAAGGTCACTGTGGTATTACGGTCACCGCCTGCATTGGGCTGTGCACGGAAAGTAACGGTGGGGTTAGCACCAGCAGTCGTAGAAACGATACCCAGCCAACTCTGAGCCTCAGCGGGAATCTCAACGGCTACACCATTACCCTTACAGGTCAGCGTAGCAACGATCTCACCACCCTCGAGAGGCAGCTGGTCAGACTCCTCACCATTCACAGTAAGCATATCGCACTTGATGAGCGACTTGGTAATCTTCACCACAGTCACGTCAACGAGCTCAACCGTACCGTTATAAGTGGTCTTCGGACCCTCAACAGTCACCTGATCACCTACTTCCAGACCGAGGCTGAGGAAGTTCTTCGTAGCACCCTTGGCATCGAGTGTACCATAGATGTAAACCACGCCAGTACCATCGTCGAGATACCAGTTACCATAGGTGGTATTGGCAATCGACGTCACTGTACCAGATACGCGGTAGGTCTTAGAGTCAGGACCAGCAATCACCTCTGCACAAGTAGCGTTAGAGACGGTAGCGATACCCTGAATGATGTTGACATGCTGGGTTCTTCCCTCGCAATTGATGAGTACTTCAGCTGTACGGCCTTCGCCAGGACCAGCAGAGAAGGTGATGGTGCCAGAGCCAGAGCCAGAAGCAGGAGAAACGGTCAGCCAATCAGGCGCATCGGTAACGGTCCAGGCACCAGCAGCCTTCACGTCAATAGAAACAGCATCTCCATTGACATTAAGAGCCACATACGACTTAGATACTTGGATCTCACCCAGATAGGTGGGGTCATAGTCATTGTCGGAGCAGCCTGTGAACATAGCAGCAACGGCTACTACGAGAGACGGAATGAAATATCTTAGTTTCATATCTTTTACCTTTTTAATATTATACCTTTAATTAAAGAAGTACTTGACACCAACAGAAGCATACCAGCACTGGCCTACGCTATAGCTGGGTGCAAAGGTCTCGGTATTGGCATTGATAGCCGCAGGTGTTGAGAAGGTTGCATAGCCCTGTGCATCGACACCCTCATACTTCAGGATACGAGCCTCGGAACCGATAGCGGAATTGAGATACTTGGCAACACCCCAAGAAGAGTTGAAGAAGTTGAGCACGTTCTTCATATCAAAGCTGAGCTGCAGGGTGTGCTTGGTCTTGCCGACATTCAGTTTGAAGTCGTGCTTGTAACCGAAGTCAATACGGTGTACCCAAGGAGAGTAGAGACTGTATGGCTCTGCATACTCGCCCTGATGACTGCTCAGATAGCTGTCGTTGTGGACATAATCCATGAAGCGCTGGGCATCATCCTGAGAAACGAAGCGGAACTCACCATTAGCAACCTCACCATCGGTAGGAATATAAACGGCATCATAATTGTAACCATCGCTGTTCATATCGTTCACCATCATGAAAGAATAGTTGGCACCACCACGCCAAGACTCATAAATAATGTTGTAGTGGTTACCGCTCTTATCGTTGATAGTAGCACTGGCCACGATACGGTCAGGAGTCACATACTGAGAGTTGTGCAGTTGGATGTTGTTCGGACCCTCCACAGTAGGAACATAGGTAAATGCGGACTCAGCAGCAGAACCAGGCATACCCGTTACCTCCTTAGAGACGGTATGTGTGTAGGCTGCCATCAGGCTGAGCCAGTCAAACGGCTGGGCATTCACAGTCACGTTAGCACTCCATCCGTAACCCTTGCTGGTGTTCTCCAAAACGAAGGCCTTGGTATTTGTGCGGAAACCTGCAGGATAGATAGGACGGTTGTCGACACCATTGAAGCGAGTGAAACCACCTACGTTGGGGATTGCCCAGTCGGAGATGCAGTTATCGTGAATCTTCTTATTAAAGATACCCTCAACCGTTACAGAGAAGGGGAATGATACTGGCAGCTGATAGTCGATGGCCAGTGAAGTCTTCCATACCTGTGGCATCTTGAAGTCTGGATCGACACCGTTGACAGCTGAAGGAACAGTACCCATCTCAGGTGTTACGTGGTTAGGATAACCCAGAGCGAACAGCTTTTCCTGCATCTGGGCAATAGAGGTCATCGGACCACCAGCAAACTGACTCATATCGAGATAACGGTTGCCGTTGTTATCAGTCGTATAGGTTCCAGTATAGTTCTCGAAGCCCTTCACAGCGGCATTGGTCTTACCGTCCCATACCTTTGTCTTAGCGTTCAGCTGTGCCTGATACTGCACGAGACCACCATTGGTAGGCATATTGGTAAAGAACACGAGAGGCAGACGGCCTGAGAAGAGACCAGAACCTCCACGAATCTTCAGTGACTTATCACCGAACACATCGTAGGTGAAACCTACACGCGGTGAGAAGGTAATGCTGTTGCTGGGCCATTTGCCGGTATCAATATGACGACCATCATAGTCGAGATCGTAGATAGCTGCATTGGTCATCAGGTCGCTGTTGTTGAAGAACAGACCATCGATACGCAGACCGTAAGTAAGCTTGAACTTATCGTTGACATTCCAGTCATCCTGAATATAGAAGCCAGGACGGTTGAACTGTACACGGGCAGCGGGCTTTGTCTCACCATCGTAACCGTAGGTCAGACAGAAGATCTCAGGTGTCTGGTTGAAGAGGTCCTCAACACTCATGCCATCCTCCCAGTTGTAACGGTAGTAACCTGTACCATTACGCATATACTGGTTGTCGGCCATCTGGTGCTCGAAGGAGATACCAGCCATGATCTTATGGGCGCCGAGATAATAGGTCACATCGTCCTTGAAGTTCCATACGGTATTGTTCACAGCGTTGTTCCAGGTGAACAACTCATAACCGAGGGCCATGTAGTTGTTGCCGTCCTTCGTGATATCGATGAAGGGGAACTCAGCAGAGTCGGTGTAACGAACAGGATCCTGCATCTTAGAATAGGTAGCCAGGAACTGGTTAGACAGATTATCTGACAGACGGCTGTTCAAATCGATAGAGAAAGTGTGGATCTTGTTGTCACCAGCATACATAGAATTTGCGAATGACATAGAATACTGCGACATACGGGCACCAGACATACGGGTACCACCGTCCATTGACGTAGCATTAGGTGAACTCCAGTAACGGTTCTTGGTGAAGTTGTAACGGAGTGCAAGATGATGCTTATCGGTGATGTTCCAGTCGATACGGGCCAACAGCTTGTAGTTGCTCTCGTCAGCAGGGAAGCTGGTCCAAGAACCTGTATCATAACCATACTTGTTGGCTACATAATTAGAAACTGCCTCCAGGTCAGAAACCTTTGTACGAGAGATATAATTGTCAACCTCGGCAACGCCATTCGTAGAACCTCTCCAACGGTTAACAACCGTAGGTGTCTTCACCATTTCACCATTAGCGAAGAAGAAGAGCTTATTCTTGATGATCGGGCCTCCCAACGTGAAACCGTAGGTTGTGGTCTGTGCCTTCTCACGTGCTCCAGGAATCTGCTGGCGCTTCACAGCGTCACCCTGCATATTCTCGTTCTTATGATAGACATAAGCAGAGCCCTTGAAGGTGTTCGTACCTGACTTTGTAATGGCGTTCACACCACCACCAATGAAGTTGGTCTGACGAACATCGTAGGGAGAGATCACCACCTGCAACTCCTCGATAGCATCGATAGAGATGGGGTTACCACCACCAGGCAGGTTAGAACTCAGACCGAAGTTGTTGTTGAAGTTGGCACCATCGACGGTGAAGTTAGCGGTACGTCCGTCAGCACCTGCGAAACTCATGCCGTTACCACCATAAGGTGACAGACGGGTCACATCGGTGATGCTACGGCTGACCGTAGGCAGATTGGTGATCTGCGCACTTGTAATGTTGGTGGCAGCACCTGTCTTCTCGGCAGCAAACTTCGAAGCCTTACCGCTGATGACGACTTCAGCCAGCTCGTTGGCATCCTCAGAAAGCCATACGGCGAGGTTATAGGTCTCAGCCAGCTGGAGGGTGATACCCTTGATGGTCTTCGGCTGGAAACCAATGTAAGAGACGGTCACCTCATAAGGACCACCCGTACGCATACCGTTGATAGAAAAACGGCCTGTGGTGTTTGTCACAGCAGTGTAACGCGTTCCGGAAGGCTCGTGCACTGCGATGACAGTTGCGCCGATGACTTCCTCGCCATTCTCATTGTCGAGAGTCACCTTTCCTGCCATACTTGACGTTGTGATTTGGGCCATCGCTGTCAACGAAAGCGTTAACAGCAAAGCGACCAGAAAGAACAATCTTTTCTGCATAGTTTGAAATTGTTAATTAATAAAAGGAATTTACGGTTGCAAAGATAACAAAAATTATCCAATGTGGGTTATAAAAACCCAACTATTTTTATAAAAACTACAAATTACTTGAGCCTTTTAGGTTTAACCCTCTTCTTCTTCCTCGTATTCAAAATCTTCGAGGTCCTCTACATCATCGATATCTACATATTCTATATCCTCATCCTCGCCCTCATCGGCCATCTCTTCAGCAAAACGCGTCATGTCCTTATCACGATGGACAAGACTATCCTCAGCCGTCAGGGCAGCGAGTTTGTTGCTTTCAGCATTGAGTTCATTCCACAGTACATCCTTCAGCTCCTCGAGGCCAAACCCTGTCACAGCAGAGATGAATACCACGGGCAGATCCTGAGGCAGCGTTTCCTTCAGCATCTCGATAAGTTCCTCGTCGAGGAGGTCGCACTTGGTCACTGCCAGGACACGATGTTTGTCGAGCATCTCAGGATTAAACTGCTTCAGTTCATTCAGCAGGATCTCGTATTCATGCTTGATATCGTCTGTATCGCCAGGCACCATGAAGAGCAACAGTGAGTTTCGTTCGATGTGACGCAGGAAGCGGAGTCCGAGACCCTTGCCTTCAGCGGCACCCTCGATGATACCCGGAATATCGGCCATCACAAACGACTTGTTGTCGCGATAGCCCACAATACCCAGAGAAGGTTCCATCGTAGTAAAGGGATAGTTGGCAATCTTAGGACGGGCATTGGAAAGAGCCGACACCAAAGTAGACTTACCTGCATTGGGGAATCCCACAAGACCCACATCAGCCAGAAGTTTCAGTTCGAGGATGATGGTCATCTCCTGCATGGGCTCTCCAGGCTGCGCATAACGAGGAGCCTGATTGGTAGCCGTACGGAACTGGAAATTACCCAGTCCGCCACGTCCGCCTTTCAGCAACAACACCTCTTGCCCGTCGTAAGTGACATCGCAGACATATTTGCCTGTCTCGGCATTATAGACAACGGTTCCGCAGGGTACGTCGATATACACATCCTTACCGTCAGTGCCATGACACTTGTCCTTACCGCCATTACCGCCATGCTCCGCAAAGATATGACGCTCGTATTTCAGATGGAGCAAGGTCCAATAGTTATGATTGCCGCGCAGGTAGACACTGCCCCCCTTGCCGCCATCACCTCCGTCAGGACCGCCATTGGGATTGTATTTCACATGTTTCAGGTGCATGGAGCCCTTACCGCCCTTGCCAGAGCGGCACATAATCTTGACATAGTCTACGAAATTGCTCTCCATATTCTTATTCTACCACGAATTACACGAATTTCACGAATTATGAATCAGAGACCATTCAAATAATTAGTGTAATTAGTGAAATTCGTGGTCTTCTAAATATTGTCAATGACAGCGCAGATGTCGGCGAAGATGGTATCAAGAGCGCCAAGCCCATTGATGTGATGATGCAGGCCCTCCTGCTTATACCATTCGATGAGGGGCTGTGTCTGAGAATGATACACCACGAGACGCTTCTTGATGGTCTCCTCGTTGTCGTCAGCACGTCCGCTCTGCTGTCCACGCAGGATCAGACGCTTCATCAGTTCGTCCTCAGGCACATCCAACTCAATCATCGCAGCCACACTGTCACCACGCTCATTGAGCATCTGCTTCAGTGCCTCAGCCTGTGGGATGGTACGGGGAAAGCCGTCGAAGATAACACCCTTGTGCTCACGCCCGAAGGAATCGTAGACAGAGGCGAGGATGCTTACCATCAGCTCGTCGGGTATCAGCTGGCCATTGTCGATATAGCCTTTGGCAGTCTTACCCAGCTCTGTACCGTTCTTAATCTCACTACGAAGCACGTCACCTGTAGAGATATGGTTCAGGCCATACTTCTCTATCATCTTATCACTCTGTGTGCCCTTGCCAGAGCCCGGTGCACCGAAAATCACAATATTCTTCATACTATTCACTAATCACTATTTACTTTTCACTCTACTATCGTATAGATATCCTTTAAGTAGCGGCCTGCCTGATCATAGTCCAAGCCGTAGCCTAGGATAAAATCATCGGGAATGCTGAAAGCCACATAATCAATGTCTAGCGGTTCCTCCAACTTCGTGGGTTTGACGAACAAAGTGCAGATATGCAACGATGCCGGACGACGGGTCCCCAATGATTCCATCATCTGCTTCATGGTACGGCCAGTATCCACGATATCCTCCACGATAATCACAGTACGTCCTGTCAGATCCTCGTTCAGGCCTATCACCTCCTGCACCTTTCCCGTAGAAATGGTGCCCTGATAAGAAGCCAGCTTCACAAACGAAATCTCACAAGGAATGGTCATCTCACGCATCAGGTCGGCAGCGAAGATGAATGAGCCGTTCAGCACTCCCAAAAAGAGGGGATTCTTACCCTCCATATCTTTGCTGATCTGCGCAGCCAAAGCCTTGATACGGGTTTTAATCTCTGCCTCCGGAATGGAGACCTTAAACTGTTTGTCTCTGATTTTTATGATGCTCATAATGTACCAAAAGCTAAATTTTTCTGCAAAATTACAAAAAATCTGCTAAACTTTGCCATTCATTAGCATATTTTTCGTATTTTTGCAGCAATGAAGATTTTCACAAGTGCTCAGATACATGAGCTGGACAAATATACGATAGAGCACGAGCCCATCAGTTCCATTGATCTGATGGAGCGTGCGGCAAAGGCTCTGACGGTTGCCGTGATGGCAGAATGGAGCACGGCCACACCCATTGTGGTCTTCGCAGGTCCGGGTAATAACGGCGGCGATGCGCTGGCAATGGCAAGGATGCTCCTGGAGCAGAGCTACAACGTAAAGGCCTACCTTTTTAATATCTCCGGCCATCTGTCGGAAGACTGTGCTGCCAACAAAGCCCGTCTAATGGAGAAAAGAGCCAAGGCGCTGACTGAGGTAAAAGAGGAATTCGAACCTCCCCGCCTCGATGAGAGCACCCTCGTTATCGACGGACTTTTCGGTTCCGGTCTGAACAAGCCCCTTGCCGGCGGCTTTGCCTCATTGGCAAAATACATCAACGCCTCCCCCTCCAAGGTTGTCAGTATCGATATCCCGTCGGGACTGATGACCGACGACAACACCTATAATATCCGTGCGAATATCGTCCGTGCCGACCTGACGCTGACCCTTCAGCAGAAAAAGCTGTCGTTCCTCTTCCCAGAGAACCAGCAGTATATCGGGCGATTGAAGGTCCTGGACATCCGTCTCAGTCAGGAAGGCATGGAAAAGATAGAGGCCAATTATACGATGGTTGAAGAAAACGACATCCGTTCCCTCTTGCTAAAACGGAATCCCTACGCCCACAAGGGCAATATGGGCAATGCCCTGATCATTGCGGGCAGCTATGGTATGGGGGGAGCCTCCGTACTGGCCACCAAGGCTTGTCTGAGAGCAGGCGCAGGAAAAGTGACGGCTCACACACCTAAGCAGAACAATGTAATCATGCAGGTGAGTGTGCCAGAGGCCATTATCCAACTCGACCGCGATGAGACCACCTTCACTGAGGCCGTCGAGACGGAAGATTACAGTGCCCTCGGCATCGGTCCTGGTTTGGGAACCTCCGAGCAAACGGCCATTGCCGTGATTGCACAGATCAGACGTTGTCAGTGTCCTGTCGTCGTCGATGCCGATGCCATCAATATTCTGGCCAACCATCGGGCGTGGCTGCAACAGGTGCCGAAAGGTGTCATTTTCACGCCCCACCCCAAGGAACTGGAGCGATTGGAAGGCCATAGCACCGACAGCTACGAGCAACTCACCAAGGCCCGTACCCTTGCAGAGCGCCTTCAGGCATTTGTCATCCTGAAAGGTCACCATTCGGCCCTCTGTCTGCCTGACGGTCATGTCATCTTCAACTCCACAGGCAATGCCGGTATGGCTACAGCTGGCAGTGGCGACGTGCTCACCGGCATCATCACAGGACTGCTGGCCAGGGGTTACAAACAACAGGAAGCCTGCATCATCGGCATGTATCTGCACGGTCTGGCCGGTGACATCGCAGCCCGCGAGCTGGATGAGGAGAGCCTGATTGCCGGCGACCTGATCCAGTATCTGCCCCAGGCTTTCAAGAAATTAAGAGACTGATTGATAGTGAATAATGAATAGTAACAATAAGATAATTATGAGATTAATGAGTAAATGCGAAGTGAGTGCAAGGTTGACAGTGAGAGTGATAGCGATACTTTTCACTTTTCTCTTTTCTCTTTTCACTTCTTCCGCCCAGACCAGCACCAGCTCTTATCAGCCTGGTGTCACCCCTGAGGGCATGGTCTATTTCCTGCCAAAGACGGCTGTCCGCATTGTCGTACAGGTAGAGAAGACCACCTACACTCCTGGAGAGTTCTGTAAATACGCCGACCGTTATCTGCGTCTGAAGGATGTAGCCTCTGAACCATCTGTCGGCTACCGCATCACCAACCTCCGCGTAGAGCCGGTGGCGATGGCAGATACCACCAAGGGTTACTCAGTGAAGTTTGACCCCAAGAGTGTCGCCTCTAACATCGCCCTCTCTGACGACGGTATCCTGTTGGCCATCAATGCCACGCCTAAACCCGCTGAGTATGCCCCAGCCTTCAAGCCTGCTCCCAAGCCTGCACCGATGAATCCCCGTCAGTTTATGAGTGAGGAGATCCTCGCAGCAGGCAGCACCGCCAAGATGGCCGAGCTCACGGCTCAGGACATCTATGAGATCCGCGAGAGCCGTAATCTGCTCATCCGCGGTCAGGCCGACAATATGCCCAAGGACGGCGAACAGCTGAGACTGATGCTCAACCAGCTGGAGATGCAGGACCATGCCCTGAGCAGTCTCTTCTCTGGCCAGACCGTCAAGGATACGATAGAAAAGGTGATGACCATCATGCCCGACAAGGAGATTGAACGCGAACTGCTGTTCCGTTTTTCCAAGAAACTGGGACTTGTTGACAAAGACGACCTCGCAGGTGAACCTTATTATATCAGAGTGGCTAATCTCCGCACCGTTCCGATGCCCGATCCCGACGAAAAGAAGAAAAAGCAGGAGCCGGGCCTCTACATCAATGTGCCAGGTAAGATGAAAGTGACGATTTATGATGCCATTGAGCCCATCAATGTCACTGAACTTCCCGCCGGACAGTTTGGTAATGTTGAACTGCTGAGTGGCGCCCTCTTCAACAAGCGCTATGCCACACATCTCTGGATGAATCCCCTTTCCGGGTCTGTGGACAGGTTGGAAGCCGAGCAACCGAAATAAAAAAAACAGGGGCGCCCGATTGAGCGTCCCTGTTTTTTATTGTCATTTATCTCACAATCACCTTCTGGTCTCCCATAATGTAGACACCCTTCTTTGTCGGCCGGTTGATCCTGTTACCCTGCAGGTCATACCATCTGTCTGTCTCCTCGACGGCCTCGCTATTGATATACTCTATACCTGTTCCGCTTGATGAAGAACGCGTGATAGAGAAAATCTTCACATGGCCTCTGTCCTTCTTTGCCCTATGATTGGACAGCATGCGGGCATTGCCAACCTTGCCGCCATTATAGACATACACCCATGTAGGCGCGCTGCATTCATAAAGCACACTGTCTTTCTCACGTTCAGTGTGATTGAATGCAATAGGCTCCAGATCGCCGATCTTCACCATCATCTGGTGCTCACCGTCAGTACTGGAGTCAATGATGACATAGCCTCTTCCAGCAGGCACCTTAAAGGTGAGGCCCGTGTAATCATCAGCGTACATATCTGTACCAGGCACATATTCTTGGGATAAGACATAATCGATGTCGAATTTCGTCATCGGATGGTTCAGCACGATACAATGCTCCGTCTCGTCATAGCCGTCACTTTCTGATGGGTCACCTGTGATGTCAAGGGTAAAGAGAATATCATAAATGACGGTATTATCGAGCTTACGCTCTACAGGTTTACCATCAGGACCGATAATTATGAAATCTTCGTCTTTCCAAATAATGACGACATCCTCATCGATAGGGTCAATGTCGCGCTGCAGCACGGTGAGGGTAAAGTAGTCGGAGGCACTTTCATAATCAGCATTTCCTTCAAACTCTGCATAGATATACACTTCACCAGGCGCAACCAGCGCCACCTCACCCGTTTCGGCATTGACGGTAGCAACCCCAGAATCAGAAGAGCGATAGGTGATCGGCAGGTTTGGAGGATCCGATGTTACTTTGGGCATAGTAAAGGGCTCACCAATCTTAGCCGTGAATTCATGATTCACGAACTGCACGCTGGCTTTTGCCTTATTAATGGTATACTGGATGTCCGTTATCACGCCATTGTACGTACGCCTTCCCACAATGGTAATCTTACCTGTTCCGGCATTGATGCTGTCGGCATAGTAAACATCATAGTCAGTGCCCTTAGTCAGTGTTACGTCCCCCAGAGCGACTGTCACGTCCGGTTTATGGGCAGTACCATCATAGGTATAGGGACCACCCAAAACCGTTACTGTAGCTCCTTCTACACTTGTCCTTGTATGGAAATTGGCCGTAATCACGTAGTCATACATCGTGTCTAAGACGGTAAATGTATAGGTGGTCACACCACTGGGATCCGCGCCTGGATCCGTAGCTGTTAACGCGATAGGCTCGTCAATCCCGGGTGCTCGTCTGCGCGCCTCAGCATTCTGACCATCTAGGGCTTTCACCACCGTCAGGTCTGCCACCGTCAGATAGTAACCTACACTGGGTGTCACAGTAATGGTTCCGTTGCTGTAGGCCACCTCACCCGGATTGGTTGCACCAGCCGCTTCACCGTTAATCTGCTTGATAACAGTGGCGGTATTTTCGGCCATGGTTCCTGTCGAGAACAGGATGATGGCTGCAAGAGCAAAAATATATCTTGTTATCTGTTTCATAATGCGTATACCTTATTAATTATTAATAACGAGTCTTAACAACCACTTTCTTTCCATCCTTGATATAGACACCTGACTTGGTGGGCTTGTTGATTCTGCGGCCCTGCATGTCATACCACTTGGCGTCGCCGTCATCTTCCTCGATGAAGAGACCGTCGACAGCGGTCGTTTCGTCAGTGTTGATCACATAAGCACGGGCTCTGGCTCCATAATCACTCAGGTCGAGGAATACCTTACCGTTGATGAGGCCCGTAGCTCTCACGAACTCATCATTATAGAGAATATAGTGCTTGTCACCGGCAGTACCGGAAGGAGCAGCATATTTCAGCAGATTGCCATCGAAGCTCTCAGCGGGATCGGCAACATTCGTCGTACCTGGTGTCGACTCCAACAAGACGGGAACACCAGCCTGGATGTAGCTGACCTTCTTGGTTGTCACGGTATTGCCACTGACACCCGTGATAATATAGGCCGTTACGTCGTCAGGCACGAGGAAAGGCTCATTCGCATCGTAGAAGGTCCTGAAGGTACGTCCTCCGAAGTCGATGTAGACCATGCGTTCCGTGATAGTGAACGTGGTCGAGGCTGTGCCCTTGAAGTTAGAACCAGCCTTTCCCTGGACAGTGACAGTATGAGTACCAATCGCCGTAGCTTTATTGCTGTTACCCACGATCTCATAGCTACCGACAGGCACTACCAGCGTTCCAGCCATTACCTTCGTCACATTCACGGCTCTCTCCTGGGTCGGGTCATAGACGAACTGTGTCTGGTCGATCTCCACTGATGTGATCGTGGCCTGATCGATGGTCACATCGACAGTTGCGGCAACCACATTGTTGTGGTTAGCATCACCTGTCACCCTGTAGTAGACCGTGTACGTCTTGGCATCTGTACCCTTGGGAATAGTTGTGCTATAGGTAGTACCGTCGAGAGAATACTCAATAGTACCGCCCGTTGCGGAACCGACAGTGATAAGATTCTGAGCACTACCAGTATAGGTCAGAGTATTAGCCGTTGGGGGCGTCACGGTTGCAGCGGCCTTGCCGATGGTCACATCGACTGTGGCGGCAGCAACATTGTTGTGGTTAGCATCGCCTGTCACCCTGTAGTAGACCGTGTAAGTCTTGGCATCTGTACCCTTAGGAATAGTTGTGCTATAGGTAGTGCCGTCAAGAGAATACTCAATAGTACCGCCCTTTGCGGAACCAGCTGTCACAAGATCCTGAGCACTGCCAGTATAGGTCAAAGTCTTAGCCGTTGGAGGCGTCACGGTTGCAGCTGCCTTGGCGATGGTCACATCGACTGTGGCGACAGCAACATTGTTGTGGTTACCATCGCCTGTCACCCTGTAGTAGACCGTGTACGTCTTGGCATCTGTACCCTTGGGAATAGTTGTGCTGTAGGTAGTGCCGTCAAGAGAATACTCAATAGTACCGCCCTTTGCGGAACCGGCTGTCACAAGTTCCTGAGCACTGCCAGTATAGGTCAACGTCTTAGCCGAAGGAGGCGTCACTGTAGAAGCAGCCTTCGTAATGCTGAAGTTAGCTGTAGCTGTTCCTCCCTGATAGTTGCCTTTCGCAGCAACTGTCGCCTGAACAGTATAATCACCAACCAAAGTGGGGAGAGATGTACCATAATTGGCATCAGGATCACCTTGCTTCTTATACTTGAAGGTCACAGCACCACCACCAGGATTGCTGGCGTCTGTCACTTTCGGTCCATTGGTCGTAGCATTATAAGCGCCATACACCCAATCAGAGACCTGAATGACAGGTGTGATAGGAGCTGCTGTAATATTGAAACCAGCAATAGCACTGCCATCATAGTTACCCGTACCTGTGACAGTAACGGTATACGAACCAACATTGGTTCCGCCATTGTAGGAAACGCTATAGTCACCGGTAGTCAGGTTCTTGCCATCAACAGCGACGGATTGAACCGATGGTTGCTGTACGGCTGTATTGTACACGAAACTACTACTCGACAGCGTGATAGTGGTATTATTCTTTGTAATCGTCTTCGGCGAGATTGTTACTGGTATGCTAGCGGATGCGATATCATTGTGGTTCTCATCGCCTATCAACTGGTAATCAACCGTATATGTACCCTTGTCCGTACGCTTTGGAATGCTGGTACTCCAAGCAGCCTCTGTGCTCAGCTTATACTGAATCTGTCCGTCGCTGGAGGATCCTGCAGTTACCAGTTCCTGATCTGTGCCGTTGTAGGTCAGAGTTTTAGCCGTAGGAGGCGTCATTGTAGCAGCGGCCTTGCCGATAGAGAAATCTATTGACTTAGTGTCCTTGTAGTTTCCCTTACCTGTAAGTACTATCTTATAGGCTCCGGCATCTTTCATCTCAGTAACATCGGTAAGTGTACCTTTATTATTCTTCTGATAGCTGATGTCGTAGTCATTTGTCGTGATGGAAGCGTTGCCGTCACTTACGGTAAGTGTCGGAGTAACTGCTGAACCCGTATAGCTATAGGTACCGCTAACACTGGCTGTGACATTTGATATACTCTTCTGACCGATCGTGAAGTCTATTGACTTAGTGTCCTTGTAGTTTCCCTTACCTGTAAGCACTATCTTATAGGCTCCGGCATCTTTCATCTCGGTAACATTGGTAAGTGTGCCGTTTACATCCTTCTGATAGCTGATATCGTAGTCATTTGACGTAATGGAAATGTTACCATCACTTACGGTAACCGTCGGGGTGACAGCAGAACCGGTATAGCTATAGGTGTCATTAATGCCAGCTGTGACATTTGTTATACTTCTCTGCGAGATGGTGAAATCCACAGTAGCCGTTCCTTTATTAACACTCGTAGCCGAAGGCTGAATCGTTGCCTCATATTGGCCTGCGTCCTTAGGAGCGCTTGTAAAGGTCGAACCTGACGTCTTATTCTTGTATCCAGTAATAGTAAAATCAGTGGAGGAGAGTGTTAACTCTGTAGAGTTGAGCGTCGTCTTGATTTCTGATATGGCAATCGCAGTGCCATCATAAACCACCGGTCCAACAGGATTGCTGATGGTGAACGTACGATTAGCATTCGAGAAGTCGATGGGGAATGATCCTGTTGCGGTCACATTATAGTTGGGCATCTCGAATGAATTATCAGAATAGTTTTTATTTGTAGTTGCGTCAACCCCAGTAACACTACCTGTTAGATTCACCTTGTCAGAGGTTCCAACCTTTATCACAGAGATAGACGGCGAATCATAGCCATTATCAGACGTTGCTCTAATGACGGTTGCCTCCTGAGACTGGGCATATGGAACTGCATAGACTTTAGTTCCTTCAACTTTGTAGTAACCGCTTTTGGCTTCTATGCTACCATTTGTTGATGCAGCCAACGTTATTATATTCACACCAGCAAGCTCTACGCCATGAGTATTGTTGCCATAATCAACGACATCATTTTCGCCGCCACCTATACCACGCTGGTCATTGCCAGACTTGGTTACAGTTGTTGCGGCGTACTGAGACACAACCTCTACATCTGCATTATAAGTGTTATTGGTCAAGGTTACTGTTACTGCTGTTGATTCTTTCTCACCTAAGATGGCACCCGTGTTCAAATCATTGCTTCCATTTGTCTGGTTGCTGATCTTAGCTGTACTAGTGTTCTTATTGACAGTAACTGAACATCCGTTAATGGTGCCTCCAGTGCCAAGACCGACAACACCACCAACACTCTGACGGACCGTTCTTGATGCGTTCAGTTCTGAGATGTCTACATTCTCAACCGTACATAGATCAATTGTACCGCTAACTAAAGTGCCAACGACACCTCCAACAAAATAAACCTCGTCATTGCTACCACCTGAAACGGAACCGCCAACTACGTGACAATTCTCTATTTTACCAGAACTTCTAAATTCAGCAACTACGCCTCCTGCACTTTCTGAAGGCACAGCGCCATTAGTTTTACCGCCTGAACTAGTTCCGCCTGTTGCAGTACAATTCTCAAGTGTCAGATCTTTAATTGTACCATTACCACCAACATGAGCAAACAATCCATAAGGTGAGGTCAGGTTACTAATCTTATTACCCCCGCCATCGAATGTTCCATCAAAAGAATAAATAGTATAATTACCTACTCTCTTTCCTATTGACGGGAATGTCGTTAATCCAGAACAATCAAGATCAGACACAATAAGATCGAAATAGTCATCAATAATATAACCATTATTGACATAAGTGGCTAAAGTAGTCAGGTCATTCGTACTGGAAATATGATAAGGAGCGTTTGACGTTCCTTGTCCTTCCCAAAGATGTTGACGGATTAATGCCTTGTTATATGAAATATTTGTCTCATTCGCTCTCCAATAGCGGAGGTCATCCTGATATGTAACATTAGTAGTACTGATATTGTTAAAAATGTCATTGGCAGCCATTATATTATACCAACCGGGGGTCGCAGGATCAGTTAAGAAGTTTAACTTTTCAGTACCGTTCACACCTTCAAACACACTCTTACTAGTGCTATAGAACTGATTATTACCAAGTAACTTCACATTAAGATCTGCCAAACCGGTTTTAACGGCAACAGTATATGTAGCATTCATCGTCAGCTCGTTTGCAGCCTCATCATAGGACACACCACTTGCAACAGTCTTTGCATTGAGACTCGTTACTTGCGTACCATTTACCCACAAGTCATAATTAATAACAGGGGCGATTCTTGAGACATAGAAGGTAGTACCATCGTATCCATTATCATGCAGAGCAAGTGTACCGCTATATGATGGAGTGACGCCATTAAACCAATGTGCACCATCAGAATTCGCGACTTTCATGGTTAATGACCCTGGATTTGTTGCGTCAGGGATGAATGAGATTGTCGAAGCATTACCATATCCCTTAAATGCATAGTCATCAATTTCTTGACATTTAATAATATTACCACCTTCAACTAATACTACCGTCAGATTGGTAATACCCGTTGTAACACCATAATATGGTTTTCCTGGAGAACCCGTAACATCGCTAAGAAGTCCTGTCAGCGTCAAAGTATTAGTAGAACTTTCAAAGGAACCGTACCCGGCAATATTTGATGCATTTTTACTCGTTACCTGCTGACTGGTTAACCATAAAGGGTAAACCACATCGGCACTGACTTTTGCATAACCAGTAGCAGTGGTATCTGGCCTTAATGATTGTTTTGTACGAGGATATCCATCTTTATCTAATATCTCATAAGGTTCTTGTGTTTCCAACGGGATACCATCCAAATAGGCGAAGCCTTTAATCACAGAAGCTTTATCATCAGAAGTACATCTAAGTACAAGTTCGTCTCCACTACTTCCTTTTGTAAATTTCAACGTGCCCGTATTGGCTGTTGATCTGATACAATTATCACTTGAAGTGATCCATCCTGTGCCTTTAATATGAATATTCAAATTGGCCATTGTGGTTGAAACAGCACCTGACAAATGTGCGTTATCCAAAGTCAGCGTAGCAGTAGAATTAACATATGACACTGTTCCATCACCAAACACATCGTCTGCATTATCACTCGTAAGCTGAACACTACCAATCCAAAGATTGTAATAAGTAACATGATGTGGCATTTGTCCTTGCGCCCACATCGCTTGCGGGATGAGCATCAACGCTAATAGTGCCATCATGATTCTGGCTAGTACACTTGGCCGACAGGTCTTCTGCGCTTGGCGAGACCTCGGCTCTGATTGTTGGTAAAATAATCGTTTCCTCATATTGGTTATTGCTTTTAATTGATTCTTTTAATCTTTGATTAAACAGTTAGAACACTATTCGGTTGCAAAGATACAAAATAAATCTGAGATAATGATTAGTTTTTCTATCTTTTATTTCGTATAGAGTATCAAATTACGCTTAAAAGTGGCTTTCATGGAGATAGATCGTGGCTTAAACGGAGAAAGATGGCAGGTAAAATACAAAGACCCGGCAGCTAAAACATAGAGAGCCCGTAGCTCATGGGTCAGGAGCCCGTAGGTAAAGTTAAAACCACGACAGCGTTTGTTAAAACTAAGGCATTGTTTGATAAAACGCTGCCATTGTTTGATAAAACAAAGGCAGCGTTTGCTATTTCTTTCTACCCTATGGATAGACGGGGTTTAACCCTGCAGACTGTCGAACTTCTTGAGCAAGGCTTCCAGACGGGCCACGCTGTCAGGATCCTTGTCGTTCTGGGCAATCAGCTCGAGGTTATGACGGATGTCGGCCATCTTGTCGAACAGGAGCAGAGCCTGCTCATAGCCCTTACCGATACTGTCGAAGTTCTTGGACAGAGAGTCGTAGTCCTCCAGCAGGCGCTGCTGCTCGTTGACCCGCTTCTCATAGTCCTTCAGCAACTGCTGCTGGTCCTCGGTCTGCTTCTTGGCAGCCTTCATCTGCAGGAACAGGGCTACTGCCAGTGCTCCCACAACAACAGCTAATATGATGACGAGAATATCCATAAGGTCTAAGCTTTCTTCTGTTCAACCTTCATAAACTTCGTAAAGCCCGTCATGGCGAGCACCTTGTAGATTTCAGGGCTGACATTGGTCATCTTGAACTGTCCGCGCTGCTGCATCACGGTACGCATGGTCTTCTGGATGATACGCAGACCAGAGCTGGCCATATAGGTCAGTTCCGAGCAGTCCATCTCAAGATCCACGCCACCATCCTTCAATGCCGGCTGGATATCGGCCTCAAACTGATTTGCATTCATGGTGTCGATACGACTACCTGTCTTAATGATGGTCTTACCACCTTCTTTCAAAATCTGTGTCATAATGAAAAATAACAATTTAATTATTTACTATTTACAATTTATTATGCCGTTTAATTAGTTATCATCTGCGATGCCTTTTGTCATCGTCAACAGGTTCTTGCCCTCCAGACGCTGGTAGGTCACCTTGTTCATGATGTTCTTGACGATAAAGATGCCCATGCCGCCGAGTTCACGATCGGCGGGGTTGACATCCAGATCGGTGTCCTCCTTGGCCGTGGGGTCGAACTCCTTGCCCTGATCGCTCAGCACAAAGGTCAGCTCCTTGCCGTCGCTCTTTGCCAATAGCTCAATGTCGGCCTCTTCGTCTTGCGGATAGGCATAGAAGATGACATTGGTGACCATCTCCTCCATCACGAGGTTCAGGTTCATCTGCAGTTCCATGCTCAACCCAAGCTCTTCGCCGATTTCCTCAACAAACCGGGCCACTTTCTCCAGTTCGCTGACCTTGTTTTTAATACAAATCTCCTTTCTCATAAGCTTATCGTTTTTTGTTATTCGTTGTTTCTGATTACTTTCACGCAGAGCATCGTCAGGTCGTCGTTAGGATCGGCACCGTCACGGTGTTTCTCCACCTCGGAGGCCAGCAACTCAATGGTCTGCTTGGAACTCTCAAACGGCGTAGTCTCAAGGATTTCCAGCAGGCGCTCGTCGGAGAACTGATCCTGCTGACGGTTCTCGGCCTCGTTGAGTCCGTCGGTATAGACGAACAGAGGCTTGTTGCTGATATCTTCGATTTCCTCGCCTTCGTATTCGAACTCGGGCATCAGACCGATTGGCAGGTTAGGAATCATCTCGATAAACTCCGTCTTACCCTCACTGATGAGTACTGGCGGGTTGTGACCTGCGTTGCAGAAGTGGAGATGACCCGTCGTGAGGTCTACCAGTCCGATGAACATGGTGACGAACATGCCCTGCTCGTTATCATCGCCAGACAGGGCATCGTTAATCTGCGTGGCAATCTCTGCGGGCTGTTTCCTCTGTGCGGCCAAGGTTCGGAAGAGTCGTGTGGCCTGAGCCATGAACAGCGAAGCCGGCACACCCTTGCCCGATACGTCGCCCAGGCAGAAGTAGAGCAGGTCGCCCAGAAGCAGATAACCGTACAGGTCGCCTCCCACCTCCTTGGCAGGGGTCATCGAGGCAAAGAGGTCAAGGTCGTCACGCTCAGGGAACTGGCTGGGCACCATCGACATCTGGATATTCCGGGCAATACGCAGATCGCTCTCAATACGCTCCTTGGCTGCGGTGGTCTCCTCCAACTGGTCGTAGGCAGTCAGCAACTGCTGGTGGGTCTCCTCCAGTTTGCCGTGAGCCTGCTCCAGACTCTCGTGGGCCTTCTTCAGACGACGGGCGGAGCGGATGCGGAAATAGAGGAAGATGGCGAGTGAGAGCACGATGATGGTAGCGATGGTAATGATGCTGCGCAGCTGCTCCTCGGCCCTCTTCATCCGTTCCTCATCAAGGCTGTATTTAGTGTTCATCTCAGCCAGCTGCCGTCTGGTATCACTGGTATTGACAGAGTCATTGAGAAGATACATCTCGTTATAGAGCTTAGCAGCTTCGGCATGGCGTCCCAAATGTGTCAGGATCTCTGCCCGCTGTTCCTTGGCACGGATAAACTCCGTGATATCGCCCGTTCCCTCAAAGAGATTGAGCAGCTGGTCACTCAGCAGAAGCGCTTCCGGATAGAACTCAGCCATCACGCAGCTTTTAATACGATAGAAGAGCCAGGTACGATATCTGTTTGAATTCTCATCAGGAGTATAATTACGGGCTTCCTCCAGCATTTCGTCTGCCTTTTCCAAATCTCCGAGTCCAAGAGCGGCCTGAGCACAGCCCAGATAATAATACGCCCAATTCGGTAACGTACCCGGATTATCTTTACTTATTTTCTTTTCTCTCATGAATTGCTCAAGGAAATCATGCCATGGACCTGTCAGCACATCCAGATCGTGATATCTCTTCTGTCTTTCCAGAACTTCACATTGGGAATAGAACAACTCTGAAAGGACCAGAGGTATGGGCTTTAGCTGCATCAGGATATCAATACCCCTCTGGTAGATCTCTGCTGCCTCATCCATATTATTCATAGTGTAATAGGCGGTACCCATCACATAACAGGCAAGTCCGGTTCCAAAATCATTCTTCTCTTCCTTGGCCTGCTCATACATCTTCTCGGCCTCCTTAAGGCCTGTGGCCGTAGAGCCGCTATAGACATAGGTATTTACCAGGCAACCCCAAGTTTCAAAGAACTTCTCCTTAGTACCATGTGCATGAATGAAGGCAAGATCCTCTTCGGCATAGTGGAAGATGGAGTCATTCAGATCGTAATTATAGAACAATTCTATACGGAAATATCTCGCTTCGCTTTCCTCCGACTTATTGCCTTGATGCTGGGCTTCTTTCATGTAGTTATTCAGGTTATGCCAGATGAGGTCAAAGTCATCGCCTTCCAGACTCTGCTGATATAATTCGCCCAACAACTCCAACCGTTCTTTCCCTTGGGCATGCTCCAATTGCTTCTTGATGTCGTCGGTCTCCGTCGCACTGACACATACCATCGACACCACCATCAGGAGCAGACTTGTAAACATCCGGTTCAGATTCATACACCCAAGTGATTAACTAGTGATTGTGCAAAAATACAAATTGTTTTCGAAATAACCAACTTTTTGGGCAAAAACTTCCTAAAAGTCGATGAATTTGATAGAAATCGAAAGGAAGATGATAGAAAACTGAGTAAAAGTAACAAAAAAATGGGACTCCAGAAAGAGCCCCATTCATAGGTATGATGTACTAAAAACGATTAGCACTGTGCGAGCTTGCCGTCAGAACCGAGCACATTCACAATCTTGTGGATGTACATCTTCTTCATGTTCTCACGAGCGGGCTTCAGATACTGACGAGGATCGAAATCTCCAGGATGCTCAGCCAGGTGCTTGCGGATAGCAGCAGTCATGGCCAGACGTGAGTCAGAGTCGATGTTAATCTTGCAGACAGCACTCTTAGCGGCCTTACGCAGCTGCTCCTCGGGGATACCGATAGCGGCCTCGAGCTTGCCACCAAACTGGTTGATGGTGTTCACCTCGTCCATAGGAACTGAAGAAGAACCGTGAAGCACGATGGGGAATCCGGGGAGTTTCTTCTCGATCTCAGCGAGGATGTCGAATGCCAATGGGGGTGGAACGAGCACACCGTTCACGAGAGTGCACTGCTCGGGAGTGAACTTATGAGCACCGTGAGAGGTACCGATAGAGATAGCCAGAGAGTCGCAACCTGTACGGGTAGCAAAGTCGATCACCTCCTCAGGCTTGGTGTAGTGAGACTCAGCAGCGCTGACCTCATCCTCAACACCAGCGAGCACACCCAGTTCAGCCTCAACGGTTACATCGAACTGATGAGCGTAGTCAACCACCTTCTTAGCCAGAGCAACGTTCTCCTCGTAGGGGAGGTGAGAACCGTCGATCATCACAGAAGAGAAGCCCATATCGATGCAATCCTTACAGAGCTCGAAGGTGTCACCATGATCGAGATGCAGCACGATCTCAGGATGCTCACAACCAAGCTCCTTGGCATAAGCCACAGCACCCTCAGCCATATAGCGGAGGATCGTAGCGTTGGCGTAGTTACGAGCGCCTTTGGAAACCTGCATGATGACAGGAGACTTTGTCTCAACGGCAGCCATCACGATGGCCTGCATCTGCTCCATGGTGTTGAAGTTGAAAGCGGGAATAGCATAACCGCCGGCAACTGCTCTCTTAAACATCTCGCGGGTATTCACGAGACCCAAATCCTTGTAATTTACCATAACTCTTTACGTTTTAAATATTTACGATTTACGTTCTTTTTCTAAATTCGCTTGCAAAGGTACGAATTTAAAGTGAATAGTGAATAGTGAATAGTGAATAATTTGCTGCAGCGTAGGGGATTTTTCATTTTATTTGCAATGGCAACAGACAGAATGGCTGATTTTGCCAAACTCACTTTTCACTTTTCACCATTAACTATTCACTCATCACTATTCACTATCAAGACAGCGTATGCGTGTCGAGATACTGCTGAACCTCTTCCTTGTAGTTATCAGAGATGGGGATAAAGATATCACCGAAGACGATACGGAAGCGGTCGATTGAGCGGACCTCCGGCATATGAACGATGTAGGAGCGGTGGGTACGCAGGAACTCCGGACGTGGCAGATAATCCTCCAGTTTCTTCATACTCATCAGCGACATAATCTTCTCGCCGCTCTTCAGACAGATACGCACATAATCCTTCAGACCTTCCACATACAGGATATCGTCAAGGCAGACACGCAACAGCTTGTATTCGCTCTTGATGAACATAATACGGTCGTCGTTATAAGCCTCACGCTTCTGCAGGACATTATACCAGTCCTGAGCCTTCTCCGTGGCACGGAGGAAATCCTCATAGCTGATGGGTTTTAACAGATAATCCAGCGCATTCACCTTATAGCCTTCAAGGGCATATTGGGGAAAGGCGGTTGTAAAGATGATCTTAGTGTCCTTGGGCAGGATCTTGGCAAACTCCACGCCACTCAGTTCCGGCATCTGGATGTCAAGGAACAATAGCGGCACCGGGTTGTCACGTAAATCACGCATGGCGGTAATCGCACTATTATAGGTACCCGTCAGATTCAAATAGGGTGTCTTTGCTACGTAACTTTCCAGAAGACCTGCAGCCAATGGCTCGTCATCAATGATGGCACAATTAATTGTCATAGTTCCAGTTCTTTTTTATTTGTTTATAATTTAATGGTTATTTTTGAATTGTAAGTATGGTTGTCTGTGTCAATTCCCTTTTCCCAGACATACCGTTCAGGATACAACAGATCGAGGCGTCGCTGTACTTGCTCCAGACCGATGCCATGACCGCTTCGGTCCTGTTCCGGCTTGGGGAAATAGGAATTCTCGATAGAGCATATCAGTTGTTTCTCACCACCGTCCGGTGGAATGATGGCCTTAACAAGAATATGAATAAAGCTGGGTTCCGTCAGACTGACGCCATGTTTGAAAGCGTTCTCTATCAAAGAGATGAAGATCAGCGGAGCCACCCTGACATCTGCATCAGGGACAATCTTCTTGAATGTCACATCAACAGAAGCTGGCAACCTTATCTTCATCAGGTTGACATAATTCTCAAGGAACTGTATCTCATCCTGCAGATTGACCGAATCCTGCATGTTATCGTACAGCATGTGACGTAACATCTTCGATAGCTGCTGGATAGCATTCTGGGCTCGATAGGTGTCCATGGCGGTCAACGCATAGATATTATTCAGCGTATTCAACAGGAAATGCGGGTTGATCTGCGAACGAAGGCTCTTCAACTCCATTTCCGTACGGTCGGCCTCTGCCCTAACACGGGCCGTCTCTGCATACTTGCGGGCATTGTCGGCCCAAAACCACCGCTGCGCCAGGGCGATACAGGTGGCGGCAGTAGCAAAGATACCAAAGTTGACAAGGTCTCTCACATAATAAAAGAACTCATCGATGGCATCAGGATTCCTGGGAATCAGGCCACCCGGCTGGAACAGCACACGCGTGTAGTCCATCCAGTAGTGGAGCAGCACCGAAAAACTCACCGCCATCACCACATTGATCATCAGATAATAGCGATGCTTGCCCTGAACAAAATACTTAGGAGTCAGCCACATATAGTTGGCATAGAAGACAATCATCAGCAACAATGGCGACAGGCAGTTCATCAGATATTGAATCATCGTCATGCCCGTACCACGCATATACTGCATGGGCGATAAGAACATATAAGCCCAAAAAACGATGTGCAAGAAGATCTTCAGTCTTCTGTCTAACATCACCTTACCAACCTTGCCCACTTTACTATTCATGGCGGATAGCTTCTATAGGATCCATATTGGCAGCCTTCTGTGCAGGGATATAGCCGAAGAGCACACCGATAAACACACAAACGAGGAAGGACACATAGATACTCCAGGCGGGCACACTACTGGGCATACCGAAGGACGAGACGAATGCGCTCGCCCCTACCCCGACAAGGACACCTATCAGTCCTCCCGTCACTGATATCAATACCGACTCGATCAGGAACTGCAGGGAAATGACAGGCCCGGTGGCACCCACAGCCATACGGAGACCGATCTCCTTGGTACGCTCCGTCACAGAGACGAGCATGATGTTCATGATACCGATACCCGCCACAAGCAACGAGAAAGCTGCAGCCACAACCAGGATGATGGTCACAGTATCCATCGTCGACGACATGGTCTCCATCATCTCAGCCTGTGAACGGATGGTGAAGTCGTCTACAGCCTCATCCTTCAACTTGTGGTTGTCGCGCAGCATCTGGGTCAGTTCCTCGATAGCAGCATCAGACAGTTCCTCCGTAAGAGCGGAACAGACGATGCTCGAGAAGTAGGTCTGCGCGGCAATACGCTTCATCACCGTCGTATAGGGAGCGATGATCACGTTATCCTGGTCCATGCCCCACGAGTTATAACCTTTGGACTTCAGCACGCCCACGATACGCATGGGAATCGACTTGAAGCGGATGGTCTTGCCGATAGGATCGGTATGGTCGCCGAAGAGTTCCTTGACAATGGTGGCTCCCACCACACACACCTTGGCGGCCTTCTTGATGTCCTCTTCCGTAAAACACTCGCCCTCCTCGATGGTCCACAGACGGATGTCCAGATAGTCTATCGACTCACCATACATCGAGGCGTTGGTATTGTTGTTGCCATAGATAGCCTGACCGGAGGCAGTGACCTCAGGCGACACTTTCGAGACGAATTTCTTCTCACGGACGATGCGCTCGTAGTCAGCCATCTTCAGCGTCTGCATGGCAGAGGGGTCCTGACGGACACCACCTCGCATATCGGCACCCGGACGGATGGTCAGCAGGTTGGTACCCATCGTAGAGAGTTCCGTACGGATGCTTTCCTTCGAGCCTTGTCCGATGGCCATCATGATGATGACGGCTGCCACACCGATGATGATACCCAGCATCGAGAGGAACGACCGCATCTTATTGTTGGCAACGGCCTTCAGACTAACCTTAAACAGATTTAAAATATTCATGCGGTAGCAAATTATTCACTTTTCACTTCTTAATCGTCGTTTTGTACAGGCAACTTGGCAAGGGCCTCAGCAGCCGACTTTATATTCGTATTGATGGTATCCTCACGGATCTTACCGTCGCGCAGATTGATATTGCGGCTGGCATACTCGGCAATCTCCGGGTTGTGGGTCACGAAGATAATCGTGTTGCCCTGCTTGTAGAGTTCCTGGAAGAGCACGAGCATCTCGAACGAGGTGCGGGTGTCGAGGTTACCAGTTGCCTCATCGGCGAGGAGTACAGCCGGGTCGTTCACCAAAGCACGGGCAATGGCAACACGTTGCATCTGACCACCTGACATCTGATTCGACTTGTGGTACATACGGTCACCCAGCCCTACGGCCTGCAGGGCCTTGATGGCTTTCTCACGACGCTCAGAAGCAGAGATCTCAGAGTTGTACATCAACGGCAGCTCAACATTCTCCAAAGCTGTCGTCTTCGGCAACAGGTTATAACTTTGGAACACGAAGCCGATCTTACGGTTGCGCAGTTTGGCACGCTTGGTCTTTGACATCGTACGCACGCTGATGCCGTCGAGGAAATATTCACCCGAAGTAGGTGTATCCAGACAGCCCAACTGGTTCAGCAGCGTCGACTTGCCGGAGCCGGAAGTTCCCTGAATGGTTACGAACTCGCCCTCGTAAATCTTGAACGAGACACCACGCAGTGCCTTTACCGTCTCCTCGCCTACCTGGAAGTAGCGCTTCACATTCTGCAGTTCGATGACTACTTTTCTATCTTCTGCCATACCTTCTTATCTTCTTGGTGCCTGACCACCGGCAGCGCCCTGTCCGCCTTGTCCGGATCTGTTGTTGTTCCTGTTGCCTGGACGCGGCATGAACGGGTTGGTGGTCTGCTGGCCTTGTGGCATGCCCATCTCACCACCGGTAATCGTAAAGTCGGTGAGCACCTCCGTACCGGCAGACATTCCACTGGTAATCTCCGTCAGAACACCGTTGGACGTGCCGGTCTCCACCTTGTGGGCCTTAAACACATTACCCTCCTTTGTCCACAGTTTGTGCATACCCTCGCAGTCTTCCACTTTCTCACCTTCCTTCAACAGAGCCTCGTTGGGCTGGAAGCGCAGGGCCTTTGAGGGTACAGCCAACACATTGTTCTTCTCCAAGGTGAAGATGGTCACATTTGCCGTCAGACCTGGCTTCAGTTTCAGGTCGTTGTTGGGCGCGGAAATCACCACCTCGTAGGTCACCACATTACTTTCTGTGGTAGCCTGCTGACGCACCTGTGTCACAGCTCCCTCAAACATATCGTCGGGGAAGGCGTCCACGGTAAAGCTGACACGCTGACCTTCCTTCACACCACCGATGTCGGCTTCGTCGATATCAGCTATCACACGCATGTTCGTCAAGTCCTGGGCAATGGTGAACAACTCAGGCGTATTGAAGGAGGCGGCCACCGTCTGACCTTCCTCCACGGCCTTCGACAGCACGACGCCATCGATAGGAGAAGTAATGGTGGCATAGCCGAGGTTCGTCTGAGCACGACGGACACTCTCTTGTGAAGAGGCAACCTGTTCCTTGGCCTGCTGGTACTGCAGACGGACGCTTTCAAACTCATCGGCACTCACCAGGCCCTTGTCATAAAGGGTCTTATAACGGTTATAGTTTGACAACTGATAATCCAGTGAACTCTGCGCACTTGCCAGGTTGGCCTTCTGGGCATTCAGTTCACTGATCAGGTTGGTACGGTCGAGTTCAGCTATCACCTGACCCTTCCTGACCACGCTGTTATAATCCACATAGAGTTTGGCGACAATACCCGACACCTGCGTACCGACCGTCACAGAGGTGACCGGTTCAATGGTACCTGTGGCTGTGATGGAGGTCTGAATCGTGGTATTCTCCACCTTCGCTGTCTCAAATGACACCTTCTCTTCCTTCTTTCCACCCGAAAGCAGGAAAAACAAGATTGCGATAACGGCAATCACACCGATGGCAATCCAAGTCTTCTTTCCAATCTTCTTCATATCTGTATTCTTTCACTTTTTACTTTTCACTTAATCTCCCCTCCCTGATAGAAGTCGAGCATCTGTTTGTTATAGATGGTCTGGTACTTCGACTGAAGCTGACTCTGCTGGGCTGTCATCAGATTAACCTTACCATTCATCAGTTCTACGATATTCTTCAGACCCAGACGGAACTGCTCCGACAGCAACTCATAACTCTGCTGGGCGCTTTCCACACTACTGGAAGCGGCCTTGAACTTCTCCTGGTTTGTCAGCGCATTTAACCAGTACTGCTGGAGATTCGAATAGAGTGTTTTCTGCTGGTCCAACAGATCAAGCTGGGCCTGCAACTGCTGGATCTTGGCTTTGTTGACCGCCGTCTTCGTGGAACGACCGTCATAGATAGGTACACTGACACCGAGACCCAACGAAGTGTTCACGTTACTCTTGAACTGCGAGCCCCAGTTATCGTTGCTCAAGGAATTGGTTGACGTTGTGATGCCACCATTCAGATTGATACTGGGCATCCAGCCGGCCTTGGCAATATTTAGGCTCACGTCGCTGCTCTTAATGGCCAGACGCGAACGTTCTATCTCCGGACGCTGCATCAGTGCCTGCTCATAAACAGACTGCAAGGATGGTATCTCCGACAGGACTTGCGCTTCATTGACCTCAGGAATAGCCACGTCGAACGCCGACTCATCAGTAATCTCCAGCAACTGCTTCAGCTGCAGTTTGTAGTTCATCAGCTGACTCTTAATCTCCACGATATTATATTCATCCTGAGCCCGTTGGGCAGTCAACTGTGCCAGGTCGGCCTTCGACATCTTGCCCACATTGACCATCTCCTGACCGCGTTCCTCATTCTTCTTACTGGTCTCAAGGGTTTGTTCACTCACTTTCACACTCTCATCCAGATAAACAATCTGGGTGAAAATCTGGGCGATACGTTCCTGAATGCTGTTGGCAGTCTCCTTCGTTGAGAGTTCTGCCTCCCTTTCTGCAATCGCGTCCAACTTCACCGTGTTGGTATTGCGATTGCCATTCCACACCGTCCACTGACCACTCACATTATAACTGCCGTTATACGAGGTCTTGCTCACTTTGGTGTTCACCACACCATTGGTGACCGTCGAGATGCCCGCATTCTTCCAGGGCTGGTAACCAAGACTCTGGTTGGTCGAAGCGCTGACAGAGGGCAACAAAGCGGCCTTGGCACCTTTCAAGTCTTCTGTTGCACTCTGTTGCTGCAACTGCGACTTCTTCAGCGTAATATTGTTAGCCAGGGCATAGTCGAGGCAGTCCTGAAGCGTCCATTGCTTCTGGGCAAATGAAGTGGCAATTGACAGACACAATGTGAGTAACAAATGTCTTTTATTCATGTACATTATTCTATTTATAACTATCATTTCACAATAACACGGTGCAAAGGTACGAACAAACATCCAAACGAAAGAATGTTATAGACAAGAATTGGCGGTTAATAGATTTTAACCGCCAATTCTTCGATAAAACTCTAGATAGTTAATCAATTTAACGGTTCGAGCGTCAATGTTTCGCCCTTCTTGGTCTTCACATCATACTCATAGACCTTCCTGATTTGGAGGTCGTTCTGAGCCTGTTTCTCTTTCGAGACAAGAGGCGTCTTGACCTTCGCCACCTGCAGGAACGGATTCTGACACTCACCATTGGCCTGCTTCAGGCCCTTGCCCTTCAAAGGCACATAGGAACGGATGCGCAAGACACCGCCCAGGTCCGACTTGACAACGGCAGACTTCAGCTGTCCATTTTCCCACGACTCATCCACGACAAAGCCGCCACGAGCGCGCAGGCCCTTCACTTCACCCTTTGACCAGGCATCGGGCAGAGCAGGCAACAGATGAACGGCACCGTCATGACTCTGAAGCAGCATCTCAGCGATACCGGCAGCACAGCCGTAATTGCCATCAATCTGGAACGGCGGGTGGGCATCAAAGAGGTTCGGATAGGTTCGGCCGTCGGGATACTGCCGTGCACTTCTGTCGTCTGGCAACAGATGGAGCATGTTCGACAAGATCTTCAACGCATGGTTACCGTCGAGCATCCTCGCCCAGAAATTCACCTTCCATCCCAGGCTCCAGCCCGTCGCCATGTCACCACGCTGCGCCAGGGTCGTAGCAGCAGCAGAGAACAATTCCGGATGCTGATAGGGAGATATCTGGTTGGAGGGATAGAGGCCGTATAGATGTGAAACATGACGATGTTCATCCCTGGGGTTGTCGGCATCAATCAACCACTCCTGCAACTGGCCGTACTTACCGATCTGCATCGGAGGAAGGTCGGCCAAGGTGGCTGTCAGTCGTTTCTTCAGAACGGCATCCTTCACACCCAGCACCTGCATGGCAGAGAGGACATTGCTCAGTACGTCAAAGACAATCTGGTTGTCCATCGTTGAACCGGCTGTCACTGTGGTACCCTTGCCTTCCGGACCATGTTCGGGCGATACGGTAGGTACGGTCATCAACCAGCCATATTGAGGATGGCGCTGTACATAGTCGAGCAGGAACTCAGCGGCTCCACGCATCACAGGATACTGTTTCTGCAGGAAAGCTTTGTCGCCGGTAAAAAGGTAGTGCTGCCAGAGATGGGTGGTGAGCCAGGCTCCGCCGGTAGGGAACATGCCCCAGGTGGTGCCGTCCACAGGACCGGCAATACGCCACAGGTCGGTATTATGATGGGCCACCCAACCGCCACAGCCGTACATCTGCTGGGCCGTGATGGCACCAGTCTCACTCAGGTCATCAATCATCGAGAACAAGGGCTCGGCAGCTTCACTCAGATTACCGACGTCGGCAATCCAGTAGTTCATCTCGGTATTGATGTTGATGGTATACTTCGAGTCCCAGGGGGCATTCATCTTGTCGTTCCATACACCCTGCAAGTTAGCCGGCTGACCACCTGGCTGGGAGGCACAGATCAACAGATAACGGCCATACTGGAACATCAGGGCTGCCAGATCCATGTCACTTCCACCGGCAAAGGCTGCAAGACGCCGGTCGGTGGGAAGGGTCGAACGGTTGGAGGTGGGCAGAGAGAGCGACACCCTACCATATTGTTCCTGATACTTGGCGATATGGGCTGCCAGCAGATCCTTGAACTGCCGTCCCTGCAGGCTCTTCTGTACCTGTTCATTCTTGGCAGAAGGATTACCACTGATATCACGGTAGCTGACGTAGTTGGTAGCAGCCGTGATATACACCGTTGCCTGCGAGGCACCCTGGACAATCATGCCCTGAGCCTCATCCTTCACCTGACCGTCAGTATCCACCCAGATACGGCACTCGGCCGTCAGACCGGCAGAGATGCCTTCCTGGGCATCACCGTTGACCGTGGCGATCAGACAATGGTTCTCCACGCGCTGAGTGTTCTTCAAGCCACACTCATAATACAGGGAGAAATCAAGGGAACCGCCCTTGTCGGCTTCCATTCTCACGGCGATGACACGGTCGGCCATCGACGCAATCGCCGTACGACGGTAGTTCACGCCGCCCACCTGGTACTTCACATTGGCCGTGGCGTTCTCCAGATTCAGGTCGCGCTCATATCCGGTCGCATTCCGGTGGTTCCAGAACTTCAGGAACAGATCGCCCAACGGCAGGAAGCGCATGCCATGGGGTCCCTTGAAGAAATACTTGTCCAGCAGTTTATGAGCCTCGCCTTCCTTGCCTTCGAAGATAAGCTGACGGATCTCCTGCAGATGGGCCTTTGCCTCAGGACTGTTGTTGTTATGTGGGGAACCCGACCAAAAGGTCTCCTCATTCAGCTGGATCTGTTCTGTATCGGCACCGCCATACACCATGGCACCCAGAGCGGAATTACCGATGGGCAAAGCCTCCAGCCAATGGGAGGCTCCCCTGTCGTACCACAACCGACGGTCCTCTGCCTGCACCTGACAAACCATCAACGCAGACAATAGAATAATAACTAGTCTTTTCATCCGGATTTACTTCTCACTGGTGTCAATCATCTTCCAAATACCAGCGGCGATAGCACCTCCAATGAACGGGCCAACGATAAATACCCACAGCTGACTCAGCGCCTTGCCACCCTCGAAGAGAGCAGGACCGATACTACGGGCCGGGTTGACAGATGTGCCTGTATAGTTGATGCCTACCAGGTGGATAAGGATCAGCGACAGACCGATAGCCAGACCGGCGAAGTTATTGGTTGCACCGTTGGTCTTGGCAGTTGCGCCCAGAACGACCAGCACAAAGATGAAAGTGAGGAGGATCTCAGCCACCAGACCGTTGATGACATTGTCTGATGCACAGGCATTGGCACCTGTAGCCGTACCACGGGCGAGTCCTGGATCCGTCGATACGAGGAAAGCCAGCAGGGCAGCAGCAATCACGGCACCGATCACCTGGAACAGCATGTACATACCACAATCCTTTGAGTTCATACGCCCACTGAGGAACACACCCAGCGTGATGGCGGGATTAATGTGGCAACCAGAGATACCACCAATCGTATAGGCCATGGCCACGACAGCCAGACCGAAAGCGACAGCCGTACCTACTACAGATGCTGTGTCAACACCACAATTCAGACTCACGGCAGCGCCGCAACCCAAGAACGTCAGCACAAACGTGCCCACCATTTCTGCTAAATACTTTTTCATAATGCTAATAGTTTATTGATTAATGAATATTCGTTTCTAGGGCACAAAGATAAGAAAAATTTCCTTTGCCTCCAAATATTAGGGCAAAAAATTTATCCTTCTACGCTATTGGCTATGGCACAGGCTACGGTATAGGCAGTGGTCCAGGCGGCTTGGAAATTAAAGCCTCCCGTGATGCCGTCGATGTCGAGCACCTCACCGGCGAAATAAAGACGGGGCACATCCCGGCTCTCCAACGTAGAGGGATTCACCGCCGACAATTCGATGCCACCACAGGTGACGAACTCGTCCTTGAACGGGGCCCTTCCGGCAATCTGATAGCCATCGCCGCCACTCAACAGATTGGCCAGACGGTTCTGTTCCTTCTTGTTAAGGCTCCCCCAACGACCGTTCGAGCGCTCACCCAGGCATTTCTCCAGAAGATATGACCAGAGACGCACGGGCAAGCCACAGGGGGCCATCGTCTTCAGTTGTTTCTGGGGATGACGGATCATCATCTCATCGAGCATCGTCATTACTTCCGTATCGCGATGGTTCGTCCAGTTCACGGCCAGAGGAGCCTGATAGCCACTCTCAGCCAACAGCCGGGCTCCATAGCTCGACAGCTTCAGGATAGCCGGACCGCTCATGCCCCAATGGGTCACCAATAACGGACCCTCTGCCCGCAGCTTCGTACCAGGAATCATCGTCACCACATTCTCCACCACCGTTCCCATCAGGGCATGCAGCCGCTCATCGTCGATTCTGAAAGTAAAGAGCGACGGCACCGGACGACTCACGGGGACAGGTCCCGCGGGTCGATCAAACAACTCGCGGGACCTATCCCCGTGAGTTGTCATGCCACCCGTTGTGACGGCGATATAGTCAAAGTCGCTGAGTTGGTCGAGTGAATCGATACGGACCTCTGTACGGATCCCGACGCCATGTCGACGCGCCTCAGCCAGAAAACAATTGATAATGGTATGTGAATCCTGCGACATCGGGAAGACGCACTGGTCCTCCTGGGTGGTCAGTCTGACGCCATGACGCTCAAACCAGGCATAGGCATCCTCCTGCGAAAAGCCCCTCATCAATCGTTTCATCAGCCGGTGACCCCGGGGATAGACTTCCTGCAGGTCGCGCACCTCGGCAAAAGAGTTCGTGCAGTTACAACGTCCGCCACCGGAGATCTCCACCTTCGCCAGCACCCGCTTCGACTTTTCGAAGATGGTCACTTCCATCTTCGGACACATCTCCTTGAGATTGATGGCCAGGAAGAATCCCGCCGCACCTCCGCCGACAATTGCAGTCTTCATCTGGGTAATCCGAATATTCCGAGTAATCTGAGTAATCCGACTTACTGTCCTCCTAATCTCTCGAAATACGTAGCAATATCATCCCATGTCTTAAAAGTGTCGCTGCCGAACTGCAGGTGTGTAGCCATTCCCGACCATGCCTCCTCCATACCGATGAAATAGTCGCCATAGAGCAATTCGCGACGCACCGTAAACACGGTATGTCCCCATGCCGGCACATTGACGGATTCATAGAGCCAATCATTGGCTTCGGCATAGTAGACAGTATCGACCGGAGCCGCCCCCACGAACAGTACCTGATAATGTTCTATCAGCGCTCTGACAGTCTTCTGAGCTGAACTCCTCGGTTCTCCGTCAGGATAGAAAAGTGCCTCCATACCAATATACACGATAGGTCTTTCACGTTCCTCCTGCCGGTCGTCGATCCAACGGATCACGGGCACTACGGAGTGCATAAAGGAATTGTCGTTCATACGATGCTCACCGTGAAAACGGATGGCCGTACAATAATGACTGCGAAACAGATCATAGGTATTCACCGTGGTATCCTCGTCGCCGAAGAGGCCCCATACGCGACCTTGTTCCTCAGGCGTCACCTGGGCGAAGCATTGCTCGGTCATATCCTTATATTCCTTCACCATGGCCTTCGTCACGATAAAGTCCTGCACCCCATCCTGCCGGGGATTGGAAAAGTGCTGAGCACCGATCATGCCATGGTCCTTCATCGTGTCGCCCATCTGAAAGGCCGGGTTCACCAGGATACGGTCGTAGCCGTAGAGCATCTCCGTATACATACCGCCCATCGACGTGCCAATGATCAGATCCGGCTGCTCACGCTCACACGTCGCATATAGCAGATCCATCGCTTCCTGCGGATGAATCGGCAGGTCGGGGGCGATGACCGTCGCATTGGGAAACACCTCACGGATTCTCGTCACCGTACCGCTCTGTCCCGACGACGCGAAGCCGTGGACATACATGATCTTCTTCCCCTTGAAGAGATCGGGAAACTGTTTGATATAAGGATTCATCTGTTCCATGTCTGTTCCTTCATTTATTCAGTACTTTTCTGCCGTCGATGATCACAATGCCCCGATAATCGGAACTGACCTTCTGGCCCGCCAGGTTGTAGACGTCACCATCCCTTCTGTCCGTCTGCCGCAAAGTGAGGATGCCCGACTCTGTCAATGTGCGATGGCGCAGGGCCGAGCGCACGGCATACCAGGCGGGTTTCTTGTCCAGTCCGGATGTGTAGAGCAAAGGATTGGAAGTGTTGCGCCAGCTGTCGTTATCCTTGATACCCCAGATCACCATACTCGGACAGTTGTCGTAGTTCAGCATGATGTCGGTGACGACACGATAGTTGCGGGCCTGTTCTTCGAGGTTGGCCGTAGAGGTATCGGGGATACCCATGTCAAGCTCTGTGATGATGCACTTCAGACCGGCTTCCTCAAACCGGCGGATGGTATTGTCGAGCTTCACACTATCGACATCACCGATGGAGAAGTGACATTGTAGACCGACACCGTCGATGGGGATACCATCGTTCTTCAGACGCATCGCCAGGTTGTAGAAGGCCGACGACTTGGCCTTACCCTGCAGTTCCACGCCGTAGTCGTTCAGATAGAGTATGGCATCGGGATCGGCACGGTGGGCATAGACGAAGGCCGAATCGATGTAATCGTCGCCGATGGCCAGTTGCCACACACTCTGTTTCCGCAGGTCATAACCGTCGGGATTGGTACGCACGGTGGTCTGGTCATCTTCCAGGCACTCGTTCACCACGTCCCACTCACGCACCTTGCCTTTATAGTGCTGCATCACCTTAGTGATATGGTTCTTCATGATGGCCAAAGCCTGCTCACGCGTCCATCCCTTATCGTTCTTCTTACCGTCCGACGACACCCATCCGGGCTGCTGTGAATGCCACACCAGACAATGTCCGCGAATGACCATATTGTTCTTCTGGGCGAAACTGACCAGCTGGTCGGCACTTCCGAAACTGAAACTACCCTGCGAAGGCTGCAGTGCGTCCATCTTCATCTCGTTCTCGCACACCATCATGTTGAACTGCTTGCCAGCAGCATCGCGGTCGCTCTGATAGCCTTTATAGGTAGCCAGCGCCACGCCGATGTTCTTCTGGTTCTTGGCGGCATAATAGCCTAGGGTATTCTGGTCTTTGGCATCATCAACGCCGTCGTCGTAGTAGGCGCCCATGGTGGATCCTGGATTGTCCGGATCGTCCGAATTGTCCGGATTATCCGGGGTGTCGAGCGAAGTGACATAGGCACCATAGTAGATATGTTCCGGATCGCTGAGGTATTGTACGGCATGAAATTTCCACGTATACTTGTTGGCCCTGACATCGAAGCTCAATTGATCGAAAACCGAATCAGGAGCCTTGGCACAAATTGCGAAAATCTCATCGCCCACCCTCAATTCATCAGCGTTTTCATCCACCACTATCTCTATCACTGGCAGCTTGTCGCTCGTCAGGAAGTCCTCAGTCGTCGGGCTGTAGATAACCTGTCCATCAACATTGAGTTTGTTAGAAGAGAAGATAAATTTATTTGGATCCCACTCGTAAGTGACCTTCGTACGAATCACCGAACCGGGATGCAGGAACAGATTGGCATCCGCCCCAGAGACGTAGTTCTTCAGCGTCAGTTCATCCTTGACACCGCCGTCGCCGGGCTCGATGGTTCCGTAGTTATCAACAGAGCCGCCGATGCTGCCAGTACCGCCCAGCACACCCTTGCCAAAAACATAGGCGATGGCGTCTTTGGCATTGGCTTTAGCGCCCAAGGCCCCGCGAAGCTTCTTTGATTCAGCTTCTGCACGGTCGTTCATGATATTGACACGACCCTCCAGAACACGCAGCCCGCCGCTCACATAGTTGTCGTTGCCGATGATGGTCATCGTTCCCGTGCCTTCCTTGACGATGCTCAGCAGCGTGGCATCGTTATAGTCCACAGGCTTGATGGTTCCTGCCAGCGTGAAATCGGTGTTCATACCGCCCAGGAGGTAATACACGGAACGGTTTTTCTTATACCATCCCAAAAGCGTCGATCCTGCCTCGGTGTTCAGTTCACCGATACGGAAACCTGAGCCGTTGCTATTGGCCTCACCACAAAGGGTTGCTCCCTCATGCAATGTCACGCGGTTATTGGCCAATGAGGGATTCACCTTACCGCTCTTTACATCGTCGAGGGCATTCTCAGGCGACGAGGCCTTGCCTCCATGGAACAGCGCGACGCCATAGAAGCCTGCCGACGACGAGTTCTCCGGGAAAGGATAGACATGCACATCACCCGTATAGCCCGTCCAGTCGGGCCACTTCTTTTCGGAGTTGCCCAAGAAACAGCGGTCACCGCCGCCATAAAGGTTCAGGATGCCGCTGCCCGTAATCTTCGAACTGAAATAGCAGTAGCGGGCCATCTTCACGTTCACGATATCTCCCTGCAGCAGAGAGATAGCTGTACCATACGACTTGTAGTCACTCGACGTGTTGTTGCCGCTGATATCAATCGTCCGCTCTTCAGCCTTGGCCTGCGCCAATGCCATCATGGCGGCGAGCATCAGGAGTGTAGCTTGTTTCATTCCTTATGGTCTTACTATCTTCTGACCGCCTTGGATATAAACGCCCTGAGACGGTGTACTTACCTGACGACCTGAGAGGTCATAAATAGCGGCATTCTCCGTTTGCTGGGGCGCACGGGTCGGTTTCACAGAAGTGGCATCCGTAATCCGCTTGAACTCCTCACGGGCTTTCTTCATCTGCTCGAGGAACCGTTCGCTGGTGTGCAGACGGGCATAGGCTGCCGATGCCGCCAGTCGTGCAGCATCGGTATCGCTCTGCCAATGTGCGCCCACCACGAGGCGGTTCTCACCATAGCGGTATCCGCGGGCAAGAATCTCATTGGCACGGTCAGGGTTGATCTCCATCATCAGAAGGGCCGAACTCCAGCCGAGCAGCGTATGTCCGGAAGGGAACGACTTGTGAGGATTGAGTTCTCCTTCCAGTTCAGGCACCAGCGTGTGCTCATTGAAACGGACAAACGGACGGGTGCGGCCATAGCGTGTCTTGGGCAGCGTACAGATACTGTCGCAGGTGGCTGTTCCTTCGAGCAGCACCTTATAGATCTCCGGGGTGTCGTCCTTGGTGATCTTCATGCCGAAGGCTTCTTCAAACTCCGTAAGGATGGTTTCCAGCCCGTACACAGCATCACGCGCGGCCTGGGCGGCACGCTCGGGGTCCTTACGCATCTCCTTACCCCAGAAATAGCGGTTCACATCGTTGGCGAATGCCACGGAACTGCTGTCGGGAGGACCGGGCATAAACACCATCATGTCGGGCATCTCAGCTGTGGTAAAATAGGCATCAACAGTCGTGTCATCCTGGGCACAGACAATGTTCAGCATCATCATACTGAACACAAACAGGGAAATAATCTTTTTCATCTTTATCAAATAACTTATTATCTGTCATGCTACAATTTGTCGGCAAAGGTATACAAAAAAGCCGAAAGTACCAAGACTTCCGGCCTTTATTTCCATTTTAAGACGTCTTTCTTAAAGTGCGTTCTTTGCCTGCTGCTGTGCCTCCTGTATCATCTTCGTTGCCGCGTCGAGAACCTTCGTTACGGGGTCGTTCTTCTTGCTGTCCATATCCTTCGGGTACTCATAGCCCCAGAGCTTCTTCTCAGGAACCATATTGAAGGTGGTATTCCACTCTGCCACGTTGATCTTCCAGAACTTCAGCTGCACGCCCAGGTCGGCATAGATCCCTGCCTTGAGCGATGCCTCGAATGAGAGGGGCTTCTGCTCGTCCAGCGGTGCGAATGTCATCTCTGCCTCTGCCTTCACCTTCGGACCGATGGCCAGCTTCGGACCTGCACACTTGTCGATAAGGATGTCCACGCCGAGCATCAGGGCTACACCGGCCTCGGCCTTGAATGTGCCGCGTGGAGTGATGAAGGTGAACTCGTCCTTCAGAACCTCTGTGTTGCCGTAGGCGTTCCAGCCGCCGTCCTTCTTGACACCTGCCTTGAAGGTCTTTTCGTACTCGTACTTGAAACCGCCGTAGAACTTACCGCTTACCTTTGCGTCGAACTTCATGTACATGTTGGGCTTAACGTCTACCCAGAAGGGAACTGCTGCAATCGTGAACTTGAAGGTGAATGCCTTGAAGTCGCAGAGCTTGACCTTCTTATCGGCAATCTTGACATCCTTGTCGAAACCGATTGTCACCTCGGGCTTGAAAGAGAAGAAACCGTTGATGTTGGCATCGAAACCCTTCAGGTAAGGAACAACGTAGTTCTTCCTGCCGCAGTTGACATAGAACTTGTAGTTGAGGTCGAATATCACGGGAGCCTTTACGTGAACCATGATGGTATCCTCGCCTGATCCGAACTGGATGTCCTTCTTCAACTCCGACTTCAAGCTGATTACATTACCAGCCTTGTCTACCTTGAAATAGGTGCCGCTCTTGATGCCGCGTGTGGCGGTGGTGCCCAGGATATCCTCTGCAGAGAAGTACTCCATAGGATAGTCGTCAAGACTGCGGGTGGCACACTCCGGAGCATTGGCCGGACAGTCGATGACATAGACTCCCTGAGGATGGATCACGCCCTCTGCGTCGGTATAGGGGTCGCCCGAAGCGCTGCGGGTAGCGCTGCCCTCGTTCTTATAGAATTCCGTGCTCAAAGCGACGGGATCTGCGATGAATTCTCCGATACCCGACTTGACCACGTCGAGAATATAACGGTCGCCCTGCAGGATCTCCTTCGTAGCGCGGATGTGATAAGGACGGATATGCTCGCCTTCCTGGATTCCCATGGGGTGGTCTACGAATGAAGTGATGCCCTTCTTATCGGCCAGAGCCTTGCTGATGCTGATCTTGGTGGTGTCGGCGGTCATGATCTGAACATCGCTCGAAGAAATGAAGTCGGTATAGATAAGAGCGATCGGATCGAGAAGTTCTCCTCTTGTCACATTCTCCTGGCTGCCATCGTTGGCGAGCTGATTATTGTCGAGGTCATCAGAACAAGCTGTGAAACTGATGGTGATGGCTACGGTAACGATGCTCATGAGCACCAGGTTTACCAAATTCTTCTTTGTCTTCATAACCGTAAATTTTAAAATGTTAATAATCTATTATTTTTCTGTCGTTTTGTCCTTTCGACACTGCAAAATTATGATGTTTTTCAGCAGGTTGTTCTCTTTTTTGCGTTTTTCTTCTCAATTTGTCTGGCCAACAAAAAGGATTTTGGCCAAAACTCAAAAGCAATGTTCGAATTTTGGCCAAAACAGCGATTTCCAGGGTGAAAACATCAGTATTCTGAGACTTCTTCTATCGGTTCTTTGGGTGCAGGATGCAAATCCAGCAGCTTGCGGAACTCATGCGGCGACATACCGATGGCATCTTGGAACTTGCGGTTGAACGACCGGATAGCCGAGAAGCCCGTCTCCTGCGCACAGGCAGCCACATTCCACTCGCGTTTCGACATCAGATAATACATCGAGCGCAGGATACGGAGATAGTCCAGATAGTCCTCCACCGACTTATACAATGGTGAGTTCCTGAACAGATCCAGGATGCGCGACTGCGAGGTGCCGATCATCTCTGCCAGTTCCTTCACACCGAAGTCGGGATTTTCGTAGGTCCTCTCCGTCTCCAGGCGCGACTCAATCAGCGCCAGCAGTTCTTCATCATTGCGCAGGTCAGCATGACGCAGGAAGTCGGTATGACGCGCCAGCAACTCTTTATATATATGTATACGTCTGCGCACGTCATAGTAGGCATCCACCTTCTGACCTAACTGCATGTTGTGGATGATCAACTCGTTGTTGGCCTTCTCCAGATCCGCGACTCGCTGCCGCAGGGCCTCATTCTCTGCTTTGTAATCTTGTTGATTCATAGGGCTTCACAATTATCATTTAGTTTCATCTGCTTGCAAAGATAATGAAATAATTCATTCCAGCCAAACTTTTCAATGAAATTATAGCAAATCCCCAATGGTCAACGAGACTATAATCCCCATTCGGCACTGTTCAAGGGCAACATCTGCATGATCCGTGAATATAGCTGCATTATGGAAAGTATTTCAGCACTCACAGGAGGAACCATCAGATAAATAGCCTTGTAGATATTATCCACGTCACCCTGTCCCATCAGCGCACTAAATGGAATCAAGTCGAAACTTTCGTATGACCAGACAGCCGGCATGAAAAGATTCGTATTATTCTCCCAATCGGACAACAGCCTGATAATCAGCGGTTGGACAGCATGCTGGCAGGTCAGGTAGATATTGGCACTGGCATTACATCTGTCGATCATGTCAGAGAACTGCCGTACTGACACCTGATTATCCTGATGGTTCTTGAGCACGCCCGTGAATGCCTCAGAGAACTGCCTGGCATCACTGATCTGACCATAAAGTCTCAGATCGCCGAAAATCTGGATGTCCAAATCAGTGCTGACACCTTTCATGTCAAGACCTGAGAGCAGCTCGATAAAATTGCCGGTCTTCGGGAGAGCCATCTGTGCCGCTACAGTCATGATGTTCCGGCCGTTGTTCTGATAGCCGAAATCAAAGTTCACCTTTCCGTCCTCCATGAGACCAACCTGGAAGTTGAGACTGCTCTCAACATCAGGTAATCCATGCCCTACCCCCCTCAACGAGGTACTGGCCTGACCGGAAACCTGCGTCTCGCCGATGTCATAAGTAATCTGACTCAACGTTAGCACCTCGTTGTCAAACGCTCCGCTCAGCGTCATGGTCAGCGTTTTGGGAACACGGTAGACACAGGCCAGGCCCTTCACGTTATTCAACTGGGCAGGAAATATCTTTTCGGTCCAGTTGTCACCTGCCTTGAAGGCCACCTTATAGAGTGTCGTACCCAGACCGTCAACGGTGGCCGGGAAGATAAACTCCAGACCGTCGCAGGGGAACAGACGGCTTTCGCCGTTTTCGTCGAACACCACTTGTGCGCCGAAGGTCTGAATATCCACGGGAATATACATCAGATACCCCATCTTTGCCAGTTCAGAGCCATACGTCACAGGCCTGATCTTCTTCAGGGCGCTGTTGGCAGCCATGATGGCGAGGACCTGCTTCATATTCCTCATATAATTGCGGTCCTTGACCATCAGCGCCATCAGTTGCGAATAGACCTGATTCGTCAGGTTGAACATCTCAGGATTCATATTGTCTGCCACGACCTTGGCATCGCTCTTGACGTGAGAGAGGACTTCCTCACGGTTCCTGATGACCTCCTCGCTGGTGTCGTAATTAGCGGGGTTGTCACGTTGGTCCTCATCGCACGATGTCAGCGCAGACAGGCTGCACAACAGCGTGGCAGCCATCAACCATTTACCAAACTGTTTCATTATCTGACGTGTTTGATTCCGTTTTCAATATAGAGACCCTTCTGAGGCTTGCTCTTCAGCTGCTGTCCCTTCAGGTCATAGTAGCGGTGAGTACCGTCGGCATCGATAGTGTGGATGGTGGGAGTGATGGCTGTCGCTCCACCGTCAGCGGGACGTATGTCGCCCACAAACAGCAAGTCGGGCATATCGCTGACGTCAGCGTCGTCGCCCTTCTGATAGAATTTCGTCTGGAAGGTGATGTCATCTCCTGCAGTACGCTTTGTCCGTGCGGTATTGGTCTTGAGCTCATCGGAGTTAACGTCGAAGTCGGCATCGTAATAGCCACGGAAAGGTGGCAAGGCAGCTTCCGCCACCGACAATCTGGTCCAAGTGCCATCGTCGGTCATGCCGTATAAATTGTTGGCATGCTCATAGTCAGTTGTGATACCGGTG
>JAEETD010000039.1 GCA_016290175.1 Prevotella sp. | reverse complement strand
TGGGTGTTGGGGGATGGTTGTTGGTTGTTGGGTGATGGGTGATGGGTGTTGGTTGTTTGTTGATTGTTGGGGGATGGTTGTTGCTGACTGGGTGCTTCGGTTGGCGCATCAGCCGATGGAGTCAGCGTGGCAATGCGCTGGCGGGCTGTCTCAACGAATGAAGAAGACGGGTGCTCCTTGATAAAGCGCTCATAGTCTTCCTTGGTCCTGCATGAGTAGAAATCATCTTCCTCGCTGAACGTGGCAAAGAGCTTGACACCGCCTGTTATCAACAGAATGGCGGCAATGATTCCCGCAGCTATCAGAAGACCTCTCTTGACAGTCGGCGACTTCAGGGAAAGAGAACTTTGCTGCGGAACGGATGGTCTGGCATCGCTATGGTGTGAATAATGAGACGCCCGATATGGGGTGGGGGATGGTTGTGGTGTTATGACTGGTTGTGGTGTTATGACAGGTCGGGGTGTTGCAACGGGCTCGGGCTCAACGGGTGTTGGCTTCGATGGTTCCTGTACTACAGTAAGCGGTGGGAGGGTCTGCTTCTTGAGAAAGGCCGCTGCGTATTCATGAATCTGTGCAGCCGTCGGACGGTTCCAGGTCTCTGCTGCCAGACAGGAAGTGACGAGTCGCGTCAGCTCTGGCGAGAACTTACCACTGATAGCCGGGATCCTTGCGCCGTTGAGTTGTACGCAGCCGCCCATGCCTTCCCAGAGCACGTCGCCGTTCATGACCTCGTAAAGTGTCATTCCAAACGCCCAGATGTCGCTGGCCAGAACCACCATCGGTTTCTCGGAGAAACGTTCCGGTCCCATGTAGGCAATGGTGCCTGAGGAACTGACATTATTATTGGTACGGCTCATCATCGTACGGAAGCTGCGGCTGATGCCGAAGTCGGAGATGACATAACGGCCGTCGCTGGTGATGAGGATGTTGTCGGGTTTGATGTCCTGATGGACCACTGGCGGCTGTTGGCTGTGAAGGAAAGCCAGGCCCCCGGACACGTCAAGAATGAACTTCCATATCTCTGATTCCGGCATCTGGCCGATCTGCCGGCTGACAGAGCCATTCTCGCAGTATGGCATCACGAGATAGGGACAATTCTCATAGACATCGAAATGGTTGATATTCAATAGGTTGGGGTGGTGGAGCTTGTAGGCAATCTTGAATTCATTGCGGAACTCCTCCAGTCCCTTCTGGTCGAAGGTGCCATAGAACTTGATAGCCACGTCGATGTCGGCCAGCAGATTATGTGCCAGCCAGACATCGCCGAAGCTGCCTTGTCCTAATTGCTTAAGCAGCTTGTAATGTTCAGCTACAATAAGCCCTTCGGAGAGTTGCATGGTTTAGTTCTCGAGATAATAACCACCATTTCCCTTACAGGTACTGCACTTACCGGAACCCTTACATGCCTTACACCTGTCGCCGCTGATCTTACCGGTTCCCTTACAAGCATTGCAAGAACCCTTGCCGTCGCAGATTGCACAGCGTTTCCACTCTTGCTGGCCACGATAGGAATTGTCATCAGAAGCATAAGTGCTGACGGTTCTTGAATGTGTGGCACATGACATGGATACCATTCCCATCATGGCAGTGGCTACCATTACTAAAAATAATTTTCTCATTGTTTCAGATTTTTTGTTTGATACTTGTTATGATATTGGTTACTGTTGTTGTGATCTGATCCTTCAGAGGACTGCAGCTCGGGGTAAACCAGATGTATGCGCCTCCGGCGATGATCAGTATCAGAAGAAACAACATGAAGTTCCTCAGTTTGTGAGAACGTCGTCTGATGTCACTGCGGATGGTAGTCGAGAGTTCTTCTTTCTTATCTTCCTCAGTATTCTCCTCTTCAGCGGTCTCTTCTTCTGCTGCGGTTTCTTCCTCTTCCTCATCGGTCTGGATACGGGCCAGGGCAACGGTCACATTGTCATAGCCGCCGGCAGACAGCGCTGCTGAGATGAGCTCATTCTTACACTCTATGGGATCTTCATTGTGATTGATCATCACGTCGAGAATCTGATCGTCGTGACAGATTCCGCACAGACCGTCGCTGCAGAGCATGATGATGTCATCGTTGTGCAGCTGGTAGATGCGTGTCTCCGGATTGGCCCGGTTGTCCACATCGCCCAGACAACGCGTAATGACGTTTGACAACGGGTGGTCGTGCATCAGCTCAGCAGACAACTCGCCTTTGTCGACGAGTTCCTGGACATAGGAATGGTCCTTGCTCAGCTGGATAAGACCGTTACGCTTGTTGAGCACATAGCAGCGAGAGTCGCCACACCAACAGATATAAGCCTTATTGTTTAGAATCCACGCCATAACGATAGTAGTACCCATGCCTTGGGTATTACTATCATTCTGGCTATGGTGAAGAATATTCAAGTCAGCAGACTTTACTACTTCCTTCATAAACTCCTGGATGGACTTGTCGTTGGCGACTGCCTCTTCCAATTGTTCTGGTACAAACTGGTTCTGGATGGTCTCAACCGCAATGGCCGATGCCACTTCACCTGCATTGGCTCCGCCCATGCCGTCGGCAACCACCAACAGAACACCAAACTGCCCCAGGTCGGCATAATCGCCGGCCTGAGGAATCAGCCAATTTGAAGTACTGAGGTCACTGCACACAACGAAGTTGTCCTCGTTGTTCTGACGGATCAGTCCGACATTAGTGCCTGCAGCTAACTTGAATCTTACTTCTGACATAATTACATTTTATTTGTTACATCTTGCGATAGGAACGAGACGGTCTTCACCGAAGAGCTGACCAATCATCACACCAATGACACGGTATGAGCCATCAGACTCCTTGAAGAAGGCGGGAGAGCCCAGATAACCGGCATTGCGATTGGCATCCTGAAGCACGATAGTGCCGTTACGGGTGTCAGCGCGTGAAGTGCTTGACTTGAAGTAGCTGATGTAGTCGGCAAGGTTGTGGATGTCAGGATTGTTCTTGAAGCCTGCCACCTGAACCTCTGTACCGCCATCGCTGGAGAGTGAAGCGCCTGCATCGTAAGGAATACCGGCACCGCCCTTTCCACGCAGGATAGCGAAGCACTGTGAACTGGGCGTGATGACTGTAACCCTGCGGTTGCGGAACTCGCTGGAGCTGATCTTGAAGCCATTGTCCTTGATGATCACCCTGACATCCTTCATAACCTCGTCGATAACCTCAGTCACATCACCGGACTCGTCTACCAGGAAGTCGAGGTTGTTGAATGTCAGCTTGTGGGCTGTACCTGTTGTGCTGTAAGCATCATATTCGATGATGATGTTGAAGCCCATAGCCTTATAGTTGGCCATCAGCTCACGCCATTTTCCACCCAACTGTCTCCAGAAGATCCACGGCTGGATATTCTGACGTGCGGTAACGAGCGTTCCGTTACTCAGTACGAATGCAGTACCGCAGACGACGTCGGTCAGTGAGATGCCGGGATCGAATGAACGTCCGTCACGCTCACAGGTGATACGGCGGATCTTCAGTGAATAGATGTGATCGTAGTAGTCGCGGATCGTAGCGCTGGCATCGCCGTGGGCTGTCGGATTGGCATTCTCGGCACCTTCGTAGGCAGCGCGCTCACCGGCAACAACAGCATTTGGGCCTGAGACACCGTGGTTCTCATCAGCATTGCCAAGACGCTCGACGGTTGCTGATGACTCGCCTTCGCCTTGGGCAATTCCCGCAGACGAATTGTTGGCGGCCAGATCATCATCATCGTCATCGAAGGCACCGCTCTCAACTGCACGCTGACGAGTCTGTGCCAACTGCTGCTGGTAGCGGCTGGCCTCGTTGGCCACGCTGGTCAGCTGGCTTCTGACGTAAACGATGCGCTGGCGGATAGCCTCCTGCTTAGCTGCCGGGGCAGTAGCCAGTTCCTGGGTCAGCTGCTGCTCTTCCTGCATCAGGTTCTGCTTGACAGTCGAGAGAGAGTCGAGCTTGGTCTGATACATGGCCATCTCCTGACGCAGTTCCTTGTTGTCAAGGCTCAGCTTGTAGTTCCATGCTCCGAAGCCGAGGATGGCGAGGATCAATAATGCCGACAATGCCCAGATAGCCCTGCGATAGGGGCGGAGGGCCTGTTGGCGGAACAGGTTCATACGTTCGGTGAGCTTGATGCTCGAGGTGAGACCCTGCTTGCCTTGCGGCTGGATGAAGCCGAGACGAGGACCATTCACTGACAACTGGATCTCGTCACCCGATTGCAGGTAATATGATCCCTGAATCGGACGGCCGTTCACCAATGTCGGGTTAGAGGTAGAGAGATGAATCAACTGCCAGTTGTTTCCGTCGCGTACGATGGCAGCATGTTTGCGGCTGACGGTGTCGAACGACTCGTCGTAACGAACCTGACATGATGCATCGCGACCGATCTCAATCTGGTCGATGATGATTTTCTGTGACTCACCAGCACTGTGATACTTACTGCTGGTCTTGTGCTCCAGGATGTAATAAGTACGTCCTGATCCGTTGAAGATTGCACCAACACCGGCTCCTACCGAGCCGCGTACTGTGCGCTTGTAACTGTTTTGAGTTTCCATAAATTTATAATTAAAGGGATTAATAATTTTCAAATCTCAGTGTGACGTCACCGATGGCGATGATATCACCTGCTTTCAAGAAGTACCCGTTCTGTGTGACGGGTTTGGAGTTTACGTAAGTACCGTTGCTGGAATTTACCCATTGACGGCTGTCGTTACGCCATTGTCCGTCGCGAATCGCCCATTGGCCGGGACTGGCCAGCTCGAGGGTGCAGTGGAAACGTGACATGAAGTCGCTGAAGTCCGACTTGACATAGATGCTGTTGCCTTGCTGGCGTCCTATGGTCAGGAGGCGACGACCCTGATTGGCCAGTTGCGTCAGATTGTAGACCTTGCCATATTCCTCGCCCTGCAGGATGCGCAGCTGATAGCCCGAAGTACGCTGTTGGGGCGAATACGACTGAACCATCCTGACTGGCTGTTGCTGATAGCCTCCGCTCTGTACTTGTGGCAGATAGCGCAGCACATCGTGAACCGTCTGGAAACGCTGCTTGAAATCGGGTTGCAGACAACCTTCTAGCAATTGTATCCATTGCTGGCCATTATTGACGTATTGCAGTGCATTCCTGTTCCAAATACCATCCTTGCCTCTTTTCTGATATTCGGCGAGTTCGTTGTGACTCTCCAGCGAACCGAAAGGCAACTCATTGGTAAGCAGTTGGAATACCAGCACTCCGAACGAGAAAATGTCGGTGGTGGGGAGCACGGTTGCGCCTCCTCTGGCTCTCATTGCCTGTTCGGGGGGCATATAGGCATAGGTGCCGAATATCTGATTGGGCTTACCGAAGATGTTGCGCTGCGTCATGCGGTGCGTGCGGTCGCCTGCGATACCGAAATCGGTCAGGGCTGCCTTGCCGTTCTGCTTGAACAACACATTCTCGGGCTTCAGATCCCGGTGTACCTTTCCTCTGTCGTGGAGAGCATTGAGTCCGATGAGGATGTCCTGGCAGATGCGGGGCGTATTACCGTCAGGCTTGCCGAGCAGCGGCTCCAGATCTCCGCCTGGACAGAATTCCATCACGATATAGGGATTGCCGCCAACGATGCCGAAGGCCAGCGAACGAACCAGGTTGTCGCAATCGATCTGTCCTGTGTTGAATTCCATCTCGAACCGGTCCATCAACGGCTGCCGGATCTCTGCCGGAACTTCCCACAGTCTGAGGAGCTTCAGGGCGTATTTCCCGCCTCGGCCGTCTTCAACGAGATATACAACGCCAAATGACCCTTCTCCGAGGGCTTTCCTGACCGTATATCTGTTGTCGACGATATCTCCTGGTCTGAAATCACATCTGTCAACGACCTGGTACGTGTTCACGCGGACTTATTTTTTATCAGTCTGGTCTTCTGCTTCGAACTTGAATCTCCTGTCGCCCATCACAATGACATCGCCTTGCTGAAGCTCCAGTTTTCTGTTTGCTTCGAGATAGGTTGAGCCTAACTCGCTCTTGTTCAGCAAGAACCACTTGCCGTCTTCGCAGATCAGTTCTGCCTGTTCCTTCGAGGTGATGGTACGGTTGTTGGCCTCCGTATTCTCTCTTGTCAGGATGACCGATGCACCCTCATAGTCGTTGGTGACAGGCTCCATCTGCTCTTCCTCTTCGGGGATCAGCGTCAGATGGCACTTGGGCTTCGGTGGCTCGGGGGCAGGAGTCGGCTTGTGACGGATGGCACGGATTGTCGGCAGGTGAATCCTCTCACCGCATTTCGGACAGAAGGTGAAATCGATGGACACCTCTGCACCGCACTTGTCACATTTCACATGCTCATCCAGTCCGAGTTCTGCCAGACCAGCCTTTGCTGCTCCTACGGCAATAGTGGCAGGAGCTGCTACAGGAGCAGCTGCGGGCGCTGCGGGCGCGGGTTCTGCCGGTGCTTTCGCTGCGGGATTCTGGATAGTCGTTGGTTTGGGCGCAATCTCAGCACCGCAGTTAGGACAACTGGTAAAGTTGCCCATCACGGGATAGCCGCAATGCGGACAATTGGAAGGTGTCTGAACGACGGTCGACTTCATCTGTTCCTGCTGGATCGGTCCGTTCACGATTCTTGTCGGTCTCGGAACGGGTGTCTCAGCCGGCTGGGAATTGATGACCGTAGGACGCGGCTGCTGTTCGCCGCCAGCGCTGTAGTCAGGAACTTTGACGCCCTGATACGGATTGTTGTTGACATTTTGCCCGGCATTGTCCATCTGTAAAGGATGGCCACATTTCACGCAAGTACTGCTGCCAGGCGCATTGTCCCATCCACAGTTGTTACATCTCATACATTCTTGGTTTTAAGTTGTTCGTATAGTTAAATCGTTATCTTTATTTCAGATCCACATGAATCGTGCACTCCTGATCCTGACTTTTCAGGATAATATCGCCAGAACGGCCATTCTTGAAATCCGGATCTTCCTTCGCCATCTTTTCTGCCTTGACAGTCAGTTCATTGCCGCTGGTCACATATACCTCAACCCAGTCAGGATATTTGTACAGCTGCCAGTTCTTGTTGTCGGCATACAGCGTGTCGCTATTGCAACTGATGGCCACTTGCTTGGTTCCGCCTCTGCGCTTGTTGAGTTTGACATTGGTGACAAGGGCCTTGAGTTGTGGTTTTTTACCGTTCTGGACGAGTTGGATGAACTGTGTTTCCTGATCATAGATAACAGTGATGCCCGTAAATCTTGAAAGGGTGCTGTTCGAAGGCAGACAGGTGATCTGTAATTCCTTGCCGTCCATCGATTTGGCCAGCTTGCACCAACTCTCGTGCTCCGATGCCACGTTGGCAATCCAGTCATTGCTTTCCGGCTGGGTCACAATCTTGATGGCTTTCGTCTCCTCGGCAGTAGCTTCAAACACGATCTTGTTCGTGCTCACCGTCAGTGTTTTCTGAGGGGCTTTCTTTGGTGCTTCTGTCGTAGTGGCTTTTTTCTTTGACAGTCGGTTGCACTTGGTAATCTGCGCATTACATTTCTTGACATTGGCCGCACTCTTGTTGATAGCCATCGATGCCTTGAAACTGGCAATGGCGCCCTGATAATCACCTTTGTTCATCAAGGCAACTCCCTTATTGTATGCGTCGCTGGCACTCTGGGCATAGGTTTGCACTGTTGTCAGGGACATCAGAAAAATCAATGTCAATATTTTCAGGATCCTATTCATCGCTATCTTGGTTTTCGTTATTATCTTTTTCGTTATTAATCAAATTTGGGATGTATTGCTTGATTGAATCTGCTCTTGTACGGAATTCCGGTACGTATTCTGAACTGGCATCCAAATTATTGTATATGTTCAATAGTGCTATCTGGATGTCGGTTTGTTGCTGAATGACGTAATTGGAAACAGTATTAGAAAGAGAATCGCGGTTTGGCAGCGTTCCCAACATATTTAGCGCAGTCATATAGATCTCCTCCACCTTATTATATATAGAGGCATCTGTATATTCATCGGGATGATTCTGGATGATGGTATCTGCAGTCTCTTTGATATTCATTGCCTCTTGGATTTTGATCTGAGCAATGGAATCGTAGTTAATGCGAAGAGTCTCAACAACTACGGGCGTTGCTTCCTCGCTTTCCCCACCGCCACTGCACATTGCAATGATACCAATCAGAACTACCAGCGCAGCAACAGCACCGATGATGATATTCTTGTTGAGGCCTTTGCCCTGAGTAACGGGCTTTGATTTCTTGGGGGCAAATTCCTGCGGCTTCTGCGTCTGAGGTTCTTCCTTCAGTGGGGTGGGGATGGGCTCTGTTGCAGAAGGCTCATTTACAACAGGCTCATTCACAACAGGCTCATTCACAACAGGTTTCTGAATAACTGGATTATCGATACCATGGAGCTTGTTGTAGGTCAGTTCCTCGATCTTCTTGGCCGACGGTCTGTCCCATGTCTCCTTAGCAAGACAGGAATAGATGATGTCCTTCAGTTCCTGCGAATAATCTTCCTCAATGATGGGAATGTCGGCACCGTTCTTCTGCAACACACCACCGTGATTGGCAAAGGGTGGGGTGCCTGTCATCAGCTCGTACATCATGGCTCCCAACGACCAAACATCGCTGGCCATGATCGGCTTGGGGGTTGAACTGAAACGTTCCGGACCCATATAGGCCAATGTCCCGCCACTCTGCTCCTGCGCCTGAGCACCACGGATGGTACTGCGTACACGGGCGCTGATGCCGAAGTCGGTAATCAGATAATGACCCTCGTCGTCGATCATGATATTGTCGGGCTTGATGTCCTGATGGATCAGAGGCGGCTGCTTCTCGTGGAGATAAGCCAGTCCTGCAGCCACATCATGCAGCATTTTCCAGGCTTCGTCTTCCGGGATGTTCTGTCCTTCTGTGATATACTTGAATGCAGAGCCGTTCTTGATATACGGCATGATAAGATAAGGCATGCGCTCATAACAGTCGTAATGCGTAGGACGGAGCAGGTTAGTGTGATTCATGTCGAACACCACTGAGAACTCCTGTGTGAAGATCTTGATGCCATTCTCGTCCAGACCGGTTCCGGGAGCATACACTTTGACTGCAACCTGAACACCCGTCAGTTTGTCTTCTGCCAACCAGACTTCTGCAAACCCGCCTCTTCCGAGTTGCTTGATGAATTCATATCTATCAGCGAATAATAGTCCTGTAGTTAATTGCATTTTGTTTAATATTTATAATTTTAGGTCAAAATTACAATATTTTTGACGAAGTTGTCGACAATCCCAGTATGAATTAACGTTTTTTAGTTTCTTTTTCTATATTTTGTCATCCTGACCTAGTGGCTATCTCGTTTTTTCTGTGTAATTTTGCAACGTGAACTATAAATGATTAAGCTTATGAAATCTATTGTTTCCGTATTATTCTGTGTGGCATTATTCGCACTGACTGCCTGCCAAACCAAAAAAGTAGCTGTCAATGCTAACAGTTACCGGACTATCGTAACTTACGATATCACCTTCGATGTAAACAAGGCTGATATCAAGGCAGAATCAATGACAGAAATCAACCGTATCAAGGCGCTGATGGATCAGAATCCAGAACTGCGTTATGAGGTTCAGGGGCATACAGACTCCACCGGTACGCCTGAAGCCAACCAGAAACTCAGTGAGAGACGGGCGAATGCCATCGTCGACAAGCTCGTGGAGCTGGGTATTTCGCGCAGTCGTCTGACGGCTGTCGGTAAAGGGCAGTATTCACCAGTTGCTGATAATAGTACGGAAGAGGGGCGCGCCAAGAACCGCCGGGTGGTCTTTGTTGCTAAATAAATAGCAGAATCCCTGATTAATCGTCTTCCCAATAGCTGATAGTGCGGGTCTGCGTTACGTTCATGTTCTGAGCCTGACGCCCTTTTTCCCAATACATCAGCTTCACTTCGTTTCTCGTCCAGTTGCCTTCATCGTCATGATCGGTGTAGTCGTTCTTCATGTTGATGGAGAGGATGCACTCGTTGGTCTTGTCAAACACCTTCTGACTCTGTGTTTTGATCTCACCGTCATCGTTGTAGGTGTATTCATTTACCGACCTCACCTGTTCCGCTACGTTTGTCAGTGTGCGACGTCTCAGATTGCCTTCCTCGTCATATTCGTATTTCAGTTCACTCTTCTTGCCTGATGGCTCGAGCATGGCGGCTTTCACCAGATAGCCCGTGGCATTGTATTCGCGGTCGATGATGTCAGTGGTCGAGTTCTTGCCGTTTGGGTCGAAATGCTCCATCTGACTCTCAAACACGGGATTCTCCGTAATGATTTCCTGCACGCTGCCTTTCAGTCCCTGGCTCATGCCGTCTTTGTAGAAAGGTGTAGTGTTGAGGTAGAAGACATTGATGGTGCGCGACTTGTCCTCGTGCAGGATATTCGATATCTTTACATAGCCTTTGTCCATCATCAGGTGCAGTGAACCATCGCCTTTCGCATCGAAGTTGCCGAAATGACGCTGCAACTTCAACAGGAAATAGCGGTAGTTACGGTCGTAGAGGGCGAAGGTGCGATAGGGCCCGCTGGTTACGAGCACTGTCGAGAGCAAGCCCGTCTTCTCATCTGTCGACACCACGAAGTTGGCTTTGATGCCGTAGAACTCTCCACGGAAATAGTAGTCGCCAGGATCAGGATCGTCGGGCGTGAACTGTTCGAGACCAATGCTCTTGAAGGCCGGGACAAACACGGAGTCGGGTCCTTCCAGAGGCACTCCCATCATATCGATACAACGCTCGTCGAGATCACCTTTGTAGATGATATCGTCGGTCGTTGTGTACTGGGCGTACACAGTGAATAGTGAATAGTGAATAGTGAATAATATCGCGAGAAGTCGTTTCATTTTTCAATCAAATCTAGGAATTCGTCTTCACTCATGATCTTGATGCCGAGCTTTTCGGCCTTCTGCAGTTTCGAGGGTCCCATGTTCTCTCCAGCGAGGATAAACGAGGTCTTGTTGCTGATGCTGCCCACGTTCTTTCCCCCGTTCTGTTCGATGATGGCCTTGTATTCGTCGCGGCTGTGGTGTGCGAAGACACCGCTGATCACGATGCTCTGTCCAGCGAGCTTGTCGGAGATGTTTGCCGTCTGCGCCTCCGAGAGCTCCATCTGCAGACCGTATTCCCGCAGCCTTCGGATGATCACGATATTCTTTTCATCGTGGAAATAGGTGATGATGCTCTTCGCCATAACCTCACCGATGCCCTCTATCTCCTGCAGTTCCTCAAGCCCGGCGTTCATCAGCGCATCGATATTCTTGAAATGTCTTGCCAGCAGCTTTGCAGAGGTCTCGCCCACGAATCTGATACCGAGCGCGAAGACCACGCGCTCAAAGGGGACTTCCTTCGAGGCGGCGATGCCATTCACGATGCGCTGGGCTGACTTCGTGCGACTACCGTCGCCGTTGATCTGCTGCACCTCAATCTTGTAAAGATCGGCAACGTTATGAATGAGGCCCTGACGATAGTAGTCGTCGATGGTCTCTGGTCCCAACGAATCGATGTTCATGGCTCTGCGGGCGATGAAGTGTTCGATGCGACCTTTGATCTGTGGCGGACAACCCGTATCGTTCGGACAATACCAGGCAGCTTCGCCTTCGTATCTTACCAATGGCGTACCGCATTCCGGACAGCGCTTGATAAACTGAACGGGCTGTGCGATGATAGGCCGCTGGTCGATGTCGACACCCACGATCTTCGGGATGATCTCACCGCCTTTCTCCACATACACATAGTCACCGATATGCAGATCAAAACTCTTGATGAAGTCCTCGTTGTTCAGCGTGGCGCGCTTAACTGTCGTTCCTGCCAACTGCACGGGATCCATATTCGCCACAGGTGTGATGGCCCCTGTACGGCCAACCTGATAGGTGACTTCATTCAGGCGGGTACACACACGTTCTGCCTTGAACTTATAGGCGATGGCCCAGCGCGGACTCTTGGCGGTAAAACCTAATGCACGCTGTTGTCTTATCGAGTTGACTTTCAGAACGATACCGTCAGTGGCTACAGGAAGACTTTTGCGCTCCTTGTCCCAGTAGTTGATGAAATCGTAGATCTCCTGCAGGGTCTTCACCTTCTTCATACCTTCCGATATCTTGAAGCCCCATTGACGGGCAACCTCCAGATTCTCGAAGTGTCCCTCCGCAGGCAGTTCCTCGCCTAAGAGATAATAGAGATAGGCATCGAGTTGGCGCGAGGCCACCAGACTCGATTTCTGACTTTTCAGTGTACCGCTGGCAGCATTACGTGGATTGGCGAACAATGGCTCCTCGGCCTCCTCGCGCTCCTTGTTCAAACGCTCGAACACGGCCCACGGCATCAATATCTCACCGCGGATCTCGAACTCGCGAGGGTAGCCAGGGGCAGCAAACAGATCGTTGCTTGCTGGCGCTTTCAGCACCAAGGGAATCGAGCGTATCGTCTTGACATTCGCCGTCACATCATCACCATGAACACCATCGCCACGTGTCACGGCCTGCGTCAGTTTACCATCGACGTAGGTCAGCGAGATCGACAGACCGTCGTATTTCATCTCGCAGCATACTTCGAAATCCTCGCCGGCCAGACCTTTTTTCACACTCTCGTACCAGTCGGCCACGTCCTGCTCGTTGTAGGTGTTGGCCAGAGAGAGCATGGGATATTTGTGCTCCACCTGACGGAATTCCTCGTTCAGGTCGCTGCCCACGCGCTGCGTTGGTGAGTTCGCATCGGCCATCTCGGGATGCTTCGCCTCCAGGTCCTGTAGCTCATGCATTAGGAAATCGAATTCCTGATCGCTGATGGTGGGCTGGTTCAGCACGTAGTAACGGTAGTTATGCTCGTGCAGTTCCTTGCGCAATTGCTCAATTCTCTGTATCTCGTCCATGTTTATGCGTATTTGGCGACAAAGTTACGAAAAAAAAGAGAAATAACAACTATTACCATTTTACTTTTATACCTTTTTGCTTTTTTTACCTTTTTAGTTTTTTACCTTTTTACTTTTTTTCGTACCTTTGCGCTCGCAATGTGGATGATGCTGCGTGTAATACCTATCATGTGGCGGGCTGTCCGACCGAGCAAGGTTGCTGATATGCCAGCCGTCGTCAACTCCTTCTGGCTCCCGAAGGGCTATGAGGGACTGACGTTCTTCGGCAAGATTCTTGCCCCTACGCAGGAACTTGCTGACCGTTTCAACCGCGGCTTCTCGTCATTGAAGAACCACGAGATGATCCATCTTCGTCAGGCGCAGTCGTGTAGTGACTCCTGGCTCCGCTTCTACCTATTATATATATGGTACTGGTTCAAGAACAAAATCGGATTGCTGAAATTACACAGTAGGCGCTCCAGCTCTGCTGGCTTGCTACCGCAGGGACGCAAGAACCGACCCTACTGTGTAAAAAACGCGGCATATCTGCTGAATCCCTTCGAAATGGAGGCCTATGCCCGTATGCACGACCTCGACTATCTGAAAGGACCTGCCACTGAATGGCGCAAATATGCGAAGATGTCCCTCAAAGACCGAATAAAATTATATCAGAAATATGAATAAGAAACTCCAGGCGCATAGCGCCATCTTCTTCGCCAACACCATCTTCGGACTTGGTGTTCCCGTCACCAAACTCTTGCTTGACAAGTGGGTCACCCCAATGGGATATATGGCCACACGCTCACTCGGTGCCTGTATCCTTTTCTGGATCATCGCAGCCTTCCTGCCTAAGGAGAAGGTCGAGCGCAAGGACCTGATTACCATCCTCGTGGGAGGTCTTCTGGGCTTCGTCATCTCACAGACCTTGACGGCTTGGGCCCTCGACTTTACGAGTCCCATCTATTTCTCGCTCATCGCAACGCTAACACCTGTGGCCGTAATGATCTGTGCCGCTCTGACCATCGGTGAGAAGATCACGTCAATGAAGTTCTTAGGCGTGTTGCTGGGTATCGCAGGCGCAGTGCTGATGGTTTTCATGAGTCAGTCGCTAGGTTCGGGCAAGAACGACCTGATCGGCATTATCCTTGCTATCCTGAGTGTGCTCACATGGGCTGTATACCTGATTATCACGCGTAATGTGGCGACGAAGTATTCGCCCGTCACGCAGATGAAGTATGTGTTCCTCATCTCCGCGATTGTCACCGTTCCCATTGTCATTCCCGAACTCTCCTTGAATGCCCTCTATACCTGGGCCTGGGGTTGGGACGGTGTGCTCGAGATGGCCTTCATCGTTGTCTGTGCCACCGCGCTCGGCTATTTCCTCATCCCATTCGCCATGAAGTATCTGCAGGCCACCACGGTATCCATCTATACTAATTTGCAGCCCGTCATCGCCTCGTTTGTCGCCATCTGGCTCGGACAGGACATCCTTACGTGGGACAAACCCGTTGCGGGTATTCTCGTGCTGATCAGTGCTTATATCGTCACCGTTGTAACTGCGAAGGAAAAATGAAACAGCTGAGATTATTCGTATTGGCGCTCTCAATGGCTGCTTCTCTTCCGATGATGGCTCAGAGCCGTCAGGTGATGATTGAGACTACCGAGGGAAACATCCTCGTGACGCTCTTCGATGATACGCCCCGTCATCGCGACAATTTCCTCCGTCTGTGCAACGAGCAGTTCTACGACTCGTTGCTCTTCCACCGTGTCATCAAGAACTTCATGATTCAGGGTGGCGATCCTGACAGCAAACATGCCGAACCGGGTGTGACGTTGGGCGAGGGAAGTACCGACTCTACTATCGTGGCTGAGTTCTTCTCTCCCGAAGGCCGTCTGCTCCATCCTCATAAGCGTGGGGCTTTGGCAGCTGCACGCGAGGGCGACAGCGAGAATCCCGAACGCCGTTCCAGCGGTTGTCAGTTCTATATCGTCTGGGGTAAGACTTATGCCACGCAACAGCTTTATCAGATCGGTGACAAGGTTGAGGCAGCCACTGACCATCGAGTCACTATGACCGACGAACTGCTCGATCTCTATCACGATGTGGGTGGTGTGCCTCATCTCGACGGACAATATACCGTGTTTGGCGAAGTGACTGAGGGTCTCGATGTCGTAGACCGCATCCAGAAGGTTCAGACCGACGATTACGACCGTCCCATCGATGATGTCCGCATCCTCCGTGCCTACGAGGTCAGGAAATAAAAAGAATCCCGCTTGTTGGCGGGATTTTTTATGTTTAGTTGGCTGCTTCGAATTCCTCGAGGAACCGGGTGTCGTTTTCCGAGAACATACGGAGGTCGGAAACGCGGTATTTCAGGTTGGTGATGCGTTCGACGCCCATACCGAAGGCATAGCCTGTGTATTCCTTGGAGTCGATACCGCAGAGTTCGAGCACGTTGGGGTCGACCATACCACAACCTAGGATCTCAACCCATCCGGTATGCTTGCAGAAACCACAGCCTTCGCCACCACAGATGAAGCATGAGATGTCCATCTCTGCAGAGGGCTCCGTGAAGGGGAAGTAAGAGGGGCGCAGACGGATCTTGGTGTCTGGGCCGAACATCTCCTTGGCGAAGGAGAGCAGTACCTGCTTGAGATCGGTGAACGATACGTTCTTGTCGATATAGAGTCCTTCCACCTGATGGAAGAAACAGTGGGCGCGGGCAGTGATGGCCTCGTTACGATAGACACGACCCGGACAGATGACGCGGATGGGCGCGGTGAGTTTGCCGTTCTCGTCGTGCATACGTTCCATCACACGGGCCTGTACAGAAGAGGTGTGCGAACGGAGGAGGATGTTCTTCGTGACTTCATCAGGATGCTGCGAGACGAAGAAGGTGTCCTGCATGTCGCGGGCGGGATGGTCGGCGGCGAAGTTCATCTTCGTGAACACGTGGAGGTCGTCTTCCACCTCAGGACCATCAGCCAGCACAAAGCCCATGCGTGAGAAGATGTCGATGATCTCGTTGGTGACGATCGTCAGCGGATGGCGCGTACCAAGCTGGATGGGATAGGGGGTACGGGTCAGGTCGATGGCCTCGTTGCCTGTCTCCTGGGTTTCACATGCCTCACGCAACTGGTTGATGCGCTCGGTGGCGAGTGTCTTCAGTTCGTTGATCTTCATGCCGACGGCCTTCTTCTGGTCGGCTGGCACTTCGCGGAAGTCGTTCATAAGGGATGTGATCTCACCTTTCTTGCTGAGATATTTCAGTCGGAGCTGTTCCACTTCCTCTGCGTTCTTGGCGCTTAATTCCTGCACTTCTTTGAGCAGTTCGTCTATTCTGTCAAGTATCATATTATTTACAATTTGACAATTTACAATGTACAATTTGTGAATTTTGCGTGCAAAGGTACAAAATAATTCATAATTAATAATGCATAATTCATAATTATTTTGTAATTTTGCCGCAAATTTGAGAGAATCCAAGAAAGACGATTACGAACTTGCGTCGATGAGAAAGGTTTTTGGTGCGTTTTTCGCATGTGTGCTGCTGATGTTCTCCTGTACGGGAAAGCAGTCGCAGCAAGTAAAAGAGTCGCTGACAGACTCCGTGGCTGATACTGTCGACTCCGTGCCAATGGACACGCTTGAGCAATTGCTTTCGGAAATCCCGACACCAAAGGCGATGGACGAGTTCTTCGATGACTTCCTGTTTAACTTCGCTGCCAACAAGAAGCTGCAGAAGGCGCGCATCATCTTCCCTCTGACTGTGCATAAGGCCGACAAGGACGAGCAGATTGAGAAAAACAAGTGGCAGATGGAGCGCTTCTTCATGCGTCAGGGCTATTATACGCTGTTCTTCGACAACGACGAGCAGATGCTGCTGTCGAAGGACACGTCGATCAACCAGGCTATCGTGGAACGTATCCTGTTGAAGAAGAACGAGGTGAAGGACTATGTGTTCAATCGTATTCGTGGCGCATGGATGCTGAGAGAGATCCGGGAGACGTCGATCGCGGAAAATATCAATGCCTCGTTCCTAGCCTTCTATCAGAAATTCGTGTCCGACAAGGCCTTTCAGGTGAAGAGCCTTAATTCGATGGTGAAGTTCGTGGGACCTGATCCTGACGATGACTTTAGCCTGATGGAGGGTGTGATAACGCCTGATACATGGGAGGCCTTCGCACCGGAATTGCCGAAGAAGACCATCTATAACATCATCTACGGGGAACCGAAGTCGGTGGGCAGCGAGAAGATCTTCATCTTGCGTGGCATTGCCAACGGCATGGAGTTGGAACTGCGTTTCAGGAAGGTGGGCGAACGCTGGTTGCTGATGAAAATGACAACGTAATGAGAGACATCAAGGACTATAGTCTGAAGGAACATAATACATTTGGCATCGACGCCAAGTGCAGTAGGTTTTTGGAGTATGAGAGCGTGGATGAGGCGATGGAGGTCGCCAAGATCCTGCGCGAAAGTGCTATACCTTATATAATAATAGGTGGTGGCAGCAATCTGCTGTTGACAAAAGACTACGATGGCATTGTGGTGCATTCACGACTCACGGGGACAGGTCCAGTGAGTCGTAAGCCACAACTCACGGGACTTGTCCCCGTGAGTCGTGGAAGCGGCGAGGTATGGGACGATGTGGTGGCGTATTGCGTCGGACATGGTCTCTATGGCATGGAGAACCTCTCGTTGATACCTGGCGATGTGGGAGCCTCGGCTGTGCAGAACATCGGTGCCTATGGTGCTGAGGCCAAGGACTTGATCGCTGAGATAGAGGCTGTGGAGATTGCATCGGGTCAACTGGTGACGCTTCGTGCTGAGGATTGTGGCTATGGCTATCGTGAGAGCAAGTTCAAGCATGAGTGGAAGAACAAATATCTGATCACTTATGTCACTTATCTGCTCTCCACAACCTTTGAACCCCGTCTGGACTACGGTAATATCCGTGCGGAACTGGAGCGGAAAGGCATTGCCCAACCTACGGCGCAACAGGTGAGAGATACCATCATCGAGATTCGTCAGGCCAAATTGCCCGATCCGAAGGTAACGGGCAATGCAGGCAGTTTCTTTATGAATCCCATCGTGAGTCGCGGGAAATATGAGGCGTTGGCGAAACAGTATGAGGGTATGCCCCATTATGAGGTGGATGCCGATCATGTGAAGATACCCGCAGGCTGGATGATCGACCAGTGTGGTTGGAAGGGCAGGAGCTTGGGTCGCGCTGGGGTTCACGACAAGCAGGCGCTGGTACTCGTGAACCTTGGTGGAGCGACGGGGGCAGAGATTGTGACGCTCTGCGAGACCATCCGTGCTGATGTGAAGGCGAAATTCGGCATCGAAATTTATCCAGAGGTCAACATTATATGAGGCTGACTTTTTTGGGAACGGGAACATCGTGTGGCGTGCCGGTGATAGGCTGTCAGTGTGAGGTCTGCCAGAGCACAGACCCCAAGGACAAACGTACCCGTTGTTCAGCATTGGTGGAGACTGACGAGACACGGTTGCTCATCGACTGCGGTCCTGATTTCCGTCAGCAGATCCTGCCACAGCCCTTCCGAAGGATAGATGGTATCCTGATTACGCATGCCCACTATGACCACATGGGTGGTATGGATGACATCCGACCCTATTGCCAGTTCGGTGAGATCAATGTATATGCCGACTCTTCGGCCTGTCAGTCGATGCTGGAGATGCTGCCCTATTGCTTCGCAGAGAACCGCTATCCAGGTGTTCCGGCCATTGGCCTCCACGAGATTCTGCCTCATGAACCCATCCGGATCGGTGATTTGGAGATTGTGCCTTTTGTGGTGATGCATGGTAAACTGCCTATCCTGGGCTATCGCATCGGAAAACTGGCCTATATCACTGATATGAAGACGATCGACGAGAGTGAGATGCAGTATCTGGAGGGGACGGAGCTTTTAGTGGTGAATGCGCTGCGATTCGATAAACCCCATCATGCGCACCAATTGGTGGACGATGCTGTGAGATTTGCACAGAGGGTAGGGGCTAGGCAGACCTATCTGATACATTCCTGTCATGATATCGGACTTCATGAGGAGGTGAATCGGAAATTGCCGGCGGCTATTCAGCTGGCATACGATGGGCAAACGGTAGTTTTTTAGCGGAAAAAAGCCCGGGAAAGGGCTTGAATGGCTAAAAAACGTTAATATTCGGGACTTTTTTGAAGAAATACTTGGAAGGAAACGAGAATAATCGTATCTTTGCAATGTGTTTTTCATAGTATTAGATTTAAGGTTAACAAAGGTTGGGTCCCAGCGGGGACCCGTTTTTTTTGCCCATAAGTAATCTTTTGAAAGGGAATTAGTGCTTCTTTTTCTTGGAAGAAGACTTGCCGAAAATGCTCTTGTAATTTTTCATCAGCTTGCGTACCACGAGGAAAATGTCGATAGCCGTCACACTGTTGGCTATCAGCCCCGAGATATAGTCGGCCTTGGTATTGCCTTCTCGCTTGATGAAAGTCTGGTTCCACAGTCCGGTGAACTTCGTGTTGTCCTCCTGTATCTGTTCAATCAGTTCATCCTTGCGGAGACGGATCTCCTCAAGCGTACGGAATTCTTGAGCGGGTTTCTTCTTAACGGGTAGCATAACTATTTACTGAGGAGCAGGCCGGCGAGAAAATGAACAAGGGGCTTCTCGATCCATGGCTTGCGGAAGATGATGAAAAGAATGAAAATCAGCAGGTGGATGGCGCCTACGATCAGGAAGGCCACCGTCATGCCTGTGAAGTTGGAGAGCCAGAAAGCAAGGGCGAATGAAAAATACATCACCACCGCGATGATGATGAGGATGAAGATGAGGGCCAAAGTGGCCGCCTTCAGAAGGCGTACCACTTTGTCAATCACGTCCAGCTTCAGATATTCCGTCTGAAGGCCGAGATAATGCTTGAGCACCTCAATGAGCTGCGCAATCGTCTCTACATTCTTGTCGCTTGACAGCATGGGAATGGATTATTCGTCCTCTGCAGCGTCTTCGATGTCGTCCACCAGATCACCCACTTCCTTGCGGCTGAGCTTGATGTTGTGCTTCTTGAGGAAATCCTCTACGGCATCAGTAATTTTTACGCGGGTGTCCTGTCCTTTCTCCGGAGCCATGAGAATGCCCAGAGCAGCGCCGGCGATAGCACCACCGAGGAATGCGCTTAAATAACCTAAACTCTTCATACTTGATATAATTTGAATTAAACAGATGTTTCAGTTGTGCAAATATACGCATTATTTTTGAAAAAAGCATAAATTGAAGCGATTTTTTTTGTTAAATTGCTATTTATTCCTTTATTTAACAAACTTTATGTACATTTTTTAGGCCAAATTGCGCAAGATTTTGTAATTTCGCACCAAATATTTGAATTTAAGTATAATATTAATAAGAAACGAAGATGAAAAAGTACACCGTTTTGTGCGCAGGTCTGTGCCTGGCATTGGCTTTTACAAGTTGTAAATCAAAAGAGAGTGCCTACAAGAAAGCTTACGAGAAGGCAAAGCAGTATGACACTCAGACCGCTCAGCAGCAGGCTCAGCCTGTGGAGACTTCAACGGCTGTTGTGGCTCCCGTTCAGACAAGACCTGCTAATGACACCCGTGTGACGGACAATGCAGACAATGTGTCTGTTCGTCAGGAGCGCGTGTCGATGGTGAGTGGTAATGGTCTGAAGGCTTTCAGTGTGGTGGTCGGTTCTTTCGGCTTGGTTTCAAATGCTGAGGGTCTGCAGCAGCGCCTCCGCGATGCCGGCTATGATGCCCAGATCGTGAAGAACGAGGACCGCAATATGTACCGTGTGGTTGCTGCTACCTTCGACAACAAGGCCGATGCAGCCCGTAGCCGCGATCAGCTGCGTGCAACGTATGCTGATGCATGGCTGCTCTCTAATCAGTAAGCCCATTGGCGCGGATTCTTTCCATTGACTACGGTAAGAAGCGTACCGGTATAGCAGTCACCGACCCTCTTCAGCTGATAGCAGGAGGGTTGGCGACTGTTTCTACATCGGAGCTGTTCGACTGGTTGAAGGCTTATCTGGCTCGTGAGCCTGTGGAGCGCATCGTCATTGGTGAGCCACGTCAGCCGAACGGGCAACCGAGTGAGAACCTCGAGCGCGTCCAACAGTTTGTCAACCGTTGGCGCAAGGCTGTGCCGGAAGTGCCTGTCGAATTCTACGATGAGCGGTTCACCTCTGTGTTGGCGCATCAGGCGATGATCGACGGGGGCCTGAAGAAGAAAGCCCGTCAGGACAAGGCGCTGGTTGATGAAATCTCCGCCACGATAATCCTCGAGGACTATCTTCGCTCTCGCAAGTAATCATAATTCTTAATTCTTAATTCTTAATTTGTAAGTGATATTACCTATTTATATATATGGACAGCCAGTGCTTCGGAAGGTGAGCGAGGACATCACTCCCGACTACCCTGGTCTGAAGCAGTTGATCACAGATATGTGGGAGACATTGGCAGAGTCGGAGGGCATTGGTCTGGCAGCGCCTCAGATAGGCAAGGCCATCCGTTTGTCGGTGATCGACCTGGATGTGATTTCCGACGACCTGCCTGAGTATAAGGGTTTCCGTCAGGTCTATATCAACCCTCATATCGTGGAATACGACGAGTCTGCGACGGATACCTCTGAGGAGGGCTGTCTGTCATTGCCAGCCATCCACGAGAAGGTGGTGCGTCCCAAGCGTATCCGTGTGGAGTGGGATGATGAGCAGTTCCAGCATCATGACGAGTGGATAGAAGGCTATCTGGCCCGTGTGATGCAGCATGAGTTTGACCATCTTGACGGCAAGATGTTCGTCGACCGTATTTCGCCTCTCCGCAAACAGTTGATTAAGAGTAAGTTGGCGGCACTTGTCAAGGGCCGCTACCGCTGTTCTTACCGTACAAAACCAGTTAAGAGATAAAAAATGCGTCGCATTTTTTGTCTCTTATTCTTCTGGCCTTTGATCGTATGTGCTCAATATAACATTGACAGGCTGGTGATGATAGGGCGCTCAGCGCTTTATTATGAAGACTATGTGCTCTCTATCCAGTATTTCAACCAAGCCATCTCTGCCAAACCTTATCTTTACGAACCCTGGTATTTCAGGGGCATTGCGAAATTCTATCTGGATGACTATCGTGGTGCGGAAAGCGATTGCACCGAGGCCATCGAGCGCAATCCCTATGTCGTGGGACTCTATGAACTGCGTGGCCTCTGCCGTATCAACCAGAAGAAATATGCTGCTGCCATCGAGGATTATACCAGGGCGCTGCGTTATGACCCGGAGAGTCAGAACCTGTGGCATAACCGAATCCTCTGCCGTATTCAGGAGAAGGACTATGAACGGGGCCTGGCAGAGATCGACACGATGATCCAACGCTGGTCACATTATGCGAGGGCCTATTCCATGCAGGCGGAGATCTACTTGCTGCAGAAGGATACCACACTGGCCGTAAAGGCGCTCGATAAGAGTCTGGAGCTCGATCCTTACGATGGTGGTATCTGGGCAGAACGGGCCATCATCAGTCTGGCCCGGCAGAAATGGAAGGAGGGAGAGGGTTTCCTCGACAAGTCCATCCATCTGTTGCCTAAGCATGCCGGCAATTATATCAATCGTGCGTTGGCACGTTATAATCAGAATAATCTGCGAGGGGCGATGGCAGACTATGATACCGCCCTCGACCTCGATCCCAATAATTTCCTCGGCCATTACAACCGTGGACTGCTGCGTGCGCAGGTGGGTGATGACAACCGGGGTATCGAAGACTTCGACTTCGTGCTTCGCTTGGAGCCCAATGACCTGATGGCCCTCTTCAATCGCGCCCTGCTTCTGGAACAGACAGGTGATCTGAGAGGGGCAATCCGCGACTATTCGAAAGTGATTGATGAATTCCCTAATTTCTGGTTCGGCCTGGAGCATCGTGCCTCCTGTTACCGTCGTCTGGGCAATGCCCGCCAGGCAGAACTCGATGAGTTCAAGATCCTGAAGGCTCAGATGGACAAGCGCTACGGTGGCAAGCAGCCGAGACTCTCGAAGCGTCAGATGCGTAGGAAGAGCGATACCGATCCTGACAAGTACAACCAACTTGTGGTCGCTGACGAACAGGAGGTGGAGCACGAGTATAAGAGCGACTATCGCGGAAAGGTGCAGAACCGTAAAGTGGAAGAGAGCCTGCAGCCCATGTTCGCCCTGTCGTTCTATGCTGTCCGCGATGAGATGCATAGCTATATCCCCTTCGACAAGGATGTGGAAGAGTTTAACCGGCAGTCGGAATCGAGACCTCTGCAGATCGGTTGTACCCAGCCTTCTATCACTGAAGACAGAATGCAACGGCACATTGCCTTCATCGACTCCGTCACGACAGCTGTTGATAATAAAAAATCTATGCTGTTGCTCAGGGCAGTAGCATATAGTGGCATTCGGAATTTTGATAATGCCATCGACGACCTCTCCACGCTTCAGCAGCTCGATTCTGCCTTTGTTCTGGCCTATTGGCAGAGAGCCGTCTGTCAGGCTAAGTTGAATGAGTTCAATGCCTCCCAGGGAACGAACATCGACCTCAAGTCGGCCAATGTGTTGAGCGACCTGTGTGAGGCCATCAAATATGCCCCTCATAATCCCTACCTATTTTATAATAGGGGATGCCTTCATGCCCAGCGCAAGGATTACCAGCGTGCCATCGATGATTTCACCCGTGCCATCCAGTTGGATGGGAATATCCCAGAGGCCTATTACAACCGGGGCATCGTCTATCTGCGTGCAGAGAAGAAACCAGAGGCCATTGCAGACCTCTCGAAGGCAGGCGAATTAGGCCTTTACGATGCCTATAGTATCATCAAGAAATACCGTGAAAAATAAAAAAGTAAAAAGCAACATTATTTTTTCACTTTTTACCTTTCACCTTTCATTTTTTTTTCGTATCTTTGCAGCCGAATTTCAGTGCGAGTCCGTCACGACGTTCGCGTCGTGGAGTGAGGTAGCCTGATTCAGCTGTGAAAACAGCACTCGCGCCGGACTGTCCTCATAGGCAGTGAAGGTGTGGGATTTTTTGGGAATTAGCGTCTTACAACGCTGTGTTTTTGGTTGCTTTGAACCTGAGAAATTCAAGACTCCTAATCAAGGACATTGCAGAGTAGATGCTTAGGCGTGGTATGATTGCCCCGTCAGTGTGCTGAGAGGCTCGTCTAGCCTCAGGCACACTTAACGGGTGTATAATATGCCTACGGCGTGAGCATAAATTCTGTCTGTTTATTAGGAAGGTTTTCTCAGGACCTAAAGCGACGGACGGGCAGAGTGAGGTTCACGCTCTTTTTGTATCCTGGGGTCAGGCCCCGATCCGAGGTTTTTCCAAATAGAGCTTGCTGATTCCAATTGATTTGCTGGTCGCAAAGATTGCTGTGTATAAGCATTTTGGATGATGAGCAACGAGTCGGAAAAACCAGTTATTGCCACTTGTGTCCCAGGCACGAGCACACCGATCTTTATCTCCGATCCAGAACCCCTCCAGCTGCTTCACAAGGACGAGTTCCTGCTCTTCCACAACGACGGCAGCCTCTACCGCGACCTGCGCGAGGAGGCCGACGACGACCAGCTTCACTGGTATCCCATGCGCATCACCTACGCCCGGCGCAAACGGGCCTATGATGTCAACAACGAACTGCGCAACAAGGGCTACGACACCTATCTCTATGTCCAGCCACCGGTAGTCAACGACTATGGGCGTATGCTCATCAACGAGAACGCCCCAGTCTACGGTCTTGTGTTCGTCCGCGCCATGAAGATCCAGCTCAAGCTTCTCAAGCGTTTCGACCCCACCTGCCACATCATGCAGTTCATGGCAGTCCGACCTCGTGACATCACCCAGTCCACCACCATCATCTGGGTTCCCGACCGTCAGATGGAGAACTTCATCTCCGCGGCCACCTGTCACGATCCCCTGGCCCAGCGCATCCCCCTGACATATTCCGACTTCATCGACAAGCAGGACCGTCGTGTGCGCATTCTCAGCGGCCCCTTTGCCGGCATCGAGGGTGAGGTCAAGCGCATCCAGCGCAACCGCATTGTGGTCGCCCTCATCCGTGAGGCCCGTGTCGCCCTCGGCATCACCCACATCGCCCCCGAGAACCTCCTCCTCCTTGACCCCTAACGAGAGCTAGGTTGAGAAAAAAACG
>JAEETD010000111.1 GCA_016290175.1 Prevotella sp. | reverse complement strand
CTGACTTCCCACGACGCCCCAATGGGGTCGTCAGTTGGCTCCAAGCCCTTGTAGGGCTGCAACTGATGACCTCCCCATATCACGGTATGGAGGTTGGGGGTGAAGAGGAAGGGATACAACATGGATGATGTAAGATGTAAGATGTCAGATGGATGATGGATGATGTCAGATGGATGAGGGATGAGGTTATTTCGCGTAGGCGACGGAACGGGTCTCGCGGATAACCGTGATCTTTACCTGACCGGGATAGGTCATCTCATTCTGGATCTTTGACGCAATCTGGCCACTCAGTGCCTCGGTCTCAGCATCGTCCATCTTGTCGGCACCCACGATGACGCGGAGTTCGCGACCAGCCTGGATGGCATAGGTCTTGGTGACGCCGGGGTATGACATGGCGATGGCCTCGAGGTCATTCAGACGCTTGATGTAGGCCTCGACAATCTCACGGCGGGCACCGGGACGGGCACCTGAGATGGCGTCACATATCTGGACAATGGGGGCGAGGAGCGTCTGCATCTCCATCTCGTCGTGGTGAGCACCGATGGCATTGCAGATATCGGGCTTCTCCTTGAATTTCTCGGCCAATTTGGCACCATACAGGGCATGGGGCAGTTCGCTCTCCTCGTCGGGCACCTTACCAATATCGTGTAAGAGACCGGCACGCTTGGCCTTCTTGGGATTCAGACCCAGTTCAGCAGCCATGACGGCACAGAGGTTAGCGGTCTCACGGGCGTGTTGCAGGAGGTTCTGACCGTATGAAGAGCGATACTTCATCTTACCGATGATACGTACCAGTTCGGGGTGCAAGCCATGAATACCCAGGTCGATGGTGGTGCGCTTACCTGTCTCGATAATCTCGTTCTCAAGCTGTTTCTTGACCTTAGCCACGACTTCCTCGATACGGGCAGGATGGATACGGCCATCGGCCACCAACTGGTGGAGGGCCAAACGACAGGTCTCACGACGGACGGGGTCGAAGGCAGAGATGACGATGGCCTCAGGGGTATCGTCGACGACGATTTCAACACCACAGGCAGCCTCGAGGGCACGGATGTTACGACCCTCACGACCAATGACACGGCCCTTGACATCGTCGTTATCGATATGGAAGACAGAGACAGAGTTCTCGACAGCCGTCTCAGTAGCCACACGCTGAATGGTCTGAATGACAATTTTTTTCGCCTGTGCATTAGCGTTCAGCTTAGCCTCGTCCATAATCTCGTTGATATAGGCAGCGGCATCGGTCTTGGCCTCATCCTTGAGCGACTCCACCAGGCGGGCTTTTGCCTCATCAGCGCTAAGTCCAGAGAGTTCTTCGAGCTTGGCACGCTCCTGAAGCTGCATCTTCTCGAGTTCCTCAGATTTAATGGTCAACAACTTCTTCTCGTTATCGATACGTGTCTGCTGGTTGTCAAGATCATTCTTACGACGGCCCAACTCCTCCTGACGCTGATTGAGCGACATCTCACGCTGTTTCAAACGGTTCTCGCTCTGCTGGAAATGCTGGTTGCGCTGCTGCACCTCCTTCTCGAGTTCGCTCTTCTTGTTGATGAACTTTTCCTTCACCTCAAGCAGCTTCTTCTCTTTGATAACCTCAGCCTCTTTCGTGGCCGTACTAATCATCTCGTTATATTTTCCTTTCAATACATAGCGGAAAATCAAATAGCCACACAGCCCTCCGATGATGAGTGCCGCTGCAATGGCAATGATAGCAACAATAATGTCCATAAATATAATATATATAGTAAATAAATAATGTTCTACTTGCGTTCGCCAAGAACGCTCTCAATTTCGCCAGTCAAACGGGCCAGAACATTATCATAGACCGATGTGTCGTTATGCGAATGCTCCTTCTGATAGAGCAAAGCAATGTCTATCAGCGTCATGAGCGCTATGGTGTGGTCGGTCTTACGACCTTTGTAATGCCCAGAATAGGCATTATAGCGCTCGGTGATGAGCTTAGCTGCAGCACGATAGAATTCCTCTTCCTCGCGGTTGATAACCACGTCGATTTCTTCATCGTAGACGTGCAGTCGGATATGTAGTCGGTCTTTTTTCTGTTCTGCCATAGCATGTTCTCCTTATTCCTTTTCGTCAGTGAGGATTGCAATGCATTTGTTGACGTCGCGTATGAGCTTAGCCAACCGATCCTTGGCGCCTGAGAGGTCGCCGTCAGTAATCTCGATCATCTTAGCCATTTTTAGTGATTGGTAGTCATTCTGCTGCTGTTCCAACTTAGCACGTAGCTCCGCTATGTCCTTTTCGGTCTTTTCGATGGTGTCATATAAGTCCTGATTCTCCTTTTTCAGCTCTTGAAAACGAAGAATCAGCTGCCTGATACGGGTCTCGAAGTTCGCTATAGTCTTCTCATTAGGCGTCATGCCACTTACACTTTATTCCACAAAGGTAGGAAATAAAAGTGAAAAGTGAAGAGTGAAGAGTGAAAAATTTGCTTCCGCCCTTGATTATTTAACTTCTTTTCACTATTTCCCCTGCGTAAAATTTATTCTTTGGGTTGTTTTTCCTTTTTAGCGAGCATCACCACACGATAGACGAAATCGGTGGTCCACTGCTGCGAGAAGCCCAACTTCTGGGCATACTGGCGAATGGCTACGACGGTCTTCATGACACCAGCGTCCGAGAAGTCGTTCTTCGTGAAGATATCGTTCACCGTCTTCTCGGTCATGGTGCGTATAGCACTCTTGAAGATGCTGGGTACACGGAGTTTGAACTTCATGAGATTGCCTGTCAGCATCATCAGGTCCTGCGTGAAGCCAGAGAACTGGTACATATAGGTCTGTACGTCCTGCGGTTTCTTGCAGCGCTTGCGGATGCTGGCATCAATCTCCTTGGTGAAGCTGTCGTTCATACCGTAGAGTTCCTTGAGCATCTTGTTGCAACGCGTCTTCTCAGCCAACCCCAAGCGGTTGTTCTGTGTAGGCACCTTCAAGGTAGCCTTGAATACACGCAAGTCGGGCAGTGCCGCCAGATTGCTGATACCCAGGTCGGCAGCCATCACAGCCTGGAAATATACACGAATCAGGGTCATGAAGTCCTCCATGCCGCCTGCCTTCTGTTTTTCCTCCTTATTTCCGAATAAATTAGATAAAAATCCCATATTTTCTGTTACTTTGCATCAATTTGACTGCAAAGGTACAAAATAAAGTGAAAAGTGAAGAGTGAAAAGTGAAAAATTTGCTTCCGCCTTAAAATTTTCAATTATCAATTATCAATTATCAATTATTTTTATTATTTTTGCAATGAAAAAAAATAAAATTATGAAAGGTATTGTATTAGCAGGAGGCAGTGGAACGCGCCTCTACCCCATCACGAAAGGTGTCTCGAAGCAGATGTTGCCCATCTTCGACAAGCCCATGATCTACTATCCCATCTCGACGTTGATGCTGGCTGGTATTCGTGAGATACTGATTATCTCGACCCCCTACGACCTGCCAGGTTTTAGACGTCTGTTAGGTGACGGATCGGACTTGGGTGTTCGTTTCGAGTATGCTGAACAGCCCAGCCCCGACGGTTTGGCTCAGGCCTTCATCATTGGCGAGGAGTTCATTGGCGACGACTGTGCCTGTTTGGTATTGGGTGACAACATCTTCTACGGTGGTGGTTTCACAGGCATGCTGAAACAGGCTGTAGAAAATGCTGAAAAGAAAGGTCAGGCCACCGTATTCGGCTATTATGTCAACGACCCAGAACGCTATGGTGTAGCTGAGTTTGACGAGAACGGCAACTGTCTGAGCATTGAGGAGAAGCCCGCCAAGCCCAAATCGAACTATGCGGTGGTGGGACTGTACTTCTATCCGAACAGTGTGGTGGACATCGCCAAGCATATCAAGCCCTCGGCACGTGGGGAACTGGAGATTACCACTGTAAACCAAAAGTACCTGGAGGACAAGAACCTGTTGGTGCAGACCTTGCAGCGCGGTTTTGCCTGGTTGGATACGGGTACGCACGACTCGCTGTCGGAGGCTTCGACATTTATCGAGGTCATTGAGAAGCGCCAGGGGCTGAAGGTAGCCTGCTTAGAGGAGATTGCCTATAAGCGGGGATGGATTGACAAGGCACAGCTGAGGAAACTGGCGGAGCCCATGGCCAAGAATGACTATGGGAAATACCTGCTGAAAATTTAATTAGGAATTAGGAATTAGGAATTAGTAATTATGATTTGTTTCAGCATAGATTTCAGCCTACAAAGTAATCACAATTTCTAATTACTAATTCCTAATTTCTAATTTATTTAGAGAAATAGCGAACGCAGTTGCGGAGGGCATTAGGATTACCCATGTCGTACATGGTGCCCTTCAGGCGTACACCCATCATGCCGCTCTTCTGGCGCACTGCCTCAAGGGCGGCTGTCAGTTCTATCTCTCGCGCCGTATCGCCCTCAGCGTCAGCCTTTTGGATGTCGGCTTCGAGTTGTGCAAAGACCTCTGGAGTCAAAATATACTGTCCGAAGACGGAGTAATACTCCTTCTCACCCTCCTTGTTGCGCACGCCTAAGAACTCCTCGGCATAGGAGGCCTTGGGTTTCTCGTGCATCACGGACACATTCAGAATCGTGTTATCCTTATCCTCCCACACACCACTGAGGATGCCATAGTGGCTCACCTCGGCCAAAGGAATGGGATGGATGCTGACCATCAGCTGATTATAGCGCTCATAGCGTTCTATCAGTTGCAGGGCACAGGGTTTGTTAATCTGACTGCGATAGAGCGTATCGCCCAAGAGCAACAGAACCGGTTCACCGGCAGCGAACTCCAAGGCTTGGAAGACCGCATGACCGAAGCCACGCTTCTCGCGCTGATAGACATAACGCAAGCGCTTGCCAATATCCAGAATACGATTCTCGTACTCCTGGGCCTCCTTGTTTAGTTTGCGCAGATGTTCCTCGCTGAGCTGACGCTCGAAGAACTCCGTATATTGGATGCGCTCCTCCTCAGAACCCAGCACCAGACAAATCTCCTCAACACCACTCTTGACCAGTTCTTCCAACAGGATGAGGATGACGGGACGTACCATACCGTCCGAACAGGGGATGGGGAAGAAGTCCTTCTTCAGTGCACGTGTAGCCGGGTAGAGGCGCGTGCCAAAGCCTGCCACTGGGATGATAGCCTTACGAACGGTATGCACAGGATGGAGCGTCAGGGGATAAGCTTTCAGACCCTGGTTGTTCAGATAGTCGATGAGTTGCTGCTGGTCCTCCTCGCTACGCGCCAGGAACTGTACAGAGCCGTCGCCATGCGAGCCGACGCCCTTACCGCCCCATATCCAAGGCTGGATGGTAGGATCACTCAATACCTGATGCAGCTTAGGTGCCCACAAGGCTGGCGACATCGGTGCGATATACTTGTCGAACATGGTCTCAGCATCCGTCATCAACTTACCTAACGACTCTGCATCGCCACTGGCCATATATGCTGCAGCCTTCCGGATGATATCATGGTTCCATTCGCCAAGAGCTTTGTGAAGGTTTTTCTCTTCTTCCGTTGTGGCAAAAGGATATGCCTTGTTCAGATCAGACAGAATCTTGATGGTGTCCTTTTCAGCACACAAGTCGGCAAAGACCCAATAGAGCGTCTTCTTGACATTGAGCGACTTGACCTCAATCTCGTCACCGTCGAATGTCATGAGATTTGGTTTGACACCAAAGGCACAGGCCTGGTCCAGACGGCCACAACGCGAGG
>JAEETD010000038.1 GCA_016290175.1 Prevotella sp. | reverse complement strand
CCTATCCAATAGCCACTCCATTTGCCTTCGTCGAGCAGTCCGATGCTGAAACACGCATCGCTGCTCCAGTCGGATTCACCTGCAGTGGTCCAGACCTTTACCTTCCACGTGCAAGTTGTATTGCTCTGTAAATTAGAACCGCCATAACGTAGCCAAAGCTGCTGGTCGCTCTCTACCCTGCCAGAGTTCCAAAGTTCGCCCTTATCGCCAGTTACGACAATCTGATAGGCCGTCTGCCGGACATCCTGTTTCTTCGAATTGATAACCCAAGAGAAGCGTGGGAAACTGGTGTCGAGTGCCAACGGGTTTACCATATTCTCTACGCGAAGGTTGCTGACGCTCACATCGGGCACAACCACCTTCTTTGCTGCGTGAAGGGTCATCGCCGTCGACAGCATCATGGCCCCTATCATCAAGATTTTCTTCATCTTATTCATTCAGGTCTCTTGCTTTGCCACCGAGTGTGCGGTCGGCGATTCTTACCTGGTCTTTCTGCAGATAGTCCTTCTGGGCGTCGACGGCGATGAGTACGCCGTCCTCGATGCCAAAGCCCGTCTTATGCGGACGGAAGGTGAGCACTTTCGAGTCGTATTCACCTAGATAGCGCAGGATGCCTGTGCCGGCATTCATCCACCAGACATGTTTCTTCGTGCCGGATATCTTCGTCAGGTCGATTTTCATGATACGGCTGGTGTAATTATAGACCAACAGATAGTCATTGCCTCGTGTCGCGATGAGTCGGTCGTACTTGGTACCGTTCTCAACGATGATGCTTTGGTCAGGTACCCGCTCGAAGTAAGGGAAAGTCAGGATCAGTTGCCTGAGGAATTTCATCTGTTGGAAGCCAGGATCGTTGAGGGCCTGATACCAGGTCTTCACATCACCTGCATCACCATAGCTCGTGGGATAACCGGGCTTCAGCATTTGCATGATGGCATTGTGGCCGTAGGTATGTCCGCAACTGCCGGCAAAGACACTCCAGTAGGCATAACGCCTGACGTCACAGGCCCGCCAATGGGGCTCATTCTTGTCGTGCAGCCCCATGGGGATGTCCTCATACGACGGCTCGGCATCGAGTACGGGCTTGATGGGCTTGTAGGCCCAGGTTGAGTCGACGTACATCCAATTGTCCTCCTCCGTATTGTCAGGGATGGGATAGTCGGTATTGCCCATGCGCTGACCGTATTTGCGGTGACCGCTCTGGAAGGTGTGGAAATCCATCCACGATGCCTTGCTCCACCACTTGGCTGAGGTATAGCGCCCGCGCGGGTGATAGGTCATCAGGTGATTCTTGTCGATGGCCTTAATGCTCGTCGCGAGGGCGTTCCACACCTCGGGTTTGATGTCGCCTTGGATGTCGCCACCCATAAACCAGATAATATTGGGTTTGTCCTTATAACGGTTGGCGAGGAAGGTGCCGTATTTCCTGGCTCCCTCCACACTCAGCTTACCGTCCTTTACCAGTCCGCCCCAGATACACACCATACCGATATAGATGCCGTTTTGCTGAGCCAGGTTGATGATGTAGTCGAGATGATCCCAGTAGCCGTAACCAGTGGCCGTTTCCGTTGGCAGCGGGTGCGACGGCTGACCGTAGATGTTATAGGCAGGCACCCCGTCGATTACCTGTATCTGTACCACGTTGTAGCCCTCCTCACGACAACGTTGCAGATACCATTCGGCCTCTGCACGGTCCAGACGTTCGGGTAACAACCATCCCGTATCTCCTTGCCAAAAGAAAGGCGTGCCGTTCTCATGTTCAAGGAAACGCTGGTTGTCTGATATCTTCAGCCGTCCGTTATCCCACGGCTTTTGGTTATTTGCTGCCCAAGTACTGAAGGAGAATACCGTCAGCAAGACCATCAACATTGTTTTCTTCATATCTTTGTTTTTTATTTGATGACATATTCAGTACCTGCCTTTGTACGGAGTTCATAGAGCCAGGTCTTTTTTAACTTAGAATTGGAAGTAGGGTCCTTAATGGCTTTCAGCCCCTTGCCCTTCAGTGGGGTAAGGGAGCGCAGGCGACAGGTCCCACCGTTATTGGAATGCAGAACGGCTTGTGAGAGTTGGCCGTTTCTCCATGTGAGATCTATCTCAAAACCACCACGTGCCTTGAGTCCTTTGACACTGCCGTTGAGCCAGACATCGGGTAGGGCTGGCAGAAGATATATGAACCCATCGTGGCTCTGGAGAAGCATCTCTGCGATGCCTGCCGTACAACCGAAGTTCCCGTCAATCTGGAAAGGCGGGTGGGCATCGAACATATTGGGATAGGTACCTCCGCGTTGTTTGACGGTGCCAAAGATGAGAAAGGTATCTGCCGTGAGCGTCAACTGATCTTGTATGAGCTTGTAGGCGTGATTGCCATCCAACAACCTGGCCCAGGAACAGACCTTCCATCCCATACTCCAGCCGGTGGAAACGTCGCCTCGTGCTTCGAGTGAGGTCTTGGCGGCCTGCCAAAGGTCGGGGGTGCGGTAGGGGGATATCTGATAGCTGGGATAAAGACCATAGAGATGGGAGAAGTGGCGGTGATCGTCTTTAGGATCATCGAGGTCGTCGAGCCATTCCTGGAGCTGGCCCCAACGGCCTATCTGCATAGGAGGAAGCTGCCTGAGTTGCGAGCGGAGGGTATCTAGTAGGGCAAGATTTTCTAGCCGGGCTAGCCGATCTAGAATGTCTAGATTCTCTAGAGCCTTCGCGGCAGCGAGGACATTGGTGTAGAGCTCGGTAATGATTTGGTTATCCATCGTCACGCCTGCATCGAGAGCAGAGGAACGGCCTTTGCCGCCGTGTTCTGGTGATTCGCCAGGACAGACGACGAGATAGGGGAGCGTAGGATGCTTTACAAGTGTCTGGGAATAGAATCTGGCAGCCTCGAGCATGACAGGGAAGACCTCACGCAGGAAGGCTTTATCGCCTGTGAAAAGATAATGCTCCCATAGATGACGACAGAGCCAGGCGGAGCCCATGGGCCATAAACCGGTCTGTGCATGGTCTACGGGTCCCGTGATGCGCCATTGATCGGTGTTATGATGCAGCACCCAACCATCGGCCCCATACATGTCACGGGCGGTCTGGCGGCCGCTTTCAGCAATTTCCCGGATCAGCTTAAACAGAGGTTCATTCATCTCTGTGAGGTTGCAGACTTCCGAAGGCCAGTAGTTCATTTCGAGATTGATGTTCGTGGTATATTTCGAGTCCCAGGAAGGGAACATCTTATCGTTCCAGATGCCTTGAAGGTTTGCAGGATTAATATTGTCGGGTTGTGATGAGGAAATGAGCAGGTATCGTCCGAACTGGAAATAGGTGGCCACGAGGTAATTGTCGGTATGTTGGCGGAACTGATCAATGCGTTTGTCTGTAGCCAGGTTAGGATAAAGATCATTGCCCAGATCAAGGACTACTCGCTGATAGTAGTTGTGATAAGTCTTCTCGTGGAGAGTCTTCAGTGCATCATAGCCTAAAGCCATTGCATCATGCAGACGTTCCTTGGATTGTGATACCTCGTTGCCAGTGATGTCCTTGTAGTTTTTGACATTGGTACCGATGGAAAGATAGATTGTCGCCTCATCGGCACCCACCACACTGATCAGACCGTCGCTACAAGAGGTCTTCCCTCCGATGGTTTGTACGGCCATGCGCCCCTGAAAGCGGACCTTGCCCTTCAGACTCTCATGCTTTGAGGAAACACCCAATAGTACAGCCTCTTGTCCTTCGCTGCTGATGAGCACATTCTCGTGGGGCGAGGTCATATTCGCTGTGAAAGTGATCTTCGCTTTCTCGCTGGCAGTAAGATGGACGGCGATGACGGGATGCCCTCCCAAGGGGGTGATGACTTCCCGCTCATAACGTACACCGTCTACCTGATATCGTACCAAAGCGCGGGCATTCTCCAAATCGAGGAGTCGTTCGTAATGGGTGTAGGTCGTATGTCCTGGCATCGAGAGGTAGAGGTCGCCAAAGGGCTGATACGGCATACCCATGTTCTTCCCGGCGCCAACGGGCATCACCTTCTCATTGGCTAGTGTTTCGGCTTCTTTGTATTTTCCCTCGAAAATGAGTTGGCGCACCTTCGGCAGATATTCCTTAGCTTCAGGATTGATGACTTGATTCGGTTGTCCTGCCCAAAGGGTTTCTTCATTGAGTTGGATATGTTCTGCAGCAGGTATACCATAGACCATGCCTCCGATGATACCATTTCCAACGGGTAGAGCCTGTGTCCACGTCATTGCAGGTTTGTCGTACCACAAACGGTGCTGCGCTACTGCGTGGCTAAACGATAAAAGACAAATGACGAATGATAAACCTATCAGTTCTCTTCTGTCTATCTTGGTAATCATAACTCTTACTTCTTAACTCTTAATTCTTAATTACACTCTGCATCACTTCCTCTGGTTCGATCGTGACCTTGCTTTCATCGGCCATGCTTCTGTCGAGGGCGAAAACGTCGGCAAAGAAATCATAGACTGCCTGACGTTTGTTGGGGCCGAAGTCATGACGCTCATCGGGCAGGTGGATATTGCGTACTTGGTCCTTTGCGTCATAGAAACCGAAGATACGTTGGATGAACGGATATTCGAGTTCTGGATTCGACGAAGTCCAGTCGCCTCCATCGCTCACAAGCAGCAATGGTCTGGGAGCGATGATGGCAGCGAGCTCAGCCTCGCAGGTACCGTCGCCCGCCAATTGTACGGGCATGCCGCTCTCGCAAGGACAACCGCCATCGAAGTGCGAGGCCACATGTACCACAGGTGCTGAGGCCGTAATCCGGTCGTCAAGCAAAGCTAATAATACGGTATGTGTGCCTCCACCACTGCCACCATTGGCAGCTACTCGTGTGGGGTCGATATCCTTGCGGTTCGTCAACATATAATCGAGCAGTTTCAGACCACAGGCCGCCTGGAAGATATGGGCACGGGCGGAGTGATGATCACCCACCTCTGCAGCAGACTGGCTGTAACCGTAGAGATCGAAATCCACACAGACAGCACCCATCCTTGCCAGTGTGGCCAGTCGTTGCTGCTCATCATCGCGATAACGTGAGGGCCAGTGACCGTCAGGACAGACAATGAGCGGCTTCCTGCCCTTCTTCAGCGAGGTGTAGATAGTGCCGAAGACATGCTGCCCAGGGGTGAGTTCGATACAGATATTCTGTGTCGTATAGCCATTGTGTTTGCGCACCTTCGACAGGATGGGCTTCACGTCCTTTACACAGGAGTCGAGGAAGGCATCAATCTGGAGACGTTCGCGTACCTCTTTTTTTAATAGAACGCGACGGGCTTCCCACTCCTGTACATTATGGTACTTGGCTGCCAGATAGTCGAGCATCTGCCTTCCCTCGTCCTCATGACGACGAGGATATTCATAGAGCTTGATCTTATAGAGGTTGCCACTCTGCTTCCACCAGTTCCAGTCGAAGTGCTTACAGATGTTATCAAGTGTCTGTTCGAGGGAATAGGGACGGATCCGGAAATCAGCATAGGTGAGCATGACACCTGCGGTATCCACGTTGGCATCGAACTTGAATTTCACGTTAAAACGCTTGGCGACGTCATTCATAACCTCACTCACTGGTCTGCGATACTGCGTTTCGTAGGTCTGTGCAGTAGCAGTAGTAGTGAAAAGTGAGAATAGTACAGCGACTATCAGGAATTTTTTGTATAGCTTGGTCATCATAACTTTTAACTTTTAATTCTTAACTCTTAATTCTCCAAGGCCTTTTCGGTTGGCTACAACTTTCCCGTCCACCAAAAGAGTAAGACCTGTACCCTGATGATAGCGCTGGCCATCCTTGTCCCATATGATGGTAAGCACATGACCACGATAGTTGACGTTATCGAGACAGAAGTAATCCCACGTGTCTTGAGGCACGAGGGGATTCACCACGATGCTACAGTCTGTCTGGGGACGAAGACCGCAAATACCGGTAATCATCAGGTCGTTGAAGGTGGAGTGGTTATAATAGCGACTGCGTTCACGGTCGCCCATCAGCCACGCGCCATTGGTCTCATCAAGGTATTCACCGATGTATGGTCGTCCACGATGGTGCTGGCTCTCAACGTAAAGCTCCATCTGACGGAAGAACGCATTGCTCAGATCTATCTGATTATTCTGAGTACCCTTATTATTCAGATAATTGGCTAGGGCCGTAAGAGTCTGCGAGGTGGCGAAGGGCCAGACTGCACCATCCCACTCGCATTTGCCAACGCCATGACTACGGAACTCAGGATGACGACGTTCGGCAGTGGTCAGACCATAGGGGGCAGAGAAACCTTTCTCATCAGTCAGTTGTTGCCAGGCAATATCATATTTTGAGCCAACGGCTGGCAGGTTGAAGTACCAGGGAATATAGCCGATGGCTTCGCGAACGTTGGCAGAAGAGTCTCCACGATGGGTCTCAAAGAACTGCTGGCCGTCGTTCCAGAGTATCGTCTCGATGAGATGTCTGAGGGTGTCGGCTTTCTGCTCATAGAGGGTCGCTTTTGCCGATTCTCCAGTCATTTGGCACATCGCAGCCAGAGCTTTCGCATTGCCGAACATATAGCTGTTGATAGTGGGACGCGCATATTGCTTTTTGCGTCCGCCGCTGATACTCTCCTCCATTCCGTCCTGCACATCGCCCTGCCAGTAGAGGCCTGATGGCAGACGGTTCGTGCGTTCCCAACGGGCGTATTCCTCTTCGAGACGCGGCTTCAAACCCAGCATGAGGGCAGTGTCGCCCTGTACCTTCCACATCTCATAAATGGCAGCGGGGTTCCACGACGAGAACTTGTTCATCTTTGTCATGGCCTGACCATCGTTGCCGTAGTACCAAGTGTGGAGGATCTGATGCAGGTAGGTGGTATCGCGCAGCCAACGGCTCTCCATGATATGGTGTCCGATGGCACAGGCGATGAGGTTATAACGGTCGGCATAGCTGCGGTCGACGAGGAATTCCGTCATGCCGTAACCTGCGGGGGTGCGCTTGATATGTTTGCGGAGTGTCCACCAACGGTAATAATACATCTCGCGGAAGTTCTCCTGGGGACAGTCGAAGAGAGGGATGTTATGACGCATCCACTCTGACGAGGCTATGTTGGGAATGGTGGTGACGATGTTCTCATCCTCCATTGTGTTGAAATACGCTGCGTAGTGGGCGAAATCATCGTATTTGAGTACGGCAGCAGTACCGTCGGCATCGAGAGAACGTGAGAGGATATGGGCGATGTGCCACGTCGCCATACGGGACTGGGCATCGGCCAGAGGCATGTCGAAGTCCTGGTCAGCAGGAGTGTTGATGTTGGGTTCGTCAAAAGGCATGCCGGTACGGAAGACGATGCGTGAGATGCTTTCCACAGGCGTGTCAAACTGTCTCTCGCAAGCTTTTTTACCGTTCATATAATAGATGGCCCGATGTAGTGAGGTAGAGAGTACGGCTTTGATATGATAAGTAATATCAGTTTCGTATTTCTTTAACAAGGTGCCGAATCGTGCACCACCCTTGACACGTATGGCTCCTGTAGAGTCGACAACGATGCGAGAGCAGACATTACCCATGTCGTCAAGGAATTCAATATCCAGTTCTCCATGAGTTGTCTGAGCGGCACTCAGATCAAACTCCACCTCGAGCTCTTTGGTATTGGGGATAATACGTTCTGCCTTCGCATAGTCGTAGGGATCACTGTCGGAAAGTGTCAGCACGCCATCCTTCAAATCAACTGGACACAGACGAGGAACATACAGGTTCCAATCGTTCAGATTATCCAGGTTTGCATGGGTGGTGGCATTTGGGCGCACAGGTACGGGGATACGGCTCACCCATATATCCTCTTTATTGTTGGAATAGGACACCCAGAGGTTGCTGTCCTTGGGGATGCCATTACCTTCCTGAATACCACGTACATACTGCGGACCATAGCTCTTGTATTGTCCACCGTGTCTGAGGGGTGTCACCTCTCCATTGACAAGATTCAGCGTCGTATAATCGAGTCCGTCCTGACTCAGCGAGATGGCGAGTGGCCAACGATATTCGGAAGGATTATAGACGGTAGCGTAAGTGCCGTCGGAAAGACGTTGTCCCCAGATTTTCGCATTCGAATTCACAAATCCCGGTGCACGGTCGCATTTTAAAGCATCGGGTGATCCTACGAGTCGCCACGTATTTCCGCCATCATCCGAGAGACTTGTCACCGCATGTTTCCACAAACCAACTTTACGACCATCGGGCAAAGTGTAGCCTGAGAATGCTTTATAGGGTTTCTGCAGGGGAATCAGTTTCTCATTGCGGTCAGCCTCCTCCACCCATTGCATCCGTTGCATGGGATCAGCCAACATTGCATCGACGGCAGCAACGAAAGCCTTGTCCTTCGAACGCTTGTAATAAGGATAGATGGTGTTCTTTTCATTAAAGTGGTGGTTATAATACACGAAACAGATGGGGCCGAAGCTGCCATCCTTCTTGATTTCCCTCACCACACGACCAATGCCGTTACCATCGTTGGGATCGTCCTTCATCGTCAGGCAGATTCCGTAATTGCCTGTGGCTATGAGTTTGCCGTTGGGGGCCACATACCAGCCCACCCGCTGGTGCATGACGGCTTTTAGGTTATGGGCGGCGGGGAAATCCTTGCCCGGCTTTGTCCAACCTTCAGGCACAGGATACTCGGGGAACAGTTCCACGGGTGCTGTCCAGGAATAGCCGTCTTCCGAGGTCTGTAGCATCGTTTTGCCGGGAGCTTCATGCTCATGACGAGGATCTGTCAGATAATGCATGTAAAACTTGTCGTTCCAATAACAGATCATCGGCTGATGGTTATAGGTCCACGGCTTTTCTCCTCGCATGGTCTGGATGCTATGTACACCCACTATGGGTTTCAGTCCGCCATCATGTCGCTCAGAACGGGCGATGGTCTTGCCGGAATAATGCACCACGTCGCGGTTGTATTTGATGAGTCCCTCAACAAGCTTCTCGTCAACCATAAAGACTGTCCCATGTTTATGACCGATAGGGAAACTCACCGTTCCCGTTTGGTTCTGGAATGTCTTGAAGTCCTTGGTGCGATGGGCACCATAGATCTTATGACGATAGGAGTCGTAGTAGATATAATACCAATCGCCCACCTTCGCTGTGCTGGGTCCTTCCGTAAACGACTCGGTAAATGGCTCTGAGGCAGCACTCCAAGGACCATAGGGCGACTTCGCAAACGCGACCTTGATATTGCGCATCGGGCGGGAATTGTCTTTCACTACCATAACATAGTCATCCTTGCCACGTTTCACAAGGGTGGCATCGATGGCAGAGAAACCTGGGTCGTAAAACAAATGAGGCTTCGAGAAGGTCTTGAAGTCCTTTGTCGTCAAGTAATACAGACGATGATTATTCTTGTGGTCTTCCTGATAGTCAGGGAACTTGCCTGGTACACACGAAGCCCAAATCACCATGAACTGACGTTTCACGTCGTCGTAGAATAGTTCCGGCGCCCAGGTGTTGACGGTGGTCGTATCCATACCAGTGGCAATAAACCGCTGGGGCGTCCAGTGGATCAGATCCTTCGAAGAGCTATAGCCGAAGCCCTGATCCCCACGCCAAGAACTGGTCCAGACGAGATGGAACGTCCCGTCGTGACCTTTCACAATCGAAGGGTCGCGCATGACCTTCTGTTGTCCTACTTCGGGACGAAGGAACACCCCTTGGATGGAGTCCCATTTCACACCGTCATAGCTATAGATAAACCGCAGACCCTCTGTGGCGGGTTCGTGGAATGAGGTCGATACATAGATTTCCTGACCTTGCAGCAGGACCGTACACCAGAGGAGAATGTATGTTAATGCAATTTTCTTGCTCATATCGTCATTCTTTTATAAAATAGACGTATCAATTACTCTTTTGTAATCATTTTCTTAAATAATGTACACGAGTGAGGAACTCCCTTAATAGGTGCTTGATTATCAAGAAAATGCGTTGGTATCATTACTTTTTTTGAAAAAAACTTGCGAGATTCGAAAATAATACCTACCTTTGACCCCCAAACTGCAAAAATTAATTTTTAAACAACACGTGTTATGAAGAAATTGAATTATCTTTTTGGTGCCGCAGTGATGGCTATTGCAATGACTTTGGCATCTTGTTCTGCCGACGATCTTCCCGTCTTAGGTATTTTTAATGGTGATGACTTGTCTACGGCTGTAGCCAATCACACTGAGATTGTGAACGGTGTTCCCACAGTGAATCTTCCTGCTGGTGTAACTCTTACGATGAATGATGTAATTGAGTCAAATGCTCCGTTGACAATCAAGGGTGATGCCGCAAATCCTGCTACTATTAAGATTGGTGAAAAAGGTCAGTTTATTGTTACAAGTGGCATTCAGCTTGAAAATGTTATCATCGATGCATCTGAAATGACTCAGCCATTAGTAACAATAGGTGTTGAAGCACCTGCAGCATGGGAAGCCTCTTTTTTGTTCTTCGCCAATGTTGATGTTATTGGTCTGAAGAAGGCTCTCACTTATGCTGCCTGCAAGAATTATTATGTTGCTTCGTCTCTCGATAATTGTCGTATTCAGGTGGCTGCTGATGTGACCGTGTTCGACTATACCAAGGGTAGCACGGCCCTCTTCTTTAACATTATGAATTCTACCATCTGGGCTCCCGAGGCTACAACCAAGTCTCTCTACAGCTCTCAGGGTGGTCAGAAGGCTACTGAGTACGATCCTGATGCTACTCAGAAGTTCCAGTTTGAGAACTCTACGTTCTATAATCTGACCAAGAGCAAGAACTTCTTCTCTCATCGTCAGAGCAACCAGAAGTGGTTGGAATATTCCGTTAAGGATTGTATTTTTGTAAACTGTGGTAAGTCTGGTCAGGCTATTAAGGGTATGAATGGTGGACAGGGTGGTAAGAATCCTGTATGGACGATTACTGGCAACGTCTTCAACTTTGATGATGCTGATACAAGCGCAGACGAGTCTACAGGTGATGACGACGAGCCTGTTAAGGACAGCAAGGCCGTTGTGGTTAAGTTTGCTGATGCCGCTAATGGCGACTTCACTCAGGCTGAGGCTGAGGCAGGTGATCCTCGTTGGATTAAGTAAGACAAATCTTCGGATTTACATATAATAAATAACCGCTCCAATATGTGGGGCGGTTTTTTCGTCTCATGGGTATGAGTACAAACACCTTTTCGATAGGTCTTTATGATAGATAATAAACGCGTTTAGGAAAGATGAAGAAATTATTAGTATTATCGTGCTCGTTGTTGTTGACAGCGACAACCGCTTTTGCACAGTATCCTCAACTCACCGATGAGGCAAAGAAACTGATTGAAGAAAAAAAGGCTCAGTGGGCCGCTCATAGCGACTCTGCCTGGGAAGTGGCTTTCCCCATTGTAGTGAAAGAAGCCAAAGAGGGCAGACCCTATGTTCCGTGGGCTTCACGTCCTTACGACTTGCGTCAGGCCAAGATACCGGCATTTCCTGGAGCAGAAGGTGGCGGTATGTATACCTTTGGAGGACGTGGTGGTAAGGTTCTGACAGTTACAAACCTTAATGACGCAGGACCAGGCTCGTTCCGCTGGGCTTGTGAGCAGGGTGGTGCCCGTATCGTGGTTTTCAATGTGAGTGGCATCATCCGTCTGAAGTCACCTGTCTATGTCCGTGCTCCGTATATTACGATTGCTGGACAGACAGCCCCTGGCGACGGTGTGATAATTGCAGGTGAATCATTTCAGGTCGATACCCATGATGTAATTGTCCGTCATATGCGTTTCCGTCGCGGCGACACTAATGTGATGAATCGTGAAGATTCTTTTGGTGGCAATCCCGTGGGAAATATTATGATTGACCATTGTTCCTGTGAGTGGGGACTTGATGAGAATATCTCCTTCTATCGTCATATGTTCGACCTGAAGGATGGCAAGGACAAGCGCAAGTCGCCAACGGTTAATGTCACGATTCAGAACACCATCTCTGCGAAGGCCCTTGATACATGGAATCACGCATTTGGATCGACCATCGGTGGTGAGAATACCACTTTCATGCGTAATCTTTGGGCTGATAATACAGGCCGCAACCCGTCAATCGGATGGGGTGGCGTGTTCAACTACGTTAACAACGTAGTATACAACTGGGTACACCGCACAGCTGACGGTGGCGAATACTCCACCATGTCGAACTTTATCAACAACTATTATAAGCCAGGGCCTTTGACACCGAAAGATACACCCATTGGCCATCGTATCATTAAGAGTGAGAGTCGCAGTGAGGGACTGTTCCCCTTCAAGCAGTTCGGGCGTATCTATGCAACGGGCAATGTGATGGAGGGCTTCCCTGAAATAACCAAAGACAATTGGAATGGTGGTATCCAGACTGCTGATAAGGACGGCGCGATGGACGAGACTGAACTGGCACTGATGCGGTCTGACGAGCCTTTTGAGATGCCTTTCGTCACCATCATGGGGGCAGAGAAAGCCTTCGACTGGGTACTCTCGAATGCTGGCGCTACCGTGCCTTGCCGTGATGTCGTCGACCAGCGCATTTGTGAAGAGGTCCGTACAGGTCAGGCCTATTACGTCAAGGATTATGAAAAAGAACTCGCCAAGATTGAGAAGAAGACGGGCATAAAGCAGAACCCTTATGGCGATATGTGGGGCCTTCATGAGAAGTCGCAGAATGAGCAGGGCTTTTTCAAGTATCGTCGTCTGCCTCAGGATTCTTATAAACAGGGTGTCATCACCGATCCCCGACAGATGGGGGGCTATCCTGAGTATAAGACATGGGAGCCTTATAAAGACAATGACAACGACGGTATGCCTGATGAGTGGGAGAAAGCCAATGGCCTGAATCCCAACGATGCCAGCGATGCCGTGAAGGACTGCAATGGCGACGGCTATACAAACATCGAGAAATATATCAACGCCATCCCCACCAGATCAAAGGTAGACTGGCGTAATCTGAACAATAACTACGATACCCTTGCAGCACAGGGGAAACTGATGTAACAAATCATTATGACAACAAAAGAACTGACACTTTTAGCGGAGAAAAACCGCAAGCGACTAGTCGAGGTCGTTTACAGGGCTAAGGCTGGTCACATCGGTGGTGATCTGTCGTGTCTGAATGTGATGACGGCTCTCTACTTTGACGTCATGAAAAACCTGAATCCTGCTGAGCCCAAAGCCGCTGAGCGCGACCGTTTTGTGCTCTCAAAAGGTCACTGTGTGGAAGCACTCTATGTTACCCTCGAAGCCAAAGGCTTCCTCAAACCCGAAGTGCTCGACACCCTCGGACAGTTTGGCTCCATCCTGAGTGGTCACCCTACCATCGAGGTTCCAGGCATCGAGGTCAATTCCGGGGCTCTTGGTCATGGACTGAGTATCGGTACAGGTATGGCCATTGCTGCCAAGATGGACAAGAAAGACTGGAAGACTTATGTGCTCATGGGTGACGGTGAACAGGGTGAGGGCTCTATTTATGAGGCTGCAATGGCTGCCCACAAATACCAGTTGGATAACCTCGTGGCCATCATCGATCGCAACCATCTTCAGATCTCCGGCAATACGGAAGACGTGATGCCCATCGACAGTATCTGTGAGCGTTGGAGTGCCTTCGGCTGGGATGTCATTACCATGAATGGCGACTCAATGGAAGATATTCTCAACACGTTTCATGCCATCGACTACACCAACAAAAAGCCCCACCTTATCATCTCTGAGACAACGAAGGGCAAGGGCGTTTCGTTTATGGAAGGCATCGCGAAATGGCATCACGGCGTGCTCAACGAAGAGCAGTGCAAGGAGGCCGTTGCAGAGATTGAGAAAAGAATAGAAGAATTGTCGAAATAACGTCATCACGTTATAACGAAAAATAGAAGAAGTTATGATTGCTTGTAGAAAACAATTTACCGACACGTTGCTCGAACTGGCACGTGAGGATAAGGATATCATCGCCGTAACTACTGATGCCCGTGGTTCTGTGACCTTGGGCGACTACGCCAACGTATTGCCTGAGCAGTTCGTGGAGTGTGGCATAGCAGAACAGGATGCAGTGGGCATCTCCGCCGGACTGGCACATTCTGGCAAGAAAGTGTTTTGTTGTGGCCCTGCCTGTTTCTATGTGGCCCGTAGTCTCGAACAGGTGAAGGTCGATTTGGCATACTCTGAGAATCCCGTTACGATTTTAGGCGTTTCCGGAGGTGTGGCATACGGTGCCTTGGGTGCTACCCATCACTCTCTGCATGACATAGCTGTATTACGCACTTTCCCTGGTATGAGCGTCTGCTTGCCCAGCGATTGGCGCGTGACCAAGAAACTCGTGAAATTCCTTGTCGATTACAACAAACCTTGTTATGTCCGTGTAGGACGTGCAGCTGTGCCTGATGTCTATGAGAACGATGACTTCAACTTCGAGGTGGGAAAGGCCATTCAGATTCTCGATGGCAGTGATGTCACCATCGTGGCTACTGGCGAGACCGTCTATCATGCTTGGCAGGCAGGTTTGCAACTGAAGGAAAAGGGAATCTCTGCCCGTGTGCTTGATTGCTCATGGATCAAACCCTTCGATACAGAGGCCATCCTTAAAGCTGCAAAGGAAACGGGGCGCATCGTCACTGTTGAGGAACATAGTCGGTTTGGTGGCTTAGGTGCAATGGTCTGTGAGACCGTTTCAGAGCATCCTGTCCCAGTACATATCATCGGTATCCCTGATGAAAATGTCGTTCATGGCACCAACGCAGAGATTTTCCATCACTACGGTATGGATGCTGAGGGCATCACAAAGTCGGTGATCGACTTTGTAAATGAATAATGAACAGTGATTAGAGAATAATTAGCTACCGCTATGAATTATATTATCGCTATTGACCAGAGCACATCGTCGACAAAGGCTTTATTATTCGATGAACAGTGTCATGTGGTGACACGCACCTATGTGGATCACAAGCAGTACTATCCGCAGACAGGCTGGGTAGAGCATGATGCAGAGGAAATCTACAATAATATGGTTGAGGCTATCCGTTTGTTGATAGAGGAAAGAGGAAAGGGGAAAGAGGAAAGAGATTACTCCCTCGCCATTACCAATCAGCGCGAGACGGCTGTCGTATGGAATCGCCATACCGGCAAGCCTATTGCAAATGCTGTCGTCTGGCAGGATACCCGTGGGGCTGAGCTTTGCAGACAACTGAGGAACGATGCCAAGACCACAGAGATGGTGATGCAGAAGAGCGGCTTGCTCATCGACCCCAATTTCTCCGCTTCTGGTGTCCAGTGGCTGCTCGATAACATTGAGGGCGCACGCCTGCAAGCTGAAAAGGGCAATCTGCTGATGGGTACCATCGATACCTGGCTCATCTGGAAACTGACAAAGGGTAGGGTACACGCCACCGATTATACCAATGCCTCGCGTACCATGCTTTTCAATATCCATACGCTCGATTGGGATGACGATTTGCTCAGACTTTTCAACATCCCACGTTCGATGATGCCTGAACTGAAGTCCTGCGATGCCATCTACGGTGAAACCACAGTCGATGGAATCTTTGATGAGCCCATTCCCATTGCTGGTGTCTTAGGCGATTCCCACGGAGCATTGGTGGGACAGATGTGTTTCTCGCAAGGATCCGGTAAGGTGACATACGGCACTGGTTCGAGTGTTATGGTGAACATCGGTGAGGAACCTAAACCTGCTCCTAAGGGGCTTGTGACGTCTGTTGGTTTCTCGGCCTTTGGCAAGACGTATTACGGCTTCGAGGGCAATATCTACAGCACGGGGGCCACACTGAAATGGATAGCCGATCAGCTCCAGTTCGTGGGCCATCCCTCAGAGATGGAAGCCCTCGCTACGAGTGTTGCCGACAATGGCGGTGTCTATATCATTCCTGCTTTCTCGGGCCTTGGTGCTCCTTGGTGGCAGAGCAATGTCAGAGGTGCTGTCTTCGGCCTCACTTTTGCCACTACGAAGGCTCATTTCCTGCGTGCTGCCCTCGAGTCCATCGCCTATCAGATCAAGGATCTGGTGGATGTAATGGCAAAAGCCACAGGTGGCAGTCTCAGTGAGATTGCAGCCGATGGTGGTCCCACGAAGAACCGCTTCCTCATGCAGTTCCAGGCCGACATGCTGCAGACACCCGTAGTCTGTACTGAGGTCGACGATGCCTCTGCCTTAGGTGCTGTCATCATGAACGGCTTTGCCCGCGGCCTCTGGAAGAACTTCGATGATGTCGTATCCTTCCGCAAGGTCACTGACATCTACGCTCCTCATCCCGCTGATCCGAAACTTTATGAAGGTTGGCTTAATGCAGTGCATCAATTAATAAATAAGTAATGATATGAAGAACGGTAAGACCTGTTTTGGCGTGATTATCGGAACCCGCGCCTATTTTAATTCAGAACTCGCCAAGGATGTCCGCAAGCAGTTGCTCAAGACAATCAGCGAGTTAGGTTACGAATACATTATCCTGCCTGAGGATGCCACACCTACTGGCAGTTCGAGCATCGAGACCCGTGAAGACGGCCTCAAGGTAAGTCAGCAGTTCCGCGAGCATCGCGACGAGATCGACGGTATCGTGGTCTCTCTGCCTAACTTCGGCTTCGAGATAGGTATCATCAATGCCATCAGCGATGCCGACCTCAACGTACCTGTAATGGTACAGGCTTGCGATGATGAGAACGACAAGGTGGATCTCGACTCGCGTCGTGATGCTTTCTGTGGTAAGATCTCCGTCTGTAACAACCTCTATCAGTATGGCATTCCTTTCACCGATACCACCCTGCACACCTACAGCATCTACAGTCCGCTGCTGGCTCAGGATCTCAAGAAGTTTGCTGCCATTTGTCGCGTGGTCAATGGGCTGCGCCATTGTCGTATCGGACAGATTGGTACCCGTCCTCTGGGCTTCAATACCTGTCGCGCCTCAGAAAAACTCCTGCAGCGCAGTGGTATCACCGTGGTACCTGCCGACCTCTCAGAGATTCTCTTCGCAGCCGAGAAGATCAGCGACGATGATCCGAAGTTCAAGGAGATGTGCGGACGTATCCAGAATTACGCCAAGGTGCCTGAGGCCTATCGCGAGAAACTCAACCTGCAGGCGAAGTTTGGTGTAGCTGTGGAGAACTGGATCGAGGCCAACGATGTACAGGCCGTCGCTATCCAGTGCTGGGATTCGCTCGAGCAGAACTATGGCTGTGCAGCCTGCGTCACTATGTCGATGCTCAGCGACAAACTCATCCCTGCTGCCTGTGAGACTGATCTTGCCGGTGCTGTGTCGATGTACGCCCTTGCCCTCGCTTCTGAGAACGCCCCGGCCTTGCTCGACTGGAACAACAACTTCGCAGAGGATCGCAACAAGTGCGTTTGTACACACTGTGGTAACTTCCCCCGGCAGTTCGTGGGCAACAACGACCTGAAACTGGGTCCCCTCGGTGTCCTCGGACGTACGCTTGGCAAGATTAATACCTTCGGCGCTGTCTATGCGAAAGTGTCTGAAGGTCCCTTTACCTTCTTCCGCATCTCTACCGATGATCCCAAGGGGTGTATCAAGGCCTATCTCGGCAAGGGTGATATCACCAACGATCCCTACGGTATGGACGGCTGCATCGCTGTGACGAAGGTCGACAACCTGCAACAGCTGATGAAATACATCTGCAAGAACGGTTTTGAGCATCATGTTGCCATGTGCCGCACCGATGTGGTCGACATCCTCAATGAGGCCATCGATACCTATCTCGGCTGGAACCTCTACGTTCACGAGTAAGTTTCATACAATAAATCATAGGCGTTTTGCGTTATTATAGCGTGAAACGTCTTTTTCTTTTCACAATGATGCTGCTGACGGCCATCGGGATGAGGGCGCAGCAGGATGTGTCCTTCGGCCATTATTGGGCGATGGAACCTTCTTTTAATCCTGGTTCCGTGGGCAAGGAGGACAAGCTGAACGTGGCGGTGGCTTACGCTATGCAGTTTGCCGGCTTCGAGAATAACCCTAAGACCATGTATGCTGCTGGCGATATGCCTTTCTATGGCCTCGGCACCTATCACGGTGTGGGCCTTCAGTTGCTCAACGATGAGATCGGTTTGTTCTCCCACAAGCGTCTCGGTGTGCAGTATGCCTATAAGAAACGCCTTTTTGGTGGCAGACTCAGCGTGGGCGTAGAGGCCAATGTCTTGAGCGAAGGCTTTGACGGCTCCAAGGCCGTCATGCCAGAGCAAGAAACAGACCCTGCCATCGCAAGTACAGACGTTACAGGAACAGGGGTCGACTTCGGTGCCGGACTCTATTACACCCATAAGAACTGGTACGTCGGCATCTCAGGTCTGCATCTCAATTCACCCGTCGTCGAGTTGGGTGAAACCAATGAATTGGAGGTCCCTGCTACATTTTATTTGACCGGTGGATACAATATTCGGCTTCAAAATCCGTTTTTATCAATACAAACCTCTGCTTTGGGACGCACGGATGGCGTCGTGTGGCGTGCCGACGTGACGGGCCGTCTGAAGTACACCCATGAGAAGAGGATGATGTACGCAGGCGTGTCGTATAGTCCGACGAATTCAGTGACAGTGCTGCTTGGTGGTAACTTCCACGGCATCCATCTCGGCTACAGTTACGAGATCTATACCACGGCCATCAACATGGGTAATGGCAGCCACGAGCTGTTTGTGGGCTATCAGACAGATCTGAACCTGTTAAAAAAGGGGAAGAACCTGCATAAGAGTGTGAGAATATTATAATGCATAATTCATAATGCATAATTAATAATAAACAAAATGAATAGAAAAAGAAATATGGAAAAGATGGGGCGCAGTCCATTATGCATTTTGCATTATGCATTATGCATTGTAGCAGCTGTACTGCTGACCAGTTGTTTCGGTAGTAAGCTGGCCTCGTCACAGGGTGGAGAGGTCACAGGAGCCGGCGGCAGGGCTTTTACAGAACCTACGCCCTATGGTATGACGCTCATCAAACGCGGTCACCTGAAGATGGGTATCGAGAAACAAGACAGCCTCTGGGGTAAGCAGACACCCATCCGTGATATCTCTGTAGATGGCTTCTGGATGGATGAGACCGAGGTCACCAATTCGAAGTATCGTCAGTTCGTGAACTATGTACGCGACTCTATCCTCCGCGAACGTCTGGCCGATCCCAACTATGGCGGCGATGAGACCTATAAGATCGAGGAAGACAAGAATGGTGAGCCCATCACGCCTCATCTGAACTGGAAGAAGCCATTGCCCCGTAAACCGAATGAGGATGAGCAGCGTGCCATCGAGAGCCTCTATGTCACGAATCCTGTGACTGGCGAGAAGATGCTCGATGCCTCACAGATGAACTATCGCTACGAGATCTATGACTATACGGCAGCTGCCTTGCGCCGTAACCGCCTGAATCCTGAGGAACGCAACCTGAATACAGACATCGTCGTCGATCCTGATGAAGAGGTGTGGATCTCGAAGGATACTGCCTACATCGACGATGAGGGAAAGATTGTCAGGGAAACGCTCGAACGTAGGTTGACGGGTCCTTGGGACTTCCTCAATACCTATATCGTGAATATCTATCCCGATACCACCTGTTGGGTGAACGATTTCCCCAATTCCGACAATGAGATGTACATGCGTTATTACTTCTCGAATCCCGCCTATAATGACTATCCCGTGGTGGGCGTGTCATGGGAGCAGGCCAATGCTTTCTGTGCCTGGCGTACGGAATACCTGTTGAAGGGCCTTGGTGCCGCTGCCCGTTTCGTACAGCGTTATCGTCTGCCGACAGAGGCTGAGTGGGAGTTTGCTGCCCGCGGCAAGGATCAGAACGAGTTCCCCTGGGAGAATGAAGATGTGGCCAGCGGTAAGGGATGCTTCTATGCCAACTTCAAACCCGATGACGGTAACTATACCAAAGACGGCAACCTGATTACCAGTAAGGTGGGCATCTATTCTGCCAACAGCAACGGTCTTTACGATATGGCCGGTAATGTGGCAGAGTGGACGAGTACCATCTATACAGAGGCCGGTGTGGAGGCCATGAACGATATCAATCCGCAGTTGAAGTATAATGCTGCTATCGAGGATCCCTATCGTCTGAAACAGAAGAGCGTTCGTGGCGGCTCGTGGAAGGATCCTGAGTCGTATATCCGCTCGGCCTGGCGCTCCTCGGAGTATCAGAACCAGCCGCGTTCGTATATTGGCTTCCGTTGCGTGCGCAGCCTGGCTAACTCTACCAGCGAGAAAGTGCGTACTTCAAAGAAGAAATAAATTGTAAATCGTCAAATAGTAAATCCCCATGACAACCTATAGTAAATACAATCTTGTTTACCGCTTGCAGAAGTGGATGGACAGTGTTCCGGGACAGACGTTCCTGAACTATGCCTATAGTTGGGGCGCCTCGATCGTGATTCTGGGTACCCTCTTCAAACTGACCCACCTGCCAGGCGCCAACTTCTTCCTGTTCCTGGGAATGGGCACCGAGGTGTTCGTGTTTTTTATCTCTGCCTTCGACCGTCCATTCGACAAGACCGCCGACGGTATGGAACTGGATACCCATGTGAAGACCGCTGAAGACGAGCTAGAGCCTGCTCACGCCGAATCAGCCACTGCCACCATCGTCGGAGGCAACGGTGGAACGATTATCATTGGCGGTGGCGGTTCTTCTGGCCCATCAAGTCTATCTAGCCCTTCTAGCCAATCTAGTATGTCTAGTCCTTCTAGCGAGGCAAGCCAGGCAAGCGTCGATACCGAGGCCATTGCAGCCGTCTCCTCTTCTGTCACAACGATGGCTGGTGGCTCTGCTCCTATCCTGCCTCAGGTGAATCCCGAGCTCGAGGAGGCTACTGCCAACTATGTCGATGAGCTGAAGCGTCTCACCGAGATGCTCTCGAAGGTATCTGAGCAGAGCGAGCGCCTCTCGCATAACTCCGAGGAGATGGAGAACCTGAATCGTACGCTGACAGGTATCTGCAAGATCTATGAACTGCAGCTGAAGAGTGCCAGCTCGCAGATCAGCACCATCGACGAGATCAATGAGCAGACCCGTAAGATGGCTGAGCAGATAGCAGAACTCAATAAGATATATACCCGAATGATTGAGGCCATGACGGTGAATATGAAAGCCGCCGTGCCTGCTGGACAATAAGCTATGGCAATAAAGAAAAGACCGGTATCCCCGCGCCAGAAGATGATCAATCTGATGTATGTCGTCTTGATGGCCATGCTGGCGTTGAATGTCTCCAACGAGGTGCTCAACGGCTTCTCCCTCGTGGAGGAGAGCCTGAACCGCACCACGTCAGGCTCCATCAAGGAGAACCAGCTCGTCTACGACAATCTCGACATGCAGATGCGACTCAATCCGGCAAAGGTGGGGCAGTGGTATGATAAGGCTCAGGAGGTGAAGCGCATGAGCGATTCGCTGTATAACTTTGCTGAGGAACTGAAACTGGCCATCGTCAAGGAGGCCGACGGCAAAGACGGTAATCTGGAGGATATCAAGAACAAGGAAGACCTTGAGGCCGCCAATCAGGTGATGCTGGCGCCGGGAAGAGGCCGTGGCAAGGAGCTGTTCAATGCCATCGGCTCGTTCCGCAAGCGTATCATCGGCATGACCAACGATATGAGCAAGAAACAGATTATCAGTGGTAATCTCTCCACGGCGGTACCCCGCAAGGCGCAGGCTTTGGGGAAGAACTGGCAGGAGTATATGTTTGAGGACATGCCTGCCGCAGCGGCCGTCACCCTGCTCTCGAAGTTGCAGAGCGATGTGCGTTATGCTGAGCGTGAGGTGTTGCATACACTGGTGTCTAACATCGACGTGAAGGATATCCGCGTGAACCTGTTGGATGCCTTTGTGATTCCCAGTTCACAGACCATTGTCAGAGGCGATAAGTTCTCTGCCCGTATCGTGATGGCAGCTGTTGATACCACTCAGGTGCCGGATATCTATATCGGTGGGCAGAAAGTGAATCTGCATGATGGCATCTACGAGCGCGTCTGCTCCGCTACAGGCGACTTTACCTTGAACGGCTATATGGAGACCGTGAATGGTAATGGCGACAAGATCCGTCGCGACTTCTCGCAGAAATATACGGTGGTCGATCCCAGTGCCACGGTGAGTGCCGACCTGATGAACGTGCTCTATGCCGGCTACAACAACCCCATCAGCATCAGTGTGCCAGGCGTGCCGCTGAATAAGATTTCGGCCACGATGACTGGTGGCTCCCTGCAATCCTCAGGACCGGGCCGTTATATCGCCCGTCCGTCGACAGTGGGACAGGATGTCACTTTTACCGTCACTTCCACCAATACAGGCCGTCCGCAACAGATGGGACAGTTCAAGTTCCGTGTGCGCAAATTGCCCGATCCTACGCCGTACATTGCGATGAAGGATGAGCATGGCAATCCCACACGTTACCGTGGCGGCGGTCTGGCCAAGGCTCAGCTGGTGGGTGCTGATGCCATTGGTGCCGCTATCGATGACGGTATCCTGGATATTGCCTTCCGTGTGCAGAGTTTCGAGACGGTGTTCTTTGACAATATGGGCAATGCCGTGCCGATGGCCTCCGAGGGGGCTTCGTTCTCTGCCCGTCAGAAAGATACTTTCCGTAAGTTATCGCGCAACCGTCGTTTCTATATCTCTCGTGTGACGGTGGTCGGTCCCGATGGTCTGACACGTACCTTGCAGAATCCGATGGAAGTCATTGTGAAATAAAAGTAAAAAGGTAAAAGAGTAAAAAAGTAAAAGATATGAAAGTGAATAGCATAACGAATATGGTAAGAGGTGCGGTAAAATGGTTTTTACCTTTTTACCTTTTTACCTTTTTACCTTTAACTGCTTCGGCGCAGCCGAAAGCTCGTCGTGTTCAGCAGCAACAGCAGACAGAACAGAAGCAGCAGAAAAAGAAGAGCTCTCCTTCGTCGGCCATGACGAGGCGGGCTCAGATCTCGTTCCCCACGGCAGTGGATATGCCCGAGAATGTGGTCTGGCGTCGGGATATCTACCGCGAGATCAATCTCGAGGACGATGCGAACGCGGGTCTGTACTATCCCGTAGAACCCCAGGGCAAGCAGGTAAACCTGTTTACCTATATCTTCAAGCTGGCGCAGAACGGCTATGTCCCCATCTATGAGTATCCTACCGATGGCAGCGATGTCTTCGAGGAATCGTCGCAGATAGAGATGAAGACCATGCTCGAGAATTATCATATCTTCTATGAGGAGGGTGCGAACGGCAAACTGAAGGTGGAAAACAGCGATATCCCCTCGGCCGAAGTGAAGAAGCTCTATCTGAAGGAGAGTGCCTATTACGATCAGGCCAATTCCTCGTTCCATATCAAGGTGCTGGCCCTTTGTCCGGTGATGATGCGTACTGACGACTTCATCATCAGCGACGATCCCAACAGTCAGGGTACGGCCTATCCGCTGTTCTGGGTGAAATACAGCGACCTGGAGCCCTATCTGAACCGTCAGTCGGTGATGATCAGCAGTCTGAACAATGCCGCCACCATGTCGATGGATGATTTCTTCACCACCAATCAGTACAAGGGAAAGATCTATAAGACCACCAACCGGCTCGGCAAGACACTGGCTCAGATCTGTGATGGCGACACCGCGAAGATGTCGGCTGAGCAGAAGCGCATCGAGGCAGAGTTGGAGGCTTTCCGCAAGAACATCTTCGGCGACCCGGAGCGCAAGGACTCGCTCGACAGCATTGCCAATGCCAATCCTGCCAACGTGAAAGCGGCTCAGAAGGCCAAGGCGAAGGCTGCCAAGAAGACGGGACGACGCTCGTCGGTGAGCAGTTCTAAGAGCAAGACCAGCACATCTGCTCCCAGCAACAGTTCTGCCCGTGTGAGCGTCCGCAGACAGAGACACTAATTTTTTTCACTTTTCACTTTTCACTTTTACCTTTTTTTCGTACCTTTGCAGCGTGAACATATTATAGATGGTTTTATGAAACGTTTTCTTTCATTGTTTATACTGCTTTCAGCCATGACAATGGCTGTACACGCACAGGGTATCAAGATCGGTGTCAAGGGTGGTTTCGACATCCAGGACATGAAGTTCGATGAGAAGGTCTTTAAGACTGAGAACAAGCTGGGTTGGTTTGTTGGTCCTACCGTTCAGGTGGCTTTGCCTATTGGCGGATTGGGTATTGACATTGCCGGTTTGTATGACCAGAAGTCGACAAAGGTTAATGGAGAGTCGATCAAGCAAGAATATATTCTTGTTCCTGTGAATGCCCGTTTGACGCTGGGTATCGGCGATGCTGCAGGCCTCTATGTGACAGCTGGACCGCAGTTCGCCTTCAATATCGGTGATGATGTGGATTTTAAGTGGGAGCATGAATATGTTCAGAATACTTTCCAATTGAAGAAGTCTGCCTTCAGCGTAAATCTTGGCGCAGGTTTCTTCTTGTCCCGTCATCTGGAGTTCGGCTTTGTCTATAATGTGGGCGTCAGTTCTACAGCTGAAGCCTCTTTCGATGAGGGCGTGAAAGCCATATCCGACGATACGAAACCTAAATCCTGGCAGATTTCTGCCACCTATTTCTTCTAAGCAGGCTTTGTTTGTCGACGTCATCCTGCCCGTGCCGCTCGACGGCTTCTTCACCTATTCCGTGCCAGCATCCCTGGCAGAACAGGTGAAGGTTGGTGTCCGTGTCCTCGTGCCCTTCGGCCGCAGCAAGACCTATGTCGGCATCGTCTCCAAAACGCATAAAGGACCTCTCCCCGAAGGCTTTCAGATTAAGGACATCCTTCAGGTGCTTGATGCCTCACCGATTCTCCTCGACTCTCAGCTCCGGCTTTGGCAATGGATTTCTGAATATTATCTGTCGCCAATAGGTGAGGTCTACAAGGCCGCTCTCCCTTCTGGTCTGAAAGCCGAAGACGGCTATAAGCCCAAGACCGAGACCTATATCCGCCTCACCCCCCAGTTCCGCAGCGAACAGGCTCTTCACATCGCCCTCGATATGCTCCAGCGAGCCCCGTCCCAGCTGAAAGCATTTGTCGATTTCCTGTCTTTCGACTCTCCATTGACCCGCGATGAGCTCCTGAACCAGGGCCATAGCCTCCAGACCGTCAATGCCCTCGTCAAGCGCGGCCTTCTGGAGACCTATGAACAGGAAGTAGGACGCCTGAATCATGGTGGTGAGCCCCATTTCGACAGGATCCAGCCCTTGAGCGAGGCCCAGCAGGATGCCTATAACCAGCTTCAGTTC
>JAEETD010000037.1 GCA_016290175.1 Prevotella sp. | reverse complement strand
CGCCTTCGTTGGCCGAGGACTGGGCGCAATCTCCACGAAGCAATTCAGCAGTTCCTGCACACCGAAGTTGTTCAATGCCGAGCCAAAGAACACCGGTGCCACCTCTGCAGCGCGATACGTCTCCACATCGAACTCCGGGTAGACCCCATCCACCAGTTCGAGGTCCTCGCGCAGTTTAGCGGCATTATCCTCCCCCACCCGACTGTCGAGGTCAGCACTGTTGATATCAATCTCCACCTTATCCGTGACCCGTTGTTTATCAGGCGTGAAGAGGTCCAGTTTCTGTTCGTAGATGTTGTACACCCCCTTGAACTTCGCGCCCTGGTTGATGGGCCATGAGAGCGGACGCACCTTGATCTCGAGTTCCTGTTCCAGTTCATCGAGGAGGTCAAAGGGATCCCGTCCTTCGCGGTCCATCTTATTGATAAAGATGATGACAGGCGTCTTACGCATGCGGCAGACCGTCATCAGCTTACGCGTCTGTGTCTCCACACCCTTGGCGCCATCCACCACGATGATGGCAGAGTCAACGGCTGTGAGTGTGCGGAAGGTATCCTCGGCAAAGTCCTGGTGACCCGGGGTATCGAGGATGTTGACTTTGTATTCAACATCTTTGCCTGTTGGTGTGTAGTCAAATTCCATCACTGAGGTGGAGACCGAGATACCACGTTGTTTCTCGATGTCCATCCAATCGGAGGTGGCGGTCTTTTTGATCTTGTTGTTCTTGACAGCGCCAGCCACCTGGATCTGTCCTCCAAAGAGGAGGAATTTTTCTGTTAATGTCGTTTTACCGGCATCGGGGTGCGAGATAATCGCAAATGTTCGTCTTCTATCTATTTCCTGAATCATAATTTTGAAATACAATCCTGAAGGGAGGTTTCCCAGTAGGGGATCTCTATACCATATATATTTTTAAACTTGGACTTGTCGAGGACGGAGTAATGAGGGCGTTTGGCAGGTGTGGGATACTCCGACGTATGGAGCGGTCGCACATGACAGGAGGTGATGCCCGCGATGCGATGGATCGCCTTGGTGAAGTCGTACCAGGAGATGACCCCCTCGTTGGAGAAGTGATAGATGCCCGGCACGATTCCCTTTTCTATGGCAGTGAAGATGGCCACAGCCAGGTCACGCGCATAGGTCGGTGTCCCAATCTGGTCGAAGATGACCCCCAGTTCCGGTTTCTCCTTTCCCAGGCGAATCATCGTCTTGACGAAGTTATTGCCGAAGGAGGAGTAGAGCCAGGCAGTGCGGATGATCATCGATTGCGGGCAGAATTTCTGGACGTTGAACTCCCCCACCAGTTTTGTCTTGCCATAGACACTGTTCGGACACGTATCCGCCTCTTCCGTATAAGGTGTGTGTTGGGTGCCATCGAAGACATAGTCCGTGGAGATCTGGATCATCCAACCCTTCCGTCTGCCGATGGCAGCAGCCAGGTAAGCCGGTGCCTCCGCATTGAGAAGTGTACAGAGTTCCTCGTTGTCCTCAGCCTTGTCGACGGCTGTATATGCTGCACAATTGACGATGCCCTCAATGTGGTTGGTGTCGATGAAGGTCTCAATGGCCTGTTGGTTGGTGATGTCCAGCTCCGCCACATCTGTATTATAGAAGATGTGGTTGGGGTGTGAGGGCTCCAGTAATTGGAGTTCGTTGCCAAGTTGGCCGTTGCAGCCCGTAATTAAAATATTCATTATTCAAACTTTAAGCCTTCTTCCTTATCCTTTTTATAATAATCTGAGAGCATGCCGATGAAGGTGGTGATCTCCTTGACCGCATGGGCCGTATCAGGAGAGATCGGTTTCTGCTGGAGGCGGAGGAGCATGACGCCATAGAGCGAGTTGAAGCACGTCTCTATCTCATTCTCTTCCTTGTTAGCCCCACGATTCCGCAGTTCCACGATAAAGGGAAGCACCTTATAGTATTCCGCTGAGTAGAAAGGGAACTTAGACGACTGGAGCAGTTGGTTGTGCAGTTCTACGAGCATCTGCATGGTCACCTGGTTGATCTGGAGGTGACCCTTTTCGCGACAGCCCTCCTGGTTCATCATGCGGATGAGATTCCCGAACCAGTCGAGTTCCTCCTCCTTCTGTTCGTCGGTATAACCGAAGCGTGCCACCCACTCATCGCGGATGCGTCGCAGCGAGCAGTCGAATGCCCTGATGGTATCCTCTACCTGCCACATATAGAGCAGGTACTCAGCAATATTCTTCTTTCTTAAATCCTGTGATATATACATTTATTCAGAACCTTAACAGATTTGTGGTGGTGCCGAGGAGCATGATGATAGATCCGACGACCACTGCCCCCCCAATGATCTGGTTGATGATGCGTATGCCATTGGTATCGAATTTCGTGCGTATCTGGTCGACCAGCCATGTCAGTCCCCACCACCAGAGCAAGGCCCCACCCACGATGCTGGCGAAGCCCACGAGCATCTCGAAGGGATGGTTGGGCAGGACGAAGGCAAACTGTGCGAATGTGGCCAGGAAGAGGAAGATGATGAGCGGATTAGAGAACGTGACCAGGAAGGCCGTCCATGCGTTATACCAGAGTGTACCCTTCTGTTGTCCCGACTGGTGCATCTTCCTCGTGGGGTCTGAGCGATACGTATAGAGTCCGAAGCAGAGCAGCATGACACTACCCGCTATCTGGAGGTAGAAGCGGTTCTGGTCGTTGTTGATGAGATCCATGACAAACGACATACCGAAGCCTGCGAATCCCGCATAGAGGATATCACTTGCCGCAGCCCCTATGCCTGTGGCAAAGCCATACCATCGTCCTTTGTTGAGTGTGCGTTGGACACAGAGGATGCCCACAGGTCCCATCGGTGCACTGGCAATCACGCCAATCATCATTCCCTTGAAAATGAAATCCAGTATGTTTATCGGTACATGAAACGGCATAGCTACAACAATTAATTATTCTACACGAATGCTCAAGATGGTCAGGTCATCATTTGGTTCCGCCCCATCACGATGCTTCTGCACCCCCTCATAGAGCGATTCTATGACCTTCTGGGCACTCGCCTCCGGCATCTTCCGCAGGAGTTCAAGAATATGATCATCACCAAACTGTTCCTGTTGTCTGTTCTCCGCCTCATTGAGACCATCCGAATAGACCACCAGCATCTTTCCGCGGATATCCTCGAGCCGTTCCCCATCATACTCCAGTCCCGGCCAGAGACCGATGGGTGCATTCGGCAACATCTCCAGGAACTCCCCGCCCCCTTTGGTATTCCCTAAATACGGTGGGTTATGACCAGCGTTACAGAAGTCCATGATCCCCTTCGCCAGGTCGATGCAGCCAATGAACATCGTGACGAACATCCCCTGTTCATTATCCTCCGAGAGGGCCGCGTTCATACGCGTGGCAATCTCTGCCGGCATCATGTGCTGGGTAGCCAATGTGCGGAAGAGACGTGTAGCCTGCGCCATGAACAGCGATGCCGGAACCCCCTTTCCACTCACGTCGCCCAGACAGAAGTAGAGCTCATCGCCCATGAGGAGGTAGCCATAGAGGTCGCCACCCACCTCCTTGGCCGGTTCTATCTTCGCATAGATGTCCAGTCCTTCGCGATTGGGGAAGATATTCGGCACCATCGACATCTGGATATCCCTGGCGATGCGCAGTTCACTCTCTATCCTTTCACGGTGGGCAGTTGCCTCCTCCAGCTGGTCATAGGCCACCTGCAGTTTTTCGTGCGCCACCTTCAAGCGATGTGTAGACCTGCGCTTATGGAACGTATAGATGGTAAAGAACAAGATGATGAGCAGGAGAGATACGGCCGTCCACCACATCCGCTGTCGGGAGAGGTCTGCCTCCTTCTGGAGGATCTCCTGTTCCTTGCCCTGGGTATCATAGAGCGTTGCCAATTCCGCTGTAGCGCTGTTTTTCTGTCCAGTGATGGCAGAGTCGAGCACATTGAGGATCCTCTCTGCCACCACTCGTGCCGAATCCCTGCGTCCCGCCTCTTTGTTGGCCCTGAACTTCGGGAGCATGTAGAGTTGGATGTTATCGAGCGAGGCCTCCATGCCCCAGTGTTCTATTGCCTGGTCGAGATACCGGTAGTTGTCGGCCGCCTCCTGGTAACGTTCCGCCATGACGAGGTAGTCATTCGCGTTGATATGTCCAGGTGCTGTCTTCGAGTAGTCCGTCTGGAGGAAAGCCTTGTACGCCTCCTCCGCCTGGTCCTTCTTGCCCAGTCCCTGTTTCGCCACAGCCCTCATGATCTCGATGCGTCCCTGGTACTCATCAAAATAATCCTTTCGTGCATCCCGTTTCTGACGGTATTTATCGAGGAGCATCTCCGTGCGGTCGATCCAGTAGATGGACTCCGCATAGCGACGTGTGTTGATATACGCCATGCTCGTATAGACCGTACCCAGTACAGCCTCCTGGAAACCACGGCTGGTAGAGTCCGACTGCCAACGGTTGGCATAATGTCCACGAGCCGTCAGGAAGCTCTCCTTCGCCTCTTCATCCTGTCCGAGGTTGATCTGGCAGCACCCGATGTTATTGAGGAGGATGGCGTAATCGATATCCGAGCCTATGCCCGTCTCCTCCATCTTCTTCACCGCAGGGATGGCCACGAGCAGCGAACCCTCATAGTCGCCCTTGACGAGCAAGAGTTCCGAGAGTCTGCGTGCACATTTGTTATAGCTCAGCTGGTCCTCCTCGGTCTTTATCTCAGACTCGATCGCCTTGCGGTAGTAGATCTCCGACATGCGGTAATGTCCCTGATGGTAATAAGCCACTCCCCGCCAGCGATTCGCGTCGAGTTCAGAGATCAGGCCCTGCTGTTCATAGGCATTGGCCAGGATGATCATACTGTCGTACTCCATCCTGACGCCCACATCGAACAAGATGCTATCCACCCTGCTGGCCTTCGGGCTATGTCCCATCTTCTCATGACAAGAGATGAGCACCAAAGACACCAACAAGAGAGACAACCATGAGAGATAGCGTTTTATTTTCATTTTCTGCCTTGTATTCACTTTGCGTATGCAAAGTTACAAAATATTTTCCGAAACTGCAAACATTTCCCCCAGAAATCTTCATGAGGCATGCTGTTTGTTGCCGTCGAAAGGTTAATTTCCGTAAAAATGGCCTTTGATTGTAAGTTTTTTCGTAATTTTGTAGCTTGAAACAGAGATACAGAATAAATCATCATAAAACTATAAAACAATGGAACAACAGAATGTAATGAAGCCGTATGTAATCGGTTTGGATCTGGGAGGCACGAACTCCGTTTTTGGTATTGTAGATTCCCGTGGTGACATCAAGGCCACCACAGCCATCAAGACCGGTGGTTATGAGAAGGTAGAGGACTATGTGGACGCCTGTGTAGAGGCGTTGCAGGTGATCATCGACCAAGTAGGAGGCATTGAGAAGATCAAGGCCATGGGTATAGGCGCTCCCAATGGTAATTATTATAAAGGTACGATTGAGTTTGCGCCCAATCTGCCCTGGGCCCATCATGGTGTGGTGCCTCTGGCCCAGTTGTTCAGCGAGCGTCTGAACAACATCCCCGTTGCCCTGACCAATGATGCCAATGCCGCAGCCATCGGTGAGATGGTATATGGTGTAGCCAGAGGTATGAAGAACTTCATTGTGATCACCCTGGGTACCGGTGTAGGTTCAGGCATCGTGGTGAACGGGCAGTTGCTCTATGGCCATGACGGTTTTGCCGGAGAGTTAGGTCATGTGACGATGGTGAGAGGTGAAGAAGGTCGTATGTGCGGTTGTGGCAGGACCGGTTGTCTGGAGGCCTACTGTTCCGCCACAGGCGTTGCCCGTACCGCCCGAGAGCTGTTGGCCACGACCACCCGTCCGAGTCTGTTGCGTGACATGAAGCCCGAGGACATCACCAGTCTGGATGTCTCCATCGCAGCCGGCAAGGGTGACGAGCTGGCCAAGGAGATCTACGATTTCACCGGTAAGATGTTGGGCGAGGCCTGTGCCGACTTCGCCGCTTTCAGCAGTCCTGAGGCCTTTATCTTCTTCGGAGGTATGGTGAAGGCAGGTGAGTTGATCATGAAGCCCATCCGCGAGGCCTATAACGCCCATGTGCTGAAGATCTTCAAGGACAAGGCCCAATTCCTGGTGAGTGGTCTGGATGGAGCCAGTGCCGCAGTGCTGGGAGCCAGTGCCATTGGATGGGAGATCCAGTAGATGGATGATGGAAGATGGATGATGGATGATGTAAGAAGGATGATGTAAGATGTGAAAAAATGGAGGTTGGTGCAGGACGCTACCAACCTCTCTATAAAAAAAGATAAGGTGAATCAGCAAATGGCTGATAAGAATCTTATCGGCGGCAAATATACGAGTTATTTATCTAACTTGCAAGTTTTTTAGCAAAAAAGTGCAAAAAAACTTGCATATTTGAAAAAAACGCTATACCTTTGCCGCCGAATCAGACAAAATCAGTGAAGATATGAAGTGTCAGAATAACATTTGGTGGTGGCAGAGCTCGAGATCAAAAACGTCGCGAGACTAATCGCCCTATCTGTTATTCAACGAAGATATAAGAGGCTCATCGCGACAGCGGTGAGTCTTTTTTGTTAAGTCAACAACACAAATATAAAATATATAGTAAAATGAAGAGTTATCAAGTAGACGAGAACGGTTTTTATGGAGAGTTCGGTGGTGCTTATGTACCCGAGATCCTTTACAAGTGCGTGCATGACCTGCAGGAAGCCTATCTGCCGATCATCGAGTCGGAGGCCTTCAAGCGCGAGTACCACGCCCTTCTGAAGGACTATGTGGGCAGGCCCTCCCCCCTGTACTATGCCCAGCGGATGAGTGAGCAGTATGGTTGTAAGTTGTATCTGAAGCGTGAAGACCTGAATCACACCGGAGCCCACAAGATCAACAACACCATCGGTCAGATCCTGTTGGCCAAGCAGATGGGTAAGACCCGTATCATAGCAGAGACGGGAGCCGGTCAGCATGGTGTGGCCACTGCCACTGTCTGTGCCCTGATGAACCTGAAGTGCGAAGTGTTTATGGGTGCCACGGACGTGGAGCGTCAGCACACCAATGTAGAGCGTATGAAGATGCTGGGTGCCGAGGTACATCCTGTAAGAACGGGCAACATGACCCTGAGCGATGCCTGTAGTGAGGCCATCAGAGACTGGTGCTGTCATCCCCAGGACACCTTCTATATCGTCGGTTCCACGATGGGTCCCCATCCCTACCCTGACCTCGTGGCCAAGATGCAGAGTGTCATCTCAGAAGAGATCAAATGGCAGTTGGCCGAGAAAGAAGGCCGTGACTATCCTGATTATTTGATAGCCTGTATCGGAGGAGGTTCGAATGCCGCAGGTACCATCTATCACTATATGGATGACGAGCGTGTGAAGATTGTCCTGGCTGAGGCAGGTGGTCATGGCTGGGATACGGATTATACAGCAGCGACGATCCATCGCGGTACAACGGGCATCCTGCACGGGGCCAAGATGCTGGTGATGCAGGATGAAGACGGCCAGATACAGGAGGCCTTCACGATTTCCGCAGGTCTCGACTATCCCGGTGTGGGTCCTATGCATTGTAACATGGCTAAGAAAGGTCGTACACAGGTGTTGAGCATCAATGACGATGAGGCCATCTATGGCGGTTATGAACTGACCCGTATGGAAGGTATTATTCCTGCTATTGAGAGTGCCCATGCCATTGCGGCCCTGAAGAAGCTATCGTTTAAGAAAGATGATGTGGTGGTGTTGACCGTGAGTGGCCGAGGTGACAAGGATGTGGAGACGTACTTGAAGAACAAGGCCATGGCCAAGGAATACGGGAATTTTTAGTTTAGAATTAAGAGTTAAGAATTAAGAATTATGATTACATTTAACTATACTACGGTCAGTAAGACGATACTGGCGGATTTGTATACGCCGGTGGGGGTCTATATGAGACTGAGAGACCTCTATCCGCAGAGTGCACTGATGGAGAGTTCCGACTATCACGACAAGAACAATGCCAGGTCGTTTATCGGGCTTCATCCCATTGCCAGCGTTGCCATCGGACATGGAAAGGCCACTATCAACTACCCTGACGGGAGTGTCCTGGAGGAGATGATCCGTCCAGAATTCCAGGCAGACAAGGCCATTAACGCGCTCCTTCAACACATTCATGTAAACGGCAGGGATTCAGAGTTTTGCGGACTATTCGGCTACACCTCTTTCAATGCTGTCAGGTACTTTGAGAACATCCCTGTGAAGGATGAGACCCAGGAAAAGAACGACGCGCCAGATGTGTTGTATGTCCTGTATAAGGAGGTGATTGTGTTCGATCATCATAATAACACGTTGAAGGTGGTGAGTTTAGAGGAAAGTGAAAAAGAGGAAAGAGAAAACATTGCGATTGAGAATATCATCAAGGCGATGAACAAGGCCAATGTGCAGGCGTATGATTTCCATCCTGTGGGAGAGGTTTCGAGTACGCTGACCGATGATGAACATCGTGAAAATATCCGTAAAGGAATTCAACATTGTCTGCGTGGCGATGTGTTTCAGATTGTGCTCAGCAGGCGGTTTGTCCAGAAATATGAAGGCGATGATTTCAAGCTCTATCGTGCGTTGAGGAGTATCAACCCGAGTCCCTATCTTTTCTATTTTGATTTCGGTGGATTCAGGATCTTCGGCAGCAGTCCAGAGACACATTGCAGAATCGTAAAGACTAGCAGAGGTGGCTGTGGCACAGCCACACACAGGAACGGCTACCGGGCGTATATTGATCCCATCGCGGGGACTACCAAGCGGACAGGTGATGAAGAGGCCGACAAGAAGGGTGCGGAGTATCTGCGCAATGACCCCAAGGAGAATGCCGAGCATGTGATGCTGGTAGACCTGGCCAGGAATGACCTGAGCAGGAACTGCCATCAGGTGAAAGTGGACTTCTATAAGGACCTGCAGTATTACAGTCATGTGATCCATCTGGTGTCGAGAGTCTCGGGCGAGTTGGATGAGGGAGCAGATCCCATCAAAGCCTTTATCGACACCTTCCCCGCAGGAACCCTCTCCGGTGCGCCCAAGGTAAGGGCCATGCAACTGATCTCAGAATACGAGCCCCACAACCGAGGAGCCTATGGCGGATGTATCGGTATGATTGGTCTTGACGGCAGTCTGAACCAGGCCATCACCATCCGTACGTTTGTTTCGAGAAACGGCGAGTTGTGGTTCCAGGCAGGTGGTGGTATCGTGGCGAAGAGCGACGTGGAGTACGAACTGCAGGAAGTGAATAATAAACTCGGGGCCTTGCGCAAGGCCATCGAAAAAGCGACAGAAATGTAAAACGACCACGAATTCTTAAGACTCGCTATGCTCGAATAAGCGGCAGAGCCGAGTTCACGAATTAAACTAATTATTTTTCAGCACTAAAAAATTCGTGAAATTAGTGAAATTCGTGGTAAAGAAAGAAGAATATGAAGATTGTAATAATAGATAATTACGACTCGTTTACGTATAATCTGAGTCATTTGATTAAGGAACTGGGCGCAGAGGTCGACGTCGTGCGCAATGACCAGTTTCAGTTGGAGGATCTGGAGCAGTACAATAAGATCGTGCTCTCGCCAGGTCCCGGTATTCCCTCAGAGGCAGGGTTGCTGTTGGACGTGATCAAGACCTATGCCGGCAAGAAGCCCATATTAGGCGTCTGTCTGGGTCATCAGGCCATTGGAGAGGTGTTCGGTGGACAGTTGGAGAATCTCTCGGAGGTGTTTCATGGCGTCGCTACCCCCTGTCGGATTATGGTTGACGACCCCATTTTCTCAGGTCTGGAGCGAGACATCACCATCGGGCGCTATCACTCGTGGGTGGTCTCGAAAGAAGCCTTTCCTGACTGTCTGGAGGTCATTGCCGAGAGTCCCGAGGGACAGATCATGGCCCTCAGGCATAAGACCCTGAATGTGAGAGGTATCCAGTTTCATCCGGAGAGTGTGCTCACGCCTGATGGACGGAAAATGCTCCAGAACTGGATGTATGTATAATGAGAAGTGAAAAGTGAAAAGTGAAAAGTGAATAATATGGAACAGACAATGAAAGGCTATCTCTTCCGCCTGTTGAATCACGAAGAGCTCTCCCGCGAGGAGATGAAGACCATCCTGATTGGTATCACCCATTCAGAGTATCCCAATGAACAGATTACCGCCCTGCTCACCTGTCTTCAGATGAGAGGTGTGACCGTTGATGAGCTGTTAGGTTTCCGCGATGGTATCCTGGAGACCGGTGTCCCTGCCGTTTTACAGGCAGACCGTTATATTGACGTGGTAGGAACAGGAGGTGACCGTAAGAACACCTTCAACATCTCTACCACCGCCTGTTTTGTAATTGCAGGTGCCGGCTATAAGGTTGCCAAGCACGGTAACTATGCCGCCACCAGTGTGAGTGGTGCCTCGAATGTGATCCAGCACCATGGCATCAAGTTTACTGACGACATCGACAAGCTGAACCGCAGTCTGAACGAGGCAGGTATCGTGTATCTGCATGCCCAGTTGTTTGCCAAGGCCATGAAGTTTGTTGGTCCTATCCGCAAGGCCCTGCAGTTCCCCACCATCTTCAACCTGCTGGGTCCCATCGTCAACCCCAGCCAGCCCAAGTGTCAGTTGTTGGGTGTGGCCAATCTCGACCAGATGCGTCTTTACAACAGTGTCTATCAGAAGCTAGGCATCGACTATGGTATTGTGAACTCCATCGACGGCTATGACGAGATCTCACTGACAGGCGACTTCAAGGTGACCACCAACGACTACGAGCGCATCTTCAAGCCCCAGGACCTGGGTTTCGCCATTGCCAAGCCAGAGGAGCTGGTAGGCGGTGCCACAGAAGAAGAGGCCGCCCAGATCTTCGACTCCGTGCTTGAGAACCGAGCCCTGCCAGCCCAGAAGAACATTGTCCTGGCCAATGCAGGTTTTGGTATCCAAGTCTTGGAGAAGGGGAAGAAGAGCATTGAGGAATGCATCGAGATTGCCCGTGAGAGCATCGACAGCGGCGCTGCGCTCCGCACATTCAAGAAATTCGTAGAGTTGAATAGTTGATTTTTCGACCACTAATTTCTTAAGACTCGCTTTGCTCGAATAAGCGGCAGAGCCGAGCGCACGAATTAAACGAATTAAATGATTTTCACGAATTGATTATGGCAAAAGATATCTTACAGGAGATTGTGGCACATAAGCGAGTAGAGGTCGAACGCTTTAAGGCAGAGTTCAGCGAGCGCGAGATTCATCGTTGCGTAGAGCCACTGCTCGATTTCAGCGTAGCCTCGTTGTCGAAGGCCCTTGTTGAGTCAGACAGCGGCATCATTGCTGAGTTCAAGCGCAAGTCCCCCTCGAAAGGTTGGATCAAGGAAGAAGGCAAGGCCGAGGAGATTCCCTTGAGTTATCAGCAACACGGTGCCGCCGCCCTCTCCATCCTGACCGACGAGCACTATTTCGGGGGATGCGATGAGTTTATCCGCATCGCCCGTCATCAGGGCGTGAAGATACCCATCCTCTATAAGAATTTCGTCATCGACGAGTACCAGTTGTTCCAGGCCCGACTCTGTGGTGCCTCTGCCGTGTTGTTGATAGCCGCCTGTCTGACCAAGGAAAATTGCAAGGCCTTGCAGCAGACCGCCCATGAACTGGGTATGGAGGTGTTGTTGGAGATGCATTCCCAGGAAGAACTCGGTTATGCCGAGCAGGAGCCCGACCTCTGCGGCATCAACAACCGTCATCTGGGTTCGTTTGTGACCGACACAGACACCTCTTTCCGTCTGGCGGAGCTGTTACCCCAGGATGCTGTGAAGGTCAGCGAGAGCGGACTCTCCGCCCCTCTGACCGTGAAGCAGTTGCGTGCAGCCGGTTTCCGAGGTTTCCTGATGGGAGAACATTTCATGAAGCAGGCAGATCCCGGCGCAGCGTTGCAGGCATTTATTCAACAATTATAACCGTAAAGGATGAAGCGTCAAGAACTTTTGATCAAGGTATGTGGCATGCGTGAGTCAGCCAATATCCGCGAGGTGGAAGCCCTGGGCATCGACTGGCTCGGTCTTATCTTCTGGCCCAAGTCAAGCCGGTATGTCAGCGAACTGCCCGACTACCTACCCAGGAATGCCAAGCGTGTGGGGGTCTTTGTGGACGAAGCTCCGGAGACCATCCTGAGCCTCAGTCATCGCTATCGCCTCGACTGTCTGCAGTTGCATGGCCATGAGTCGAAGGCCTATATCGACCAGTTGCACCATCAGATTGCGACTCTGGGCGACTCCATCCTTCCCCCACAGTTGATCAAGGCCTTCAGCATCGCCACCACTGACGACCTGGAACAGACCAAAGATTATGAGGGACTGACAGACTATTTCCTCTTCGATACCAAGGGCCCCTCTGTGGGAGGCAATGGCACGCAGTTTGACTGGGAGGTGCTCTCTGACTATCACGGTCAGACGCCCTTCCTGTTGAGTGGTGGCATTGGTCCCGAGGATGCCGAGCGTATTCAGGCCTTCGCGCATCCCCAATGTATCGGCATCGACCTGAACTCCCGATTCGAGATTGCTCCCGGCCTCAAGGATATCAATAAACTCAATACATTTATTCAATCATTATGAACAAGATCAATCAGCTTTTCGAGAATAGCAAGGAGAAGAAGCTCCTTTCGCTCTATTTCTGTGCCGGCAGTCCCACGTTGGAGGGTACTGCCGATGTGATTCTCGCCATGCAGCGCAAGGGCATTGCGATGGTAGAAGTAGGCATCCCCTTCAGCGATCCCCTGGCCGATGGACCGGTGATCCAGAGTGCCGCCACGAAGGCCCTGAAGAACGGGATGACCCTCAGCAAACTCTTCTCACAACTGGAAGCCATCAAGGATCAGGTAGAGATTCCGCTGGTGCTGATGGGTTATCTGAATCCCATCCTGCATTATGGCATCGAGGCCTTCTGTCAGCGTTGTGTCAAGGCCGGTGTCAGCGGCGCCATCATCCCCGACCTGCCCTTCGATGACTATCTGAACCTGGTCAAGCCCATTGCCGACCAATATGACCTGCGTATCATCATGCTCATCACCCCTGAGACCAGCGAGGAACGTATCCGATTCATCGACGACCATACCGATGGTTTTATCTACATGGTGTCGTCGGCCTCGATCACCGGTACCCAGAAAAGTTTCGACGACCAGAAGCAGGCCTATTTCCGTAAGATCAACGCCATGAACCTGCGTAATCCCCGTATGATCGGCTTTGGCATCTCGAATGCCCAGACCCTGAAAGCCGCCCAGGACAATGCAGCCGGTGCCATCATCGGTTCGAAGTTCGTGAGCTTATTGGACGAGGCTCAGGGTGATGCTGAGAAAGCCCTCGACACCCTGTTCGAGGCATTGCAACTATAACGTTTACGTTGTTTTTTTCTGCATTTAGTTCGTAGTTTCGCGTATTATTCGTAACTTTGCAGGCGAATCGTGAAACTACGGACTAAATTACTAAATACAAATGATGAAGAGACTTTTCCAAGTATTGATGCTCTGTCTGCTGATGCCGATGGTGGTCCTTGCACAAGGCTGGGATGCCGCCCAGTACAAGCAGATCGAACAGAGTATCCGAGTGCCTCAGTTTGCAGACAAGACCTATCTGATCACCAAGTATGGTGCCAAGACCGACGCCACAGCCGCCCAGAACCAGAAGGCCATCCAGAAGGCCATCGACGTCTGTTCGAAGAAAGGCGGCGGTAAGGTGGTGGTGCCTGCCGGCAGTCATTTCCTGACAGCCGCCATCCAGTTGAAGAGCGGTGTCAACCTCGAAGTTCAGGAAGGAGCAGTTCTGGAGTTTGCCTTCGAGCCCGAGCTCTACCCCATCGTGGAGACCTCGTGGGAGGGACTGGAGTGTTTCAACCTCTCGCCCTGTGTCTATGCCTTCAAGGCCAAGGACATTGCCATCACCGGCAAGGGAACCATTGATGGCGGCGGTTCGAACGACACCTGGTGGCCCTGGTGTGGCAGTGGTCGTTTCGGTGCCAAGGAAGGTGGTATTGCGCAGAACAAAGGAGCCCGTGCCAGACTGTTGAAGAATGGCGAGGACGGTATCCCTATGTATAATGAGAAAGGTGAGCGCACGCCTGAGCGCGTCTTCGGTCCTCAGGACGGTCTGCGCCCCCAGCTTGTCAATTTCAACAAGTGCGAGGGAATCCTCATGGAGGACATCACCCTGTTGCGTTCCCCCTTCTGGGTGATCCATCCCCTGCACTCTACCGACATCACCGTTCGTCGGGTGAAGATGATCAACGACGGTCCTAATGGAGACGGCTGCGACCCAGAGTGCTGTGACCGGGTGCTGATTGAAGACTGTTTCTTCAATACCGGCGATGACTGTATAGCCATCAAGAGCGGAAGAAACCGCGATGGTCGTGAGCGTAACATGCCCTCGCAGAACATCATCATCCGCAACTGTGAGATGAAGAACGGTCATGGCGGTGTGGTGATTGGTTCCGAGATCAGTGGCGGAGCAAAGAACATCTATGCCCACGACTGTGTGATGGACTCCCCAGAGCTGGAGCGTGTGTTGCGTATCAAGACCAATTCCTGTCGTGGCGGTATCATCGAGAACATCAATATGAAAGATGTAAAGGTGGGCGTCTGCAAGGAGAGCGTGCTGAAGATCAACCTCGACTATGAGCATAATGAGATCTGCTGTCGTGGCAATTATCCCACAGTGCGGAATGTCTATATGGAGAATGTCACCAGCGAGCAATCAAAATACGGCGTTCAGATCATCGGTCTCGAGGAAGATACCTATGTGTATGACATCCTGGTGAAGAACTGTAAGTTCAATGGTGTCGGAGCCGGCAATTTTTCCTCAGGCAAGACGCGGAATGTGAAGTTTGACAACCTCTTTGTCAACGGTTCCCTGGCCCTGACCGAGAAGCCCTACAAGCACTACAGCGAGTGGATGACCTATAGCGAGATGAAGCGTGTGCCGAAGAGCTACCTGCTTGATTTCTCCACCCAGCCCAAATGGAGCTACGTGATGGGCATCGAGCTCGAGGGCATGTTGGACACCTATCTGGCCTATGGTGGTGAGGCCATCCGCAAATACTGTCAGGAATATACCGACACGATGATTAATGCCAAGGGAGAGATCCGGGGATACAACATCCTCGACTACAACCTCGACAATATCCGTACAGGTCATTTCGTAACCCGGATGTACAACCTCTATCCCGAGCCCAAGAACCTCATCGCCATGCAGACCATGATGAAGCAGCTGAAGGACCAGCCCCGTACCAAGGTCGACAAGGTCTACTGGCACAAGGCCATCTATGCCTATCAGGTATGGTTGGACGGCATTTTCATGGGGCTGCCATTCCGGGTGCTAACCGCACCCAATATGAGGGAAAAGGGAAAAGTGAAAAGTGAAAAATTTGCTACCGCTATAAGTAAAAAATTTGCTACCGCTATATATGACGATGCTGTCAATCAGCTGAAGATCACCTACGAGCGCACGTTAGACCCGAAGACCGGTCTGAACCGCCATGCCTACGACGAGACCCGCAACACCTTCTGGGCAGATAAGGAGACAGGTCTTTCACAACATTGCTGGGCCCGGGCCCAGGGATGGTACTCGATGGCCCTGATAGAGGTGCTCGATGCCCTGCCGGAGGATTATGCCCGTCGTGGTGAGGTGTTAGAGCTCCTGCAGAAAGACCTCGATGCCATCATCAAGTGGCAGGACAAGAAGACCGGTACCTGGTATCAGGTGATGGACTCTCCCGGACGTGAAGGCAATTACCTGGAATCGACCGCCACCTCGATGTTCGCCTATGTGCTGCTGAAAGCCTATAACAAGGGCTATCTCGGCACCAAATACCGCGATGCCGGCATCAAGGCCTATAAAGGCATCATCAACAATATGATCCGTGTGAATGGCGACAAGACCATCTCGCTCACCAACTGTTGTTCGGTGGCAGGTCTTGGTCCTGCTGCCACCCCAGAGGTAGAGGCTGCCCTGAAGAAGATCAATCCCAAGGCCGACATGAAGGAGAACAGGAGGCGCGACGGAGGCTACGACTACTATCTCTCGGAACCCGTCCGCGACAATGACGCCAAGGGTGTAGGCCCCTTCATCTGGGCATCGCTCGAGATGGAGAAGCTGGGCTATGACACAGACAACACGACGGCAGCCATTGACAGGCAAGCCGTCGTGACGCGTCATAACCCCCTGATCACCGAGGCCGACCCCCTGGCATCGCTCAGCGTGGGCAACGGCCATTTTGCCACCACCGTCGATATCACCGGTCTGCAGAGCTACCCTTTTGAGTATGGGGCAGGTGTGCCCCTGAACGCCATGTCCGACTGGGGCTGGCACACGTTCGAAAACACCCGTCAGCTGCAGCCCTCAGAGTCGGAGAAATCCTTTGACTTCGGTCATGGACATCCGGAGGTGTATGCCGTGGAATTCAAGAAAGCTGAGGACGGCCGCCACAAACAGGCTACCGAGTATTACCGCGTCAATCCCCATCGTCTGAACCTCGGCACCATCGGCCTCAGCCTCAAGGATGCCAAGGGCGATGCCATTCCTCTGACCGCGCTGAAGCAGCCTCGGCAGACGCTATTGCTTTGGGATGGTGAGATAGAATCATCGTTCAGGGCGGACGGAGAGACAGTAGAAGTCACCACAGGCGTCCATCCCCAGAAAGACGCTTTATATGCCCGTGTCAAGAGTCGACTGCTGAAAGACCAGCGGGCAGCCATCTCCCTGCGATTCTCCTACCCCACCGGCAAGCATGCCGATGATGCCAACGACTGGACGAAACCAGAGAAGCATCAGTCAAAGATCATCGCCCAGAACGACCATTCGGCAGTGATAGAGCGCACCCTCGATGCCAGTCAGTATTATGTGGTGCTCACCTGGGCAGGAGATGCAACCTTACAGGAGTGCGACAGGCATCATTTTGAGTTAACGACATCGGACGATGTGCTCACCTTCTCAGCAGAATATCTCCCAAAACTCACGGGGCCAGGTTCCGTGGGTCCTTTCGACTACTCCGGCTATCACAAGGCCACGCAGAAATACTGGCATGGCTGGTGGCAGTCGGGCGCTATCGTGGACTTCTCACAATGCACCGACCCCAGGGCCAAGGAACTGGAACGTCGGGTGGTGCTGTCGCAGTATCTCACCCAGATCAACTGCGCCAACAACATGCCCCCTCAGGAGACCGGTCTGACCTATAACTCCTGGTTCGGTCGTCCTCATCTGGAGATGACCTGGTGGCATGCTGTCGACTTCGCCCTGTGGAACCATCCGGAGAATATCCGTCAGATGCTCGAATGGTATAACACCACCGCCTACCCCGTAGCCCGCAAGATTGCCGAGCGTCAGGGCTTCAAGGGTGTGCGTTGGATGAAGATGACCGATCCCTGGGCAGGCGAAGCCCCCTCGAACACAGGATCCTTCCTCATCTGGCAACAGCCCCACTATATCTATCTGGCCGAAGAGATGTACCGCGCGAATCCATCAGATGATACCCTGAAGAAATACGGCGAACAGGTAGAGGCTACTGCTGCGTTCATGGCCGACTTCGTGAGCTATGATCCCAAGAAGCAGCACTATTACCTGAAGGGCAGTACCGCCATGCAGGAGTGTATGACCAAGGACATCTCCTACAACCACCCTTTCGAGTTAGCCTATTGGCAATACGGACTGAACCTCGCCAACCAATGGCGCGAGCGTCGGGGCAAGACGCGCAATGCCCAGTGGGATGACATCATCGCCAGACTCGCCCCCCTGCCGGAGGTCAAAGGCATATATACGGCCGGTCTCCCTTTGGGAGCGACTGACAACCTCGAAACCTTCGACCCTTTCGACACCGTCTCTCTTGACAGCGGTAGCACACCCTCAACTAAGAAAGAGACCTTCGCTGACAAGATCTGCAATGACCACCCCGCCGTCCTTGGTGCCTGTGGTATGTTGCCTGGCGCGCGCACATCCTATACCTTATTATATCGTGAAGACCAGATGAAGCAGACCCTCGACTGGGTGATGCAGCACTGGAACTGGCCGACCACCTGGGGTTGGGACTATGGTATGATAGCCATGTGTGCCGCTCGTCTGGGCGACCCTGAGACCGCCCTGAAGGCTCTGCTCATCGACACGCAGAAGAACACCTATCTCAAGAACGGCCATAACTTCCAGACAGCCGACCGCCTGCGCATCTATCTCCCCGGCAATGGTGCCCTGTTGAACGCCATCGCCATGATGTGTGCCGGCTGGGATGGATGTCAGGAACCCCTCAACCCCGGATTCCCCAAGGATGGCAGCTGGAATGTGCGTTGGGAGGGTCTCCAGCGGATGCAATAAACTATTTTTAAATTCATATTTTGTATAACTAAAACTAACGTGTGTATGAACTTACATCTTAGAAGAGCCGCAATGGCTTTGCTTATGTCAGTAGTCTGCTTCACGGCCTTTGCCCAGAAAGCCGTTAAGGGTACGGTGAAGGACACCTCAGGCGAACCACTGATTGGAGTTAGTATCGTCTATGGCAATGGCCAGGGTACTGTGACCGATTTCGACGGAAACTTCTCCGTCAGCGTTCCGGACAATACGACTCTGAAAATCTCGTATGTCGGCTACAAGCCCCAGTCCATCAATGTGGCTGGCAAGTCGCAGCTGAACATCACCCTCGAAGAGGACAACACTACGCTGGAAGACGTGGTGGTGATCGGTTATGGTACGATGAAGCGTAAGGACCTGACCGGTGCTGTGGCTTCCGTCTCCGGTGACAAACTCGCTGCCAATCCCGTCAGCAACGTCGCAGAAGCCCTGCAGGGACAGTTGCCCGGTGTGAATGTCATCTCTCAGGACGGTCGTCCCGGTGCCACCATGTCCATCCGTGTCCGTGGAGGCGGATCCATCACCCAGAGCAATGAGCCGCTGTATGTGGTGGATGGCGTACAGGTGTCGGGTATTGACGACATCCCTGCCGACAACATCGAGAGCATCGATGTATTGAAGGATGCTGCCTCTACCGCCATCTATGGTGCCCGTGGTGCCAATGGTGTCATCCTGATCACCACCAAGGGAGCCAAGGAAGGCACACCGACCGTGAAGTACAATATGTACTATCAGATCCGCAAGAACGCGGACAACCTCGACATCTGGGATGCCTACAGCCATGTGCTCCACCAGTGGAGCTATGCCACGGCCCTTGGCACAACCTATGCCGACAACGTGGCCAAGTACTATGGTCTTGGCGCAGCCTACGGCAACCATATCTCTGAATACAAGAACCAGAGTGCCCACAACTGGACCGACGACGTGATGGGTACGGGTCATTCCTGGAGCCACGACGTATCTGTCAATGGTGGTACCCAGCATACCAAGTACTACGCCACGCTGAACTACAGCAACGAGGAGGGCATCCTGATCAACACCGGTTTCCGTCGTTGGGTAGGCAATTTCAAACTCTCCCAGGATATCACCAAGAATCTGAAGTGGGACATGGACCTGCGCTATGGTGAATTGCGTTTCAAGGGCAGCCAGTATGGCATCGCCACACAGGCCTACACCTTCAACCCCATCGACAATCCCCTGGGTTCAGGCAATGCTGCTGATCTGGGTATGGGTAGTGCCAATGCCGAGGAAGACTACAACCCCGTGGCCATCCTGAATGACTATAGCAACACCCGTTACCGTTATCGCATGGGTATCAACAACGCCCTCACCTGGCAGATCATCCCCGGTCTGGTGGGTAAGACCGAGCTCTATCTGAGTCGTAACTGGAGCAAGACCGAGCGTTGGGACGGTGGTAAGACCAACGGCCAGAGCTACAACTACGCCGCGCTGACCAATGGCGACGGCTACAACACCCGTTGGGACACCACGCTGAGCTACGACGTGGCAGGTCTCGGCGACAAGCACAAGCTGAACATCATGGTAGGTAACGAAATCCTCGGCAGTAAGTCGAACAGCAGCCAGATCATCGGCACCGGCTATCCCGCTGAGTGGGATATGGACTATGTCTTCGCCAATATGGCCATGTCGAGTAGCAGCGTTCCTGGCGATGCCGTCAGCAGCAACGTAGGAACACCCGCCCATACCGTTTCCTGGTTCGGACGTGCCAACTACAACTTCATGGACCGCTACCTCCTGACCGCCACCCTGCGTGCCGACGGTTCTTCTAAGTTCCGTGGCGACAACAAGTGGGGTTATTTCCCTGCAGCAGCAGCTGCCTGGCGCATCTCCGACGAGCCCTTCATGCAGGGTGCCCGCGAGTGGCTGGACAACCTGAAGTTCCGTATCTCTTACGGTACCTCTGGTAACGACGGCATCGACGCCGGACTGTTTGATACACTCTGGAAAACAGGAACGGCCACCATCAATGGTGAGACCGTCACCACCTACGTTCCTGCCGACTGTCTGGGTAATCCCGACCTGAAGTGGGAGACCACCATCTCCCGTAACATCGGTCTCGACTTCAGTTTCTGGAACGGCAAGCTCCGCGGTACCCTGGATGTCTACTGGAACACCACCAAGGACGTCCTGATGCGTGTGCCCTGCGACGCCACCACCGGTTTCAGCTATCAGTATCAGAACGTCGGCCAGACCTCCAACAAAGGTATCGAACTGACCCTGAACTATGAGATTATCCGTTCCAAGGACTTCAACCTGAGTTTTGGTGCTACCATCAACCACAACAAGAACAATGTCGATGAGCTGATGGAAGGCGTCGTGGCAAGTGCCCACACAGGCTGGGGATCCACCATGCGCGTACCTTATTATGACTATCTCGTGAAGGTTGACGAGCCCGTGGGTCTTATCCAGGGTTTGAAGAGCGCAGGCATCTATACCGTCGACGACTTCAACGTGGTCGATGGCGTATGGACCCTGAAGCCCGGCATCCCCGATTACTCCGCTACGAGCTACGCCGGTGGCGACGCCTATAAGCTGGCCGAGGGTCAGAAGGCCTTCCCCGGCATGGCTAAGTTCGAGGATCTCGACGGCGACAACAACATCACCACGAACGACATCGACATCATCGGCCGTACCCAGCCTGACCTCACCGGAGGCTTCAACCTTAACGGCAGCTACAAGGGACTTGACTTCGCCGCTAACTTCGTCTATCAGATTGGTGGTGATGTTTATAATGCCAACGTGATGCACGCCATGATGGGTAACAAGGATACCGGTCTTGGCCAGGGCCGTCTGGAAGAGGTGGCCGACTGCTGGAAGATGTACAATGTGAACAGCAGTGGCGAGCTCTATGCCGTGACCGATCCTGCCGAGCTCTCTTCCCTGAATGCCGGTGCCAAGTATGCCCTGCCCTACTCTGAGTATGGTATCGCCAGCTCACAGTTCATCGAGGACGCCTCTTTCCTGCGTCTGCAGACCCTGACCATCGGCTACACCCTGCCGAAGGTGCTCACCAAGAAGGTCGGTGTCAACCGTTTCCGCATCTATGCCACGGCTGGTAACCTCTTCTGCCTGAAGAAGTACAGCGGTCTGGATCCCGACGTGAATGTCAGCCCTTCTGCCGACAGTTCCTATAGTGGATTCCCCACGCCCAACTACGACTTCCGTTCTTATCCGAAGTCACGTACGTTTACTTTCGGTCTCAATGTCACATTCTAATCAAGAAAGGAGAAACAAGATATGAAAAATAAGATATTAGCTATCGCACTTTGCGCCATGGGTATTGGTGTGCTGACTTCTTGCAGCGACTATCTCGAAACCAGTTCAAAGTCAAATGCCGACGGAGATTTCGTATTCTCCAACATGACCACGGCCCGTGCTGCCATGGATGGTGCCTATAGTGAGTGGCATGGTGCTATCAGCTCACAGATATTCGGCGACGGTCTGTACTATGCCCTCGACGTGGCCGGTTCCGACATCATGCGCCACCCGGAGAAATACACGGCCCAGCCCCTGCGCCATGTGCCCGAGTGTTTCTATGTGAATGGTACCGCAGCTGCCGACTACGATGCTGTGGGCTATGGTAAGGAAGCGCCCAACAGCCCCTATAGCGTCCTGTTTGCCGTCATCGGTAAGGCCAATGCTGTGGCCTCTGCCATCGAGGAGAAGAGCGGTTTTGAGGAGATGATGGCTGGTGGTAAGGCCACTGACCTGAGCCAGCTCTATGGCGAGGCTGTTGCCATGCGCGCCACCTGCTACCGCGAACTCATCAAATACTATGGCGACGTGCCCTATCAGAGCAAGATGGGTGCTGCCGCACTGGGACTCTCGCCCCGCGATTCCATCTATGATGTCATCATTGCCGACCTGAAGAAGGTGGAGCCCGTGATGAATCCCGTAGGCAAGGACAAGCGTTTCTTCTCACAGACTTATGTCGACGCCCTCATCGGTCGTCTGGCCCTGGAGGCAGGCGGTTATCAGACCCGTCGTGGCGACATCAACTACAAGGATGGCAGCGGCAATGCCCTGACCTTCGAGACCAAGGGTTCGCAGAACAATGGTGCCAGCTATGGCCGCCGCAGCGACTGGAAGAACCTCTATACCACCGCCAAGGAGTATTTCCAGAAGGCCATCGAGCACAAAGGCACGGCCAAGCTCTCTGCCAACTACTACGACTTCTTCGTACAGTTGCATGGCGATGATGCCAGCTATGCCGAAGAGTCCATCTACGAGGAGCCCTTCCAGCAGGGAGCCAGTGGCAACGACCCACGTCCCTACTCTCTTGGACGTCCTTCTGCCGGTGGCAGCTCCAATAACTACCCCTGTAAGAACTACGGTCAGGGACGTATCAATCCCGCCTTCTATTATGGTATGTTCGACCCGAAGGACACCCGTCGTGACCTGAGTTGTGCCGTGACCGGCAGCGATGGTAAGGCTGGTAAGGAGAAACTCATCCCCTTCACCCCGGGTTCACAGGCCAATGGCGGCGGTATCGCCTGCAACAAGTTCGACGAGAACCGTCAGACCACCACATGGACCAAGAACCAGCGTCGTTCAGGTATCAACGGCCCGTATATGCGTATGGCAGAAGTCTACCTCGGACTGGCTGAGGCTGCTGCCGGGCTGGGCGATGAAGCCACTGCCAAGCAGTATCTGAAGACCATCCACGACCGTGCTTTCGGCAGCAACAGCAATGTCGACGCCTATATCGCATCGAAAGGTTCTCTCACCGAAGCCATCATAGATGAGCGCGGCTTTGAGTTCGCCGGCGAGGGTGACCGTCGCTGGACCCTCATCCGTTCCGGTTTCATTGCCCAGAAGATCAAGGCCGTGAAAGATCTGACTCGTAAGATGCTCGACGGTCTGAAGAACGATGGTTTCTATACCTTCGAGAATGGCAACACCATCTCCGCCTCCATCTGGACGAAGCTGGTTGATGCCAAGGCCACCTATGGCAAGCGTCTTACCGAGCAGACACCTGCCGGCAGCGAGAATGATCCCGTATTGTCTCCCGGATGGCGCGGTGTGAACAACGACTGGACCAACTACGGTCTCGACTACAAGGGTGACACCATGACCAATTTGGCCATCCAGGGTTTGTTCACCAAGCTGAGTGCTGAGGAGATTGCCGCCCTCGAGGCCGACGGCTATACCAAGACGGCCTGGGGAAGTGTGTTGGTAGACAACGACGATGAGTACTATAAGTACCTCTTCTACGAGTACGACTACGACAAGGCTCCCATCTACCTCTTCCCGTTCTCACCGAACACCATGTCCACCGGTGGTTTCACCAATGGCTACGGTTTCAAAAACAACTGAACCATTAAGGGGCTGCGCATTCCGCAGCCCCTTATTCCAGACAAAAACACCCGACGACGTGGGGGCTGGGGTGGGCTTTCAGGCAATCGTTTAGCGGCCGTTGCATCCGTGCTGTCAGACAGTGGATCACAGGGCAGTTCTGTCACGATCAGATGACGTAAACGTTTTAGTGACTTTTCAAGGTAGAAAGTGTTCGGAATGCGAATATTATGCGTAATTTTGCAGCGGAATACAAACTACCTATTATATATGAACCGAATTCTTTCAACAGTAGTGCTGGCCGTCATCGCTTTGTCGATGACGGCTCAGACTCATGCTCCGGCTTTCCCCGGTGCCGAAGGTCACGGACGTTATGCCACAGGTGGACGCGGAGGTACTATCGTCCACGTCACCAACCTGAACGACTCAGGCACAGGCTCGTTCCGGAGTGCTGTCAGCAGCGGCAAGCGCATCGTCGTGTTCGACGTCGGCGGCATCATAGAACTCAAGAGCGACCTGACCATCAAGGACAATATCACCATCCTCGGACAGACGGCCCCCTACCCCGGCATTACCCTCCGCTACCGCACAGTCCGTCCGGGCAGCAACAATATCATCCGCTTCATCCGCATCCGACGTGGAGAGGAAAAGGATGTCAACGACGGAGCAGACGCCACATGGCAACGCAGCAAGAAGAACATCATATTCGACCATTGCTCCTTTTCGTGGAGCATTGACGAGATAGCCTCGTTCTACGACAATCAGGATTTCACTATGCAATGGTGTACCCTCGGCGAAGCATTGGCCAATCCCGGCCACTCGAAAGGAGAGCACAGCTATGGCGGCATCTGGGGCGGTAAGGGAGCCTCCTTCCACCACAATCTACTCTGCCACATGCAGAATCGTATGCCTCGTTTCTGCGGAGCACGCTACGGCGAAGACAACATCAGTTACGACAAGACAAAATACACCAGTCCACTACAGGCAGAAATCGTTGACTTCCGCAACTGCGTGATGTACAACTGGGGCAACGGCAATGGCTGCTATGGCGGTACTGGCGGTGGTCAGGTCAATATCGTCAACAACTATTACAAGGCTGGTCCGGCCACGGTCAACAAGACACGCGTCACACAAGTGTCCGTAGCCACTTCCAGCAATGCCGAAGGGTCAGCATACATGGGTTACTGCTCACGCTATTTCATCCAAGGCAACTATGTTACAGCAGCCGGCAGCAATGCCCAGGACTACGACTGGAAAGGCGTAATCTACGATAGCGGCACATCGACCATCAACGGCGAGAACTACTGTCCCGATGCCAAGCACCTGTACGGCGAGAATGTGACATATGTGAAGAACAGCGCAGGTACCGACTGCGTAAAAATAGCGATGGACGAACCCACGGGAACAGGCGAAGTGACCACCCACACGGCGGTGACGGCTTTCGAGAAAGTCCTAGCCAACGGCGGTGCCTCGCTCTATCGCGACAATGTGGATGCCCGCTATATGGATGAGGCCCAGAATGGCACGACCCACTATACAGGTTCAGCTACAAAGACCGGCGATGGAAAAAGTGTCACTCATCGTCCCGGCATCATCGACTTTGTGAGAGATCAAGGTGAATATACACTTGAGTCCACTGCCCGGCCTACAGGTTTCGACACCGACAAAGACGGCATCCCCGACAACTGGGAGACTGCCAACGGTCTGAACCCCAACGACGCCACCGATGCCAAGCTCTACACCATCGACACCGAGAAGCAATGGTACACTAACCTCGAGGTGTATGCCAACTCGCTCGTGGAAGCCATCATGAAACAAGGTAATGCCGATGCCGAGAGCGCCGTCGACGAATACTATCCCTCCTATCAGACGCCCACGGCCATCCAGACCGTCAAAGCTGTATCCACTGACATCAATGCCACATACAACCTTGCCAGCCAGCGCGTGGATGCCAGCTACAAAGGCATCGTCATCCGCAATGGTAAGCG
>JAEETD010000110.1 GCA_016290175.1 Prevotella sp. | reverse complement strand
ATCGGAGGAACACTGCTCTCCCTGCTGATCTTCTTGTTCCCGGCGCTCTATGGCGAGGGCTACAGCAGCATCAACCTCCTGCTGAATGGACGTACAGAGGCCGACTGGAATCAGATCCTCAACAACTCGCTGTTCTCGGGTCAGGGGAGTCTGGTCCTGGTCTATATTGGTCTGGTATTGCTCACGAAGGTCATTGCCACCTCTGCCACGAATGGGGGCGGGGGCTGTGGCGGTACGTTCGCTCCGAGTCTGTTCGTGGGCTGTTTCACGGGATTCCTCTTCTCACGCCTTTGGAACATTCATCAGATAGGGGTCTACATCCCGGAGAAGAACTTCGCGCTGATGGGTATGGCTGGCGTGATGTCGGGGGTGATGCATGCACCGCTCACGGGAATGTTCCTCATCGCGGAACTCACCGGTGGATACAGTCTTCTGGTACCGTTGATGATTGTCTCGGTATGTGCATATCTCACCATCATCATCTTCGAACCGCATAGCATCTATGGCGCGCGCCTGGCCAAGGAGGGAAAACTCATCACGCATCATACGGATCATGCCGTTCTGACGCTCATGAACCTGGATTCGGTCATCGAAAGGGATTACCTGAGTGTCACGCCCGACATGGAACTGGGACAGATTGTCCACAAGATCTCCCGGAGCAATTCGTCGGTGCTCCCGGTATTGGATCCTTCGGGCGTTCTCCTCGGGGAGGTGGAGATCATGAAGATCCGCAACGTGATGTTCCGCACAGAACTCTACCACCATTTCAAGTCCAGTCAACTGATGGTCGAGCCCAAGGCCACGCTCTCGGAGTCCACGCCCATGGCGGAGGTCATGCGTACCTTTGATCGCACACGTGCTGACTGGCTCCCGGTCCTCGATCCCGACGCCCGCCTCCAGGGTTACATCTCCCGCCAGCGTGTCTATACCATGTACCGCAAAATGGTCGCCGACATGTCCGAGGATTAATCTGACAGGGGACAGGTACCTGTCAGAATTTGCGGAACACAATCCTGACAGGTACCTGTCCCCTGTCAGAGTCCCCTGTCAGATTTTTCCCCAGTCAGAACGAGTTAGGGGCCGGCCCCTAAGACCCTGTCCCCACCGCCGGTGGGGTATCTCATCAACCCCAACCCCTTCTTACCGTAAGAAGGGGCTTCAATCTCTTCTCCAAACCTCTTCCCTTTTCAAAGGGACGAGGCTTAACTGACTGCGGGGGAAAACCGCCCTCCGTCAGAGTTTTGGTATGGCTCGCAAAGCCTGTGCCCTACGGGCGAGCCATTCTTTCTTACACCTCTCCCAACCCTCCCCTGAGAGGGAAGGGCTGCTACCGCCCAGGTCTGTCAGAGGCCCTCGGGCAACCTCAACGTCCCTTGGAATACCAGCACGGCAGTTAGGAAACCAAGCCGACCCTTTGATGGGTCGAGCTTACCTTAATGAAAGAGCGACAGGAGGAGCGGTTAAGCCTTTCACCCTATGATTGGGGGAAAGGTTTGGAAAGGGGGTTGAGACCCCTCATTACAGTAAGGAGGGGTAGGGGTGGTTGAGAAACCCCACCTTGGTGGGGACAGGGGTCTGGGGGACGTCCCCCAGCGTGGTCTCAGGGTCTTAGGGGCCGGCCCCTAATTTTCTACCTTTTGCTTCTTTTCGAAAAGAAGAAATTACATCATTTTCTCAATAGCCTGATTACCATTGAGAAAATCCCTCGCAAGCATACGCTTTTTCCCTGCAAGCTGCACCTCCTCGAGCTGGAGAAGCTCACCATTAAGACAAGCGACAAAAAGGGATTTCCCCTCTATGACGATGTCGCCTGCCTCCGCAGAAGACCTCTTCAGATCCGTCTTGGAGGCCCTGTAGATCTTCAATACCGTCTCTTTGTCATCCGAGGCAACGAGCGTGGTCCACGCCCCGGGAACAGGACTCAGTCCACGGATAAAGTCATACACCTGCTTGGCAGACTGATGCCAGTTGATCTCGCAAGTCTCCTTGAATATCTTCGGAGCGGGCTTTAAGATGGATGATGTGTCTTCCTGGGCGATGGAGGCAGGATGCCCATCCGCGGCAAGGATGGCCTCGATGGTCTCCAGACAGATCTCTGCCCCGAGATGCATCAACCCATCATACACATACGCCACATCAGCGGTATCAGGGATGTCGAATGGTTTCTGCAGGATAATCCTGCCGGTATCGATGTCATGATCCAGGAAGAACGTGGTGACACCGGTCTTGGTCTCACCGTTGATGATGGCCCAGTTGATGGGGGCTGCCCCACGATACTGCGGCAACAACGCTGCATGCACATTAAACGTCCCATATTCCGGCATGCCCCAGACCACCTCCGGCAACATTCTGAAAGCCACCACCACCTGTAGGTTCGCCTGGTAACTGCGCAAGGCCTCCACAAACGCCGGGTCTTTCATCTTCTCCGGCTGCATTACGGGGATACCCTGCTCCAGGGCATACTGCTTCACGGCAGAGGGTTGCAACACACTCCCATGTCTTCCTACCGGTTTATCGGGCTGCGTCACCACAGCCACAACCTGATATTGGTGCTCCACCAGAGCCTTCAGCGTTTCCACTGCAAACTCCGGTGTTCCCATAAACACAATCCTTAAATCCTCTTTCTTCATAAAGCTTTCAAGCTTTTGATCGTGGCGAGGGGATCGGAAGCCTTGAAGATATAACTGCCACTGACCAGGACATCCACCCCAGCAGCCACCAGACGGGGAGCAGTCTCTGCCTGGACACCACCGTCCACTTCGATAATGGTTCCCAGGCCCTTGGCGTTGATCATCGCCTTCAGTCGTTTCACCTTGTCGATGGTGTTCTCAATGAATTTCTGTCCCCCGAAGCCCGGGTTCACACTCATCAACAGCACCATCTCGACATCCCCGAGGATATCCTCCAACACCGACACTGGCGTCGAGGGATTCAGGGTCACACCAGCCTTCATACCCGCATTGTGGATCTCCTGGATGGTACGATGCAGATGGACACTGGCCTCGTAGTGCACATTCATCATCATCGCACCGATCTTCGCGGTCTGGGCGATATAACGCTCGGGAGCATTGATCATGTAATGTACGTCGAGGGGTTTCTGACAGGCTTTGGCCACCGCCTCTATCACGGGGAAGCCAAAGGAGAGGTTAGGGACAAACGAACCGTCCATGATGTCGAGGTGGAGCCAGTCGGCCTCACTCTGGTTGATCATGTCGATGTCACGGTCGAGATGCAGGAAATCTGCTGCGAGCAATGATGGAGATACAAGCGCCATAATCCTAATTGGTTAAAATTCTGACATTCAGTTCAGACAGACCTGTGTCTGAGGGTTGTTTTCACTGCGATAGCTGTGGGCTATCTGACGGATAATTTCTAATGACAAAGCACTGGGCTTGAATTCCTCTTGAGTAAAATGCTTCATAGGCAATGAAATGTTTATTTGATACTTGTCTTATCAAACAAACGTAGAAAACCATTTTTTATTATGTCCCAAACAAATTTTTTTCTTCTTTTCGAAAAGAAGCACAAGGAATTCCTTACTTTCTCTGGCGCAGAGAAAGAAGCAAAGAGACATCCACCTATCCCAAGCCCTTCCCTATATGGAAGGGATGTAGCTGACTGCGGGGGAAAACCGCCCTCCGTCAGAATTTTGGTAAGATTCACAAGCTTTCGCCCTACGGGTGAATCTTGAGTTCCTACATCCCCGCTATCGCCGCCCCTTGGAAAGGGGCTCACTTCTGACAGGGGACACTTCTGACAGGGGACAGGTACCTGTCAGGATTGTGTTCCGAAAATTCTGACAGGTACCTGTCCCCTGTCAGAAGCCTCGAAGTTGTAAGCGGTAGCAGCCCTTCCCTTTCAGGGGAGGGTATGGGAGAGGTGTAGGAAAGAATGGCTCGCCCGTAGGGCACAGGCTTTGCGAGCCATACCAAAACTCTGAAAATCATCGGTCACCCGTGATTTTCAGTTAAGCCTTTCACCCTATGATTGGGGGAAAGGTTTGGAAAGGGGGTTGAGACCCCTCATTACAGTAAGGAGGGGTAGGGGTGGTTGAGAAAACCCCACCGACGGTGGGGACAGGGGTCTGGGGGACGTCCCCCAGTGTGCGTGCCTCAGGGTCTTAGAGCCTCGGCCCCTAAAAAATCTATGCGAATTGCAGCTCCACGTGATGCTCCCTCGAGAGCCTTCTCAGATTAATCAGCGCATACCGCATTCTCCCCAGCGACGTATTGATCGAGACCCCCGTCACCTTGGCAATCTCCTTAAACGACATATCCTGGTAATACCGCATATACACCACCTCCCGCTGCACATCAGGCAACGCCTCCATCAGCTGCCTGACATCCTTCAGCACCTGCTCATTCACCAGCGCCTTCTCACGGTCAGCCTCCACCACCGCATTCCCACGCAGGTTACCGAGGTCGTTCTCCTTCGGGGCATCCACGATATGCGCGTTCTTCATATCCCGGAACTGGTCGATGATCACATTATGCGCAATCCGCGTCAACCAGAACAGGAACTTCCCGTTGTCCTTATACTTCCCGTCACGCAGTTTCATGATGGCCTTGATAAAGGTCTCCTGAAACAGGTCATTCGCCATCTCCTCATTCTTCACCATACAGAAGATGTAGGAGAACAGCTTGTTCTGCACACGACTTAATAAAACGTCGAAAGCTTTGTTATTACCATCTGCATAAAGCAATGCCAACTGTTCGTCGGACATTTCTTTCCAAGTACTCATACGATTCTAAATTTGTATTGAGTAGCGATGTTTCGATAGGCAATAATCAATTAATGAGTTAATAATTCGGCGACAAAAGTATATAATTTCTTGCAAACAACCAAAAAAATTCCTTAAAATCTTACCTGTTTGCCGTTTTTTTCGTAATTTTGCATCACAAAACCGATTGATATGATGAAACTTTTTGTTCCTGGACGACTCTGTCTCTTTGGCGAACATACCGACTGGGCAGGCCATTATCGCACGATGAATGCCGACATCGCACCGGGTGCAGCCATTGTCACGGGTATCGAACAGGGTATCTATGCCGAGGTGGAGAAATCGAGCATCTTCGAACTCTACAGCACGGCGCCGGATATCAAGGATGTATGGCAGGACTTCTCCTGTCGCATGGATGAACTCGAACTGAAACGCATCGCCAAGAGTGGCTCGTTCTTCTGCTACTGCGCGGGCGTGGCGTCTTACATGCTCGAGTGGTACAAGGTGGGGGGCGTCCGCATCAGGATCACGGGCATGACACTGCCCATGAAGAGTGGTCTCTCGAGTTCTGCGGCGATCTGTGTCCTCGTTGCGCGCGCGTTCAATTTATTATATAATCTCAACCTCAACACGCTGGGCGAGATGAACATCGCCTATCTGGGTGAGTTGCGCACGTCCAGCCGTTGTGGACGTCTCGACCAGGCCTGTGCCTTCGGAGTCAAACCCAACCTCATGACCTTCGATGGCGATGAGATCGAGGTGCGCTCGCTGAATGTCAAGAAACATCTCTACTGGGTCTTCGCGGACCTCTGCGCGGAGAAGGATACCATCAAGATCCTCTCTGACCTCAACAAGGCCTATCCCTTCCCGAACAGCGATGCGGAACGCGCGGAACATGAGGCACTGGGCGAGAAAAACCTCGACCTGGTCAATCGCGCCATCAAGTGCATGGCGGAGGGCGATGCCGAGGGACTGGGACGTTTGATGACGGAGGCTGAGGCACTCTTCGATGCACAGGTGGCGCCGATGTCGGAGGCACTCTATGCGCCTAAACTCCACCAGGTACTGCAGGATCCCGCCATCCAACCGATGGTCTGGGGTGGCAAGGGCGTAGGCTCGCATGGCGATGGCTCGGTACAGTTCCTGGCGCGCAGTGAGGAGGACCAGCAGAAACTGGTGGCCTACCTCAACGACAAGGGGCTGAAGGCGTATTCCCTCACCCTCAAACCGGTACACACGGTCCGCAAGGCCATCATCCCTGTGGCGGGTTT
>JAEETD010000109.1 GCA_016290175.1 Prevotella sp. | reverse complement strand
CAAGGGAGCACCTGAGTGGATTGCATAGTCAATCAATTCGTCCTTGGTTGCGGGCCAAGGTGCATCTTCAAGTTTTGAAGCCAATTCCAGTGTCCAATACATAGTCGTTAAATCTTAATAGCTGTAAAAATTATCACTCCACATCAGCATTCGCTGAATTTGGCCGCAAAAGTACACAATATTTTCTTATTTGCAAACATTTTGCCAAACAATTTCACTTTTTCCTTCGTTAAAATTTATTATTTTGGCCAAAACAAAGAGATAGTCACTCAATCTGTTAACGTACTGCTGCATTTCAGGGGCTATTTGCGCCTCTTCTGCCAAAGCTGCGATACGACGCTCAGCGCGACGACAGACCGTACGGCAGATATGCGCCTGACAGGCTGCGGGAACTCCACCAGGCAAAATGAATCCCTGTCGCTCGGGCAGTTGTTTCATCAGACTGTCAATACGCTGCTCCAGCGATCCGATCTCCCCTTCTGCCAAATAGGCTGACGGATAGAGCGGGGTCTGGCTCTGGTCTGTAGCCAGATGGGTGCAGACATTAAAAAGGTTGTTCTGAACCCTGATAATGTAGTCTCTCTCTTCACCATCCTTCATCATTGCCACGAGCATCCCCAGATGGGCACTCAGTTCATCAACCGTTCCATAGGCCTCCAGACGGATGTTGCTCTTCTTGATTCTCACGCCGCCCACCAGACTGGTCTCACCTTTGTCGCCTGTACGTGTATAAACTTTCGTTATTTTCATAATGCCTTGTCAGTTAGAAGTTTATAATATAGTTTTGCTTATGTCTCTTTTTGTCAAACATCACGATACCACAATAATAGAGATCGAATGTCACCCCCGTCCGCTCATCGGCTATGATCTCGCGCCAGAAAGCCCGATTCTTCCTGATAGCCTCCACAATCAGCACGGAATGACTCTCCACCTTATTATATATAATAGCCAGACGACTGCGATAGTCGCCTTCGAGCGTCAGCCTGATCAGTTCCGTGGAATCTCCGAACTCAGCCTTCCTGCATCCTGCCTGCAGATACATCCGGAATCCGTCGCTCTCAATAACACGGGGCTGCAACCAATTGGCAATACGAAAATAGAGAAGACCCAGTTTCTTCGTGAGCCATTCGTCTTTTTCCCCCAACCTTGCATACTGATAATAGGGCCAGTGCTCATTGATGACGTAGCGCACCAGCCAGTAGTCTGTAGGCGACTGGATACCAAAACCTCGACAATGCCCGATACGCATCAGCCATACTAAGACATGCCGGAGTCTCTGCATCATGGTAATGATTTTATTCATGTGGCAAATATACACACTTTTTCTGAGACTAACTCATAAATATTGTTAAAGTTTAAGCAGATTCCATTGTCAGATGAAAAATAGTTCATATCTTTGCGATATCAAATTGATATCATAATAAATCAACTCATTAATACTTATCATTATGGAAAATAAGGAATATACATTCAAAGGAACGGTGATGAACGGCTTTCTGATGCTGTTTGTCAACCTAGCAGTCTTGATTCTTTCAATTGTAGGAATTGTGTATAGCATCATCCAGTTAGACGAAAGCAACGGCGCCTGTGGAGGCTGGTTGTTAGGCGGCTGTATCCTGTTGCTCATCATCAACATCATGATGTGGTGCGGTCTGATGATGCTGGAGCCTAACGAGGCAAAGGTCACCACTTGGTTCGGGAAATACAGTGGCACCTTCGCACAGACAGGATTCTACTGGATCAATCCTTTCTACGGCACCAAGAAGGTTTCGCTGCGTGCCCGCAACCTCGATGCAGAGCCCATCAAGGTGAACGACAAAACGGGTAATCCCGTGATGATCGGTCTGGTACTGGTATGGAAACTGAAGGATACATACAAGGCCCTCTTTGAAGTTGACTCTCAGACAATGGCTGCCAATCCCAATTCCGTCGGCTCTGACACCAAAGGATTGATGAATGCACTGGAAAACTTCGTCCGTGTACAAAGCGATGCAGCCTTACGCCAGGTCGCTGGCCAGTATGCCTACGACGATGAAGACAGCAAGGGTAATGAGCCTACCCTCCGTTCGAGTGCCGATGAGATCAACGATCAGCTGGAGCAGAAACTCGACGAGCGTCTGGCTCTGGCAGGCATTGAAGTGGTAGAGGCCCGCATCAATTATCTCGCCTATGCCCCGGAGATCGCAGCCGTCATGCTCCGTCGTCAGCAAGCATCAGCCATTATCACAGCCCGCGAGAAGATTGTGGAAGGCGCAGTATCAATGGTAAAGATGGCACTCGACAAGCTCTCTAACGAAAACATCGTCGACCTCGACGACGACAAGAAGGCTGCAATGGTGAGCAACCTGCTCGTTGTGCTCTGCGGCGACGAGTCAGCCCAGCCGGTAGTGAACACAGGAACCCTGAATCATTAATCAATGGCAGAGAAGAATACCAAGAGTTTTATCCTCCGCGTAGATACCGAAACAATGAACGCGATAGAGGCCTGGGCTGCGGACGAGTTCCGCAGCACCAACGGCCAACTACAGTGGATCATCACCGAGGCTCTGCGCAAAGCCAAGCGCCTGCCTAAAAAGAAGACATCATTATGAACAAGATTAAACTTAACGTCGTAAGGACAACGAAAGATAAGATCTTCGATGTCGTTTTCCTCGTACTGACACTGACCATCTGGGGAATCATCATCTGGCTCATCAGTCGCGCACCAGACATTGTACCTACCCACTTCGGTCGTTCAGGAGAGCCAGATGCCTACGGATCTCCCACCTTCATCATCATACCCAGTGTCATCATGACGGTCGTGGCTTTTATCTGCGCCTTTAGCATCTACTTCCCTGGTGGTAGCGTTAACCTACCCTTCTACAAAGGACCAGGCAATGCACGTCAGAAGAAGCTGGGTGTTCTGCTGAGCAGGATTATTGCAATCATGATGCTTGGAATCATGCTATTCATTGCCGTCTACACATTGGCCATGAAAGATCACGAAAGCATCATGCCGGTTATAATCATTGTCGGTTCGATGATTGGGGTGTCGCTTGTATTCACGATAATGATGTATAGAGCAAAATAGATAATAAATGGCAGAGCTAGGGTAACTTGACGTACTGGAAGTGGCATTGTAGTGGCATTGTTTTCTTGGTTGATTGAAATGATATTCGTATCTTTGTGCCGACCTTGCAAGGGTAACGAATGTCTAACGAAAAATTTGGAATTAAATGAGAACGAAATGAACAGAAAAAAGGCCCCCGTAGGAGAGGAACTCGCTTGCGTCCCTACTTTGTACAGTAACCGTTCCGCTTACATTCCTCAGCAATGGCAGCAATGCTGTAGTAGGGTTGCGTGCGCAGGTTGTCGATGTAGGCCTCCGATGTGTGGTAGATCGACTTGTTGCGGAAGAGTTTGACGAGACGCTCCATACTGACGCCGAGGAGTTCGGCCAACTACTTGGTATCGAAGTCAGGGTTCAGGTGGGAGTGTTTCTCCTCGAGCCGCAGGTCAATCAGGGCCAGCAGCTGACCGTCGTCCTGAAGGTCGGCATTGCGCTACCGCTCGATATTCTCCTCCATCAATGCCCGTGCCACATCGGAACGGCGGCGCAACTCCACATCCACCTCTAATTGTTCGCTGAGATTGAGGTTGCGGCTGACCAGACGTATCATCTCCGACTACAGTCGCGCGTTGTCGGCTCTCAGCCGCTCTATCTCGGCCTGCATCTGTGTGATCTCTTTTTCAGTCATAATGTCTGGCGTACATCAAAAAGATTAATGAAACCCACCTCGTCGAACACTTCGTAAATCTCGGCATTGAGTCCTATGAGCGTACACTTGCTACCCTTGCTCTTGGCCACCTTCAGTAAATCGAGGAAGAGGCGCATACCACTGCTGGTGATATATTCCAGATTGGTGCAGTCGAGTATGATATCATGGCCCTCGCAATCGAAGAGCACCTGCATGTCGCGCTCCACCTGGCGTGACGCTGGCGTGTCAAGACGACCGTCGAAGCTCATCACATAGTTCTGGTCTTCTTCTCTGAATTCAGTCTTCATCTTACGTATAGTTTAATGGATGTTGTTATTTTGCTGCAAATATAAGAATAATTTTCTAAAACAACAAGTAAAGCGTTGATTTCTGTGCTTTCATTTGGCTTTATTCCCTTTTTTTGTGTTTTTGCAGTCAAATAAAGAGTCAGATGTCTAAGAAACAGCGATATCGTTCATTCTCGAAGCGGCTGACGCGCCGCATCATGCTCGCCCTGACGCTGGCATTAATAATCGTAGCCGCCTGTTTCAACTGGATAGAAGCTGACGTTTTTACCCGCTATGACAAAGTCCACTGCAAATTACTTCTGGATGTTAAGAACGAGACGGTGCGAAAGGCGCTCTACCTAGTCAGGGACGTAGCTTCCAGCCATACGCCTTTTGGCACGGCAATCGGATAGACACTATGCAGATAGCCAGGAAAGGGAACGATTACCTGGAAGATGACTGGTATCGACGGGCTTTTGCAGCCGACAGCGGCTACTGTCGGAGCCCTATATGGACGATTCAGGCAGGGATATGCTGGTTTGCTCCTACTCCATACCCATCCACGACCACATGGGACGCAAAGTAGGCGTATTCGGAGCCGACATTTCGCTAGACTGGCTGCACCGACAACTGACAGCGATTGACAAGGAGTACAGTTTAATAAAAGCATTTATGGAAGACAAGAAGAAAGCCAACACACTGAGCATTTTCTCGTCGTCCATCATCATCGACAGCGTGGGGACAATTATAGCCCATTATGACAAGAAGCGTATCCTAAAAGACAATTTCTATGATTCACCACGGCAACAGAAGGACCCTGCAAGCCTCCAGCTGCTGAAGAATATGAAGGCCGGAAAGAGCGGAATTGACAAAAGCGACTGTCGACGGGCTGACACACTACGTGTTCTATGCACCGCAGGAACAAACCGGATGGATGATGGCTATTCCCGTTCCGAGACTCATCATCTTACTACCCGGCTGTTGGCAGAGAGTGAGTCAGAACCACAGCGCATCGTGGCACGCATGAACGACATGATGACACGCGACAACAGCATGACCATCTTCGTCACCTTCTTCGCTGGAGTGTTCAATCTCGACACGGGACACCCGTGGTACTGCAATGCAGGCCACAAAGCCCCCTTCATGCTAAGCAACAACGACCCATGTTCAACACTTAACGTTAATCGCCAACTCCCCGTAGGCGCCATGCCCGATGTTGTATATTTGCAGCAAGAGACAACGCTCGCACCATGCACCACCCTCTTCCTCTATACTGATGGCCTGGACGAGGCCGAAAATGCCCAAAGCCAGATGTTTGGCAAGGAACGGATAAAAGAAGTGCTACAGACTACATCGCCGGAGCCACAAACACTCATCAGCCAGATGACACAGGCAGTTGCCGACTTCGTAGGTGATACCGAGCAGAGCGATGACCTCACCATGCTAGCCCTGCATTACATGTAAGGGCAAAAAAAAGGGCCTCACGGCTTAACATAAGGCAAAAAAATAGGAGCCACATCTGTGACTCCTATTTCAAATAAAGATGGCGGCCTCCTACTCTCCCGCATTGCATTGCAGTACCATCGGCGCAGGCGGGCTTAACTTCTCTGTTCGGAATGGGAAGAGGTGGGACCCCGCTGCAATAACCACCTGAAAATCGATGCAAGGTGAGCGCAATGCCAAATGCGTTTGAGCATTGCCGAGCCGAAGCTCGATTTCGACACCTTGTCAAATGGGGTTTGACAACTTGCACACAAGAACTGAAGCGAAAACTTCCGTTATCGACTTCTCTACATCTGAAAGTACAGCACATGCGAAAGTGTTCGGGCAATTAGTAGTGCTCGGCTTTGACGTCGCCGTCTTTACACCTGCACCCTATCAACGTCGTAGTCTACGACGACCCTCAATGGAGTCCTAATCTTGCGGCTGGCTTCGCACTTAGATGCTTTCAGCGCTTATCCAATCCAGACGCGGATACCCGGCGGTGCACCTGGCGGTACAACCGGCAAACCGGAGGTCTGT
>JAEETD010000036.1 GCA_016290175.1 Prevotella sp. | reverse complement strand
CCTCAGCGGCCTGACGGGCTTTTTCGGGCTTGTTACCAGCACCGAGTCCTTCCTTGCCCAACTGCAGATGTACAGGCACGGGAGAATCGTTGAGGGCCTGGTTGTCTGTGTTGCACAGAACGAATGTTACATCGTGAATGCCTTCACGATACATGTGGTTGACGGCGTTTCCACCACCACCGCCTACACCAATCACTTTAATAATGCTATGATCCTTTTCGGGAGCTCCGAAGTCGAGGATATCGAAATTTGTATTGTCTGCCATAACTATTCACTTTTCACTATTCACTATTCTTTTAGTCGCTTCGCTTTGTAAAAGCGCTTACGCGATTACTCTTTTCACTTCTCACTTCTCAGTCTTCTTCTTCAACGATCGTCTTACCAAACTTCTTGATGCCCTTGATAGCTTTGTTCCAGAAGCTGTTCTCACGTTTCTCAGCAGCAATGCGCTTGCGCTCGGCCTCTTCCTCCTCACGCTTGATACGATCTTCTTCCTCCTGCTGACGGCGGCGTTCCTCCTCAGCCTTCTGCTTCTCGGCTTCAGTACGGATGACGCCAGCGGGAATCTCACTGGCCTGACGGGCCTGACGAGAGGGTGTAACTTGGCTGGTCTGGCCAGCAGGGCTAGCCGAACTGGATTGGCTAGAGAAGAGATCGTCAGAGACGGCGCTACCTGCGCAGTTCATATCACCCTTTGCAAGCAGGCCAAGTACGGTGTTCATCTTGCCATCCTTGGCCTTGATGTCCTCCTGGGTGGCATTGATGGTATGAGTAACGAACTTGGCTGTACGGATCTTATCCACGTGGGTGTGGTTCATAAATGCCTGTTCGATATTGCTCATGTTCGAGCCACCGCCTGTGAGGATGATACCACCTAACAGTTTATCGTAATACTCCGACGGAATCTGATACCATACGTTCTCGATGATCTCCTCCAGGCGTCCTTCGACGATCTCGATGAACTTACGGCTCTCCACCTGACGCTCAGGATCGATGGAATATTTCAGATTATTGTCGATATCGTTATTGTCGGTAAAGGCAGAGGCATATTTCAGTTTCATCTTCTCAGCATCGCTCTCTTCCATCTGGAGGGTGGCAATGTCCTTGGTGATATTATTGCTGCCGAGCGGGATGACAGCAAGATGGCGCAGGATGTTTTTGCTGTAGACGGAAACGGTCGTTGTGTCAGAGCCGATGTCTACCAGTGCACAGCCAGAGCGTTTCTCAGCCTCTGTGAGCACGGCATCTGCCAAGGCCAGCGGTGCCAGATACATCTCTGCCACATTGATGCCTGCCACCTCAAAACACTTGTTCAGATTGCGGTAAAACGAGGTGCGCTGGAGGATATTCAGGAAATTTCCCTCAAGATGGGAGGCCTGGATACCCACTGGATCCAACTGGTACTGAGAGTCTACCCTGTATTCCTGAACGGCGGCATCGAGGATCTCCTGATCCTGATATTTCATATTGCGATTGGCATCCATGAGTTCGATGACCATATCCTGAGTGATACGTGTGTCCGCAGGCAGATCCTTGGCAATGACGTTTCTGACACTGCGGATGGACTGTCCGCCAACACCCACATATACCTGGAGGATCTCCGTCTTGAGCTGGTTCTCCAGTTTCTTGATGATGTTGGTCAGGCATTGTGCGGTCTTGTCAATGTTATACACATACCCTTTGCGGATGAAGGATGAAGAATCCTCCTTCACTACGCCGAGGACGGTAATGCTACCGTCGAGATTCTTTTGTCCCGCGATACCGGTCATCTTCGATGATCCAAGTTCGATTGCTACGATAAATTCCTTTGCTGCCATATTATTATTCACTTTTCACTATTTACTTTCTCTTGCAGATGATCTGATTGTCGAATTCCACGTTGATGTAACTGTATTTATTCCATCCCGCCACGTTCAGGCCATAGATGTAGAACTTGCGCATACGTTCCAGTTTCTTGTCGATGTTGACGGGGGCTCCGAGATAGATGATATGTTCGCCGATACGTGGAATCATCTCCACTGTACCGTCATTGAGAATATTCACCTGTACCACCTGATTCTGCCAGAATTTGTCCTTCATGAGTGTGTTGCCGATCAGAGGTAGTGTCTTCTGGGCGTACTTCTTGGAAACGTTACCTGTCACGATGATCATATCGGTGGCGTATTTCGACTCCGGCAGAATGGCGCCGTGGGTGTCCAGATAGTAGTTGTCGCCATTGCTGGCCATCACGTGCAGGATGGGTGTGCGCTGACGAAGACTGATGCAGACGTGTCCGCTCTGTGTCTTATAGCACTCTACCTTCTCCACGAACGGGTTCTTCATGAGCGCTTCCTCAATTGCCCGCGAATTGACGTCGGCCATATTCTTGGCGAGGGGATACAGACGGTTCTTCTCAAGGATATTCTTGACTTCACCAGGATTGACAAACCCACCGATCGACTCATTGTTGATATCTATCTTGACCTCTGTGCATACGGTGGCTTTCTCGGCAGGCGTGTTGAATGCCGAGACTGCCAACACCAGATAGACTGCTATCACGATGTCGACCAGGACGATGAATGTCTTCTTCCAGTTGAATGTCATACTATTTCTTGTTGTTGAGTATCTTTGTAATCTGTGGCACCTGGTTGTCCAGGTCGCCAGCGCCCAATACGATGAGCACCTCAAAGTCGTGGGTCTTCACGTAGTTGATGACCTCGTCCTTCAGGATCATTTCCTTCTTCACACCCTCCCGCAGGTTGTCATAGATGAGCTTGGAGGTGACACCCTCGATAGGTTCCTCGCGGGCAGGGTAGATTTCCGTCAGTATTACCTCGTCGAGTTGGCTCAGGGCATCGGCGAAATCCTTGTAGAAATCGCGGGTACGGGTATAGAGATGTGGCTGGAAAATAGCCGTGATATGTTTGTCCTGATAGAGCTCGCGAATGCTCTTGGCACTTTGGTAGATCTCCTTGGGGTGATGGGCATAGTCGCTGAGGAAGACCAGACGATCGGTCTTTATCTTGAAGTCGAAGCGACGGTCCACACCGCTGAAAGTCTGCATACCATATTTCAGTTCCTCCTTGGTACAGCCATTGAGTTGTGCCATGGCCATGGCGGCAATGCCGTTCTCGATATTGATGGGGATGGGCTGTCCGAGCTTGACATTGGTGACATTCTCGATGGGCGAGATGAAGTCGAAATAGATCTCACCATTGCCGATGCGGATATTCTCTGCATGAAAGTCGCCCTCGTGGAGGCTATAGTCATAGCGACGGACACCTTCCTGCAGGTTCTCCTGCATCTCGAGGCCACGATGGATGATGAGGGCTCCTCCTGGCTGAATCAGTTCTGTGTAATGACGGAAACTCTCCAGATAGGCCTCCTTGGTACCATAGATATCGAGGTGATCAGGGTCGGTAGAGGTGATGACGCTCATCCAGGGATGGAGCCAATGGAAGGAACGGTCGAACTCATCAGCCTCGATGACCACGTAGTCGGAGTCGGAGAGAATGTAGTTGGTACCGTAGTTCTTCGAGATGCCCCCGAGGAAGGCATTGCAATTGAACTGACTCTGGTGCATGATATGGGCACACATGGTCGATGTGGTGGTCTTACCGTGAGTGCCAGCCACGCAGAGTCCCTTATGGGCCTGTGTCAAAGTACCAAGCACCTGAGCGCGCTTCTGGATCTCGAAGCCATTGTCCCGGAAATACTGGAGTTCCTTGTGGTTATCCGGAATGGCCGGTGTGTAGATGATGAGGCACGACTCCTTCTTCTTGCAGGCATGGGGGATTTCGTCGATGTTCTCCTCATAGTGGATGAGCATGCCTTCTATCTCCAGTCTGCGGGTGAGATCGGAGGGCGTCTTGTCGTAGCCGCCTACTACAAGTCCTTTCTTGATGAAATAGCGGGCGATGGCACTCATGCCGATGCCACCGGCTCCGATGAAATAAACTGCTTGTATATCTTTGATGTTCATGTGTCTGATGTGTCTAATGTGTCGAATGGGCGAGGGCGATGACCTCCTTTGCAATGATATTGGCAGAGTCGGGGAGTGCCAGCTTGAGCACATTCTCGCTCAATGATTTCAGTTTTGCGTCGTCGTTGACAGTCTCGATAGCGGTCTGAAGCAGAATATCCGGCGCCTCGGCATCCTTGATGTAGATGGCAGCACCGCGAGTTGAGAGAGCCAGGGCATTCTTGGTCTGATGGTCCTCAGCCACATTGGGACTTGGAACCAATATCACAGGCTTGCCAATGAGACAGAACTCCGAGATGCTGCTGGCGCCTGCACGACTGATGACCAGATCGGCAGCACGATAGGCAGAGCCCATATCGGTGATGAAGTCGGTGACCTTCAGGTTGGGACGCTCCTGTCCCTTGAGCCTTTCAGCTATCTCCGCACTATAGTATTTACCTGTCTGCCAGATGAACTGCAGACCGCTGTCTTTGATGAGGTCAAGGTGGCGGAGCATGCTCTCGTTGATGGTGCGGGCTCCCAAGCTGCCGCCAACGAGCAGGATGGTCTTTATCGCAGGATCGAGTCCGAAGCTACGGACGGCATCCTCACGGGATATGGTCGTATTGAGGAGTGCCTGACGCACAGGATTGCCTGTGAGGATGATCTTCTCGGCAGGGAAGAACCGCTCCATGCCCTCGTATGCCACACAGATCTTTGAGGCATTCTTGGCAAGGGTCTTATTAGCCAGACCAGCATAGCTGTTCTGCTCCTGAAGCAGAGTGGGGATGGCTAAACTGTTGGCTGCGCCAAGGGCTGCACTACTGGCATAGCCTCCTACACCCACAGCCACCTGAGGCTTAAACTCCTTGAGAATCTTCTTGGCAAGCCATTTGCTTTTCAGATAGTCGAGTGCGACACCAATATTGGCAGGCTTCCATAGTGGACGGAAGAATCCCCTTATTGGCAGACCCTTTATCTCATAGCCCGCCTTGGGAACACGTTCCATCTCCATACGCCCTAAGGCTCCAATGAACAGGATCTTCGCATCCGGACGCATGGCCTTGACAGCATTGGCGATGGAAACTGCGGGGAAGATATGACCTCCCGTGCCGCCTCCACTGATAATGACTCTTAACTCCTTTTCCATATCATACTATATTGGGGTGCAAAATTACAAATTATATTTCTTTTAGCGCCAACTTTTCCCCTCTTTTTTTCGCAGAGCGGCTAACGCTTAACATGGCTCCGATATAGGCACAGTTGATGATGGTCGATGTGCCTCCTCGAGAGATGAGCGGAAGGGGTTGTCCTGTGACGGGCGCAATACCTACGGCCACCAGCATGTTGAATGATGCCTGCAGCACCAGCATCAACGCCAGACCCATGACGAGAAACGCAGGGAAGTTGTTCTCACAACGGCTGGCGATACGGGCTGCACGGTAGAGCAGGACGATATAGAGGAACGCCACGAACGCAGCACCAAGAATGCCCAGTTCCTCGATGATGATCACATAGATAAAGTCGCTGAACGCCTGTGGCAGGAAGTCGCGCTCGACAGATTTGCCTGGACCCTTGCCAATGATATTACTGCCTACGATGGCGATATTGGCGTGGGCCACCTGTGCATCCTTATCCAGGTCGTAGTCAGCTGGGGAAACGTGTTTCGAATTCAGTTTCTTATCGATACGGTTCTTCCAAGTGCCGAAACGATGCAGGAAAGAGGTTGTCTTCTTCGTGTCTTTCTTGATCTCACCATTGACAATCGCCTCTGTTTGTGTCTCACTGCTCTCTTCATTCTGATCCAGACTGCCTAACATATAGATGGAACCTATGAATAGCACGACCAGGACGACTGCAACTGCTGCCAGTTTCCCCAACTGTGACATGGGTACTCTTCCTACGAACATCATCAGGAAGACAACGGCAAAGATCAGCGCCGCTGTGGAGAGGTTTTCCACACCGATCAGCAGACAGAAGGGGACGACTACAATCAGGATATATTTGAAGGCCCGCTTGTCGGCACCGTTATCCCGTTGCATGGCACTAAGGATCTGTGCTGTCACCAGGACGAGTGTTCCCTTGGCAATCTCAGATGGCTGGAACTTCAGTCCCATAAGACTGATCCAGCGGCCAGCATCGTTGGTCTTCTCACCAAAGAACAGCACCCAGATCAACATTATCACGGAAATCAGGAGCAGACCAGGCGTCATCAGTTTGAAATAGCGGCACGGGATGTTCAGGATGACAATCGCCATACCCACACCCAAGAGCATCTTCCATGAGTGTCCTATGATGGGACCTAAGTAATTCTGGCTCTTATAGGTCAGCGTGCTGGATGCCGAAAAGACCTCCACCACACTGATCAGGCACAGGAACAGCAGCACCATCCAGATCACCTTGTCGCCCTTAAACAGATTTCCTATCTTCATATTCATTCTAGTATTTCTAGCCTATCTAGCCTGGCTAGAGATTCCTTGCTAATTCTTTAAACTGCTCTCCGCGATCCTCCATATTCTTGAAAAGATCGAACGAGGCGCAGCAGGGACTCAATAATACGGTCTCGCCAGGCTGGGCCATCTCGTAGCAAGCCTCCATACAATCCTTCATCGAGTGGGTGTCGCGAACGGGAATACCCATGTTGTCGAAATTATCGTGCAATTTCTGGTTGTCGGCACCCAGGTAGACAATGCCAGAGCATTTCTCTTTCACCAGCGGCTTGATGGGCTCGTAGTCGTTGCCCTTGTCCTTTCCGCCGATGATGAGGATCACCTTGGTCTTCATCGACTCCAGCGCATACCAGCAGGCATCGACATTCGTGGCCTTCGAGTCGTTGACATACTGTACGCCACGTACCACGCAGACCTTCTCCAGACGGTGCTCTACACCGGGGAAGTCGCTCAGGCTCTTGCGGATCTCTTCTTTCTTGATACCTGCAATGTCTGTGGCGATGCCTGCTGCCAGAGAATTGTAAATATTATGCTTGCCCGTCAGACTGAGGCTCTCCTGCTCCATGTTGAACGGCTCAGGCTTCTCAATCTTATACTGGCCTTTCTCGATATAGCCGATCACACCCTTCTCCTTCAGTTCTGCGAAAGGATACTGGACAGCCTTGATGTCGTATTTCTCCAACTCTCGTTTGATGATGGGGTCGTCAGCCCAATAGATGAAGGCATCCTTGTTTGTCTGGTTCTGGATGATACGCATCTTCGAATCCACGTAGTTCTGCATCTTGAAGTCATAGCGGTCCAGATGGTCAGGTGTGATGTTCAGCAGAATGGCGATATTGGCACGGAAATCATACATGTTATCCAGTTGGAAACTGCTGAGTTCGATGATGTAATACTCGTGCGGATCTTCTGCCACTTGCAGGGCGAGGGAATTACCGATGTTACCTGCCAGTCCTGCATCATAGCCTGCCTGCTTGAAGATATGGTAGATGAGCGAGGTTGTCGTGGTCTTGCCGTTAGATCCCGTGATGCAGATCATCTTCGAATCGGTGTAGCGACCAGCAAACTCGATCTCACTGATGATATGAATGCCTTTTTCCTTGATCTTCACAATCATCGGGGCCGTGTCAGGAATGCCTGGGCTCTTGATGATCTCATCGGCATTGAGTATCTTCGACTCTGTGTGCTGACCTTCCTCCCATTCGATATGGCGGTCGTCGAGCATCTTCTTATACTTGTCGGCAATCTTCGACATGTCTGATACAAATACGTCGAATCCCTCTTTCTTTGCCAGGACGGCGGCACCAGCGCCGCTCTCTCCTGCTCCTAATATTACTATTCTCTTCATTTCTTCATTTCTCACTATTCACTTTTCACTATTCACTATTCACTTCTCTCTATCTCATCTTCAGCGTAATAATCGTCAATGCTGCCAGAATGATTGTGGTAATCCAGAAACGGATGGTAATCTTCGACTCATGGAACGGACGGTGTGGCCATCCCTTCAGGATATAGGTACTCGTGGCATCGAGCTGTGAGTCAAGTTTACGGAAGTTATCATGGATAGGCGTGGCCCTGAACACACGTACACGCTTGCCCTTACGTTTCTGATACTTGAACCATTGCGTCTGGATAATCACACTGAGGCTCTCGATGAAGAAGATGCCACAGAGGATGGGCAGCAGCAGTTCTTTATGGATAATGACAGCACACACACCGATGATACCACCGATGGTCAAGGAACCCGTATCGCCCATAAATACCTGAGCGGGGAAGGCGTTGTACCACAGGAAACCGACCATCGCACCCACAAAGGCACATAGGAACACCACCAACTCTTCTGTTTGTGGGATATACATGATGTCGAAATATGATGCAAAGCCGATATGTGCCGATACATACGCCAATACCCCTAGGGCGACACCGATGATGGCGGAATTGCCTGCACACATGCCATCCATGCCATCGTTCAGATTGGCACCATTACTGACGGCAGTTACCACGAGGATGGTCATCAGTACGAAGATCACCCAACCAGCAGCCACCTTGTATTTCCCTAAGAACCCCAGCACCTCGGAGTAATTCAGGTTGTGGTTCTTCACGAAAGGAATGGTGGTTTGCAACGATTTCACCGCCTCTTTCTTGTGCTTCACCACAATCTCCTGATTATGCTGCTGCACTTGTACATTCTCGCGTACCACGGCATCAGGACTGAGCCAGAGCGTCAGTCCTACGATGAAGCCGATACTGACCTGACCTACTATCTTGTATTTGCCTTTCAGTCCCTCCTTGTTGCGCTTGAAGATCTTGATATAATCATCCATGAATCCCAGGAAACCCAGCCAGAGCGTGGTGACAATCATCAGGATGATGTAGATATTACGGATACGACACAGCAGGATGACGGGGATGAGGATGCTGACGATGATGATGATACCACCCATCGTTGGCACACCTTTCTTCTCTACGCCGAAGGGATCGATACTCGGATCTCGCTCTGTCTCGAAGATCTTCCTGCGCTTCATCCATTTGATGAACTTCTCACCAAACCATGCTGAGATCAGCAAGGCGAAGATGAGTGTCAGCAGGGCGCGGAAAGAGATATAGCTCCACAGGTGCGCTCCTGGAATATCATATTGCTCTAAGAATCTGAAAATATAGTATAGCATAACTCTTCACTATTAACTCTTCACTATTCATTCGTAAAAATCTCTCTCACCACCTCGCGATCATCGAAATGATGCTTCACGCCTTTGATCTCCTGATAGTCCTCATGGCCTTTGCCTGCAATGAGAATCACATCGCCCTTCTCTGCCATCATACAGGCGGTGCGGATGGCTTCTTTTCGGTCGACGATGCTTACTACCTTTCTCATCTGCTTGTTGTCGAGACCTGCCAACATATCGTTGATGATGTCCTGCGGTTCCTCGAAACGGGGATTGTCGCTCGTGATAATCACCTTGTCGCTGAGCTTGGCGGCTGTCTGTGCCATGATCGGACGCTTGCCTTTATCGCGGTTGCCACCAGCGCCACAGACAGTAATCACCTTGCCCTTGCCGTTGAGCACCTCATTGATGGTATTCAGTACATTCTCCAAAGCATCTGGCGTATGGGCATAGTCAACGACGGCTGTATAGCCCTCTGGTGAACGGATAGGTTCCAGGCGCCCGCTGACACTCTTCAGGGTGCTGAGGATAACGAGGATATCCTCTGGTTTCTTGCCCAACATAACAGCTGCGCCATAGACTGCCAGCAGATTGCTGACATTGAACTTTCCAATGAACTGCACGCCCACCTCTTTGCCGTTGATGTCAAGATACATGCCCTCGAAGTGGCATTCGATGATCTTTGCCTTGAAATCGGCCATGCTCCGGATGGAATAGGTCTTCACCTCGGCTTTGGTGTTCTGCACCATATACTGTCCGTTCTTATCGTCTGCATTGGTGATGGCAAAAGCGTCTTTGTCAAGACCGTCAAAGAAGGCTTTCTTTGCATCGCGGTAGTTCTCTACGGTCTTGTGGTAGTCCAGATGGTCGCGCGTCAGGTTCGTGAAGAGTGCGCCAGCGAACTTCAATCCTCCGATACGCTTTTGGGCGATGGCGTGGCTCGAACACTCCATGAAGGCGTATTCACAACCGGCATCCACCATCTGCGCCAGCAAATGGTTCAGTTCTATGGGGTCGGGGGTGGTATGATCTGCTGGAATAGGCTCGCCTTCGATATAGTTGCAGACGGTGGACAGCAGACCGCACTTATGTCCGAACTTGCGGAACATATTATATAATAAGGTGGCGATTGTGGTCTTACCGTTGGTACCAGTGACACCCACCAACTTCAATTTCCTGGAAGGATCGCCGAAGAAGTGTGTGGCAACGATGCCAACGACGCTCTCCGTAGACTCCACAACGACGTATGTCACGCCATCAACCTGTTCTTCTGGCATCTTCTCGCAGAGAATAGCTGCTGCTCCCAGTTCGATGGCCTTGGGGATAAACTTGTGACCATCAGTCTGCGTGCCTGGGATGGCCACGAAGAGATGTCCAGCCTCAATACGACGGGAGTCGATGTTAACACCCGTAATCTCCACCTCTGTATTGCCAAAGGTGTTGAGGACTTCTACATTTTTGAGCAGTTCAATCAGTTTCATAACACTATTCACTATTCATTATTCTTTTAGTCGCTTCGCTTTGTAAAAGCGCTTACGCGATTACACTATTCACTATTCCAGGTAGATTTCACATTTCATGCCTTGTTTCACATCCGTTCCCGCATAGAGACTCTGTGACTTCACCTTTCCGCGGCCTCTGATGATGGCCTTCACACCACGCTTCTCCAATGCATAGACAGCGTCTCTGGCACCCATGCCCGTCAAATTGGGGATGGTATGGTCTGACGTCTTCTCTTGTTGAAGCTGAGGTCTCTCCTTGATGTTGAGACCCGTCAGCACATAGTCGGCAGCTGTATTGTTACCCTGCTTGACGGCAGGCTTGAAGACGGAGGAAGAGTCACGGGCATCAGCCACGCTCAACTTCAGATTCTGCGCCATCACACCTTCTGCAATATGATGGAACACCACACCCGACATACCACCACCCGAGGCTGGCAATCCTGATTTCTTGATACAGACGATACAGGTGTAGCGGGGATTATCAGCAGGGAAGAAACCGGCAAACGACAGCCAGTAACGTGTGGTGCCAGAGTGATAGCTACCATGTTCATCGGCTATCTGTGCTGTACCTGTCTTACCAGCCACCTTGAACGACTTGGAGCCAGCCTTTCTTCCGAGTCCCTGACTGACGACGTGTTCCAGAATGGTCTGCATTGTCTTGATGGTTGATGGCTTGGCTATCTGCTCCTTCAACACCACAGGCTCAAACTCCTTGATTACTTGTCCGTCCTTCACCAGTTGTTTCACGAAACGGGGCTGCATCATCTTTCCGTCGTTGGCAATGGCATTATAGAAGGCAACGGTATTGATCGGTGCAATCTGCGTCTCATAGCCGATACTCATCCAGGGGAGCGTAGTCTTACTCCAGTATTTGGCGCGGTCGGTGGTCTTTGTGTCTGGCATACGGATATAGGGTGGGTGATAGCCTACCAACGGCAGCTTCAGATCCTCATGGATGCCAACACGATAGAGCCCCTGTACATATTTCGTGGGATTCGAACCGTAGTATTTGTCGATAATCCAGCTCACACCGATGTTCGAGCTCACTTCGAGGGCGCGTGGCACACTGATGGTGCCATAGCCGCCACGACGCCAGTTATGGTCTTTCATCGCCCTGCCGTGCATTTCCATCACACCACAGCCGGTGTTGATGGTCATAGTGGTGTCAATAAGTCCGTCGTCGAGGGCCACGAGGAACGATGCCGTCTTGAACACAGAACCAGGCTCACAACGATGACTGATAGCATTGTTTACCATCTCGTAATATTCCCCGTCTCCGGCTCGTTGCATGTTTACGATGGCCTTCACATCACCCGTCTTCACTTCCATCAGGATGGCTACGCCCATTTCGCCATTAATGAGTTTCAGCTCGTCGACGAGGGCGCGCTCTGCCAGGTCCTGCATACTCACATCGATGGTCGTCACGATGTCTGCACCATCAACGGGCGCAAGAACGGGGATGTCGAGGTATTTGCTGAGCACCTTACGACGATGCATCAGTCCGTTGGTGCCACGCAGTTCCTTGTCGAATGCCAGCTCCAGTCCGTTTTTGGCACTGTCTATCTCGCCAAAAAGGTCTCCGATGGTACGTCCTGCCAGCGTTGTGAATGGCTTACGACGGGCATTATACTCCTCCCAGTGGAAACCGCCTTTATAGATAGGCTCCTTGAAAATAGGCAGCTTACGGATCTCGCAGAACGTGTTGTAGTCTACGCGTCGTTTCCAGATAGGCCAGTGGCGCGCGCCTACCGAACCGTTCTTCATCACCTTATGCTTGCCTTCCAACAGATGTTGCTTGAATTCTGCAGCAGTCTTCGACGGGAATATCTGGTTCAGTTCATAGCAGATAGTGTCTATCTTCTCTGCCCAGATGGAGTCGCGTTTGTGGGTGCCTGTTGAATCAGTGATACCAGCCTGGAAGTCCATGAAGACCTTATATTCAGGTATACTGCCTGCCATTAGCTGACCATCGCAACTGAGGATATTGCCACGTGTAGGTTTCACGCTGACAGAGTCGCGCTTCAAGCGAGAGGCCACCTGTGTCCAATAGTCTTTCTTGGCGGTCATGATATACATGGCCTTGCCCACAACGGCAAACCCGATAAACGTGAACACTACTGCGATGGCGAAGTAGCGGGGCATGACCTCTTTATTGTTAAACCTACTCATTCTTCTACATTAATTATATATGGTGGCTGGTCTGAGATGTGCAGCACACTGTCCTTATTGTTCTTGAGGGCATCGAGCACATGACTCTCACGACATTTCTCCGTCAGGGTGCTGTTGCTCGAAAGTGCCTTGTACTTGGCATCCAGCAGTTCCTTTTCCATCTTGTCGATGGCGATCATGTCCTGCTGACACTGGTATCTGAAGGCGACGTAGACGATGGAGAACACCACGATCAGCACGATGATACCGATATGATGGCGAACCATCTGCGCGGTCAGGAAATCGCCACCGAGGATAGTGCGCAGGGTTGTGGCCGAAGAGAACTTGGGGTCTTCTTCCTTGGCGTTCTCCTTGATCTTCTGGAGCGTCTTCTTCGTCTGCTCCTTGATACTCTCCACCTCTTCCATGGGCGTGGCCTTCTCTTCTTCCACCACGTCCTCAATCTCCAGCTCTATATCGTCTTTCTTTGCCATCTTACTTCTTCCTTCTTACATCTTACATCTTTCTGCAATTCTCAGTTTTGCGCTTCTGCTCCTCGGGTTCCGCTCCTGCTCTTCATCGTCGGGTATAATCACCTTGCCCACGGGCTTGAAGGGCGCTTCCGTACGTCCGAAGAAATCCTGCTGGACCTTCCCCTCCGTATTACCGGCCTTCATCATGTTCTTCACCAGACGGTCCTCCAGTGAATGATAAGTGATGACACTCAGCCGTCCACCCTCGCGAAGCAGGTCCTTGCTGCCGTTCAACATTTCCTTGAGGGCTTCCATCTCGTGGTTCACCTCGATGCGCATGGCCTGAAACAGCTTCGCCATCTCTTTCTTCTCACGCTCTCGGGGGAACAGCCTTTCCGTCACCTGCAACAGGTCGCCTGTGGTGGCGATGCGTTGTGCCTGTCTCGCCTTGACGATGGCAGCAGCGAGCTTCCTCGCATTTTTCAGTTCCCCATAGAGATAGAAGATGTCTGCCAACTGCTCCTCGTCGTAGTCGTTCACGATGTCTACAGCGGTCTTGCCTGCCTGTTTGTTCATCCGCATGTCGAGCGGGGCATCAAAGCGGAAGGAGAATCCGCGGCTCTCATCGTCCAGATGATGACTCGAGACCCCGAGGTCGGCCAGCAGCCCGTCGATCTTCTCCACATCGTAGTAACGCATCCAATTCTTGATATATCTGAAATTGCTCCTCACGAAGGTAAACCTGTCATCATCGACGATGTTTTTTTCTGCATCGGCATCCTGATCAAAGCTATAGAGATGTCCTTTCTTGCCTAAGCGGCTGAGGATCTCCCTGCTATGTCCGCCACCTCCGAAGGTCACATCTATATAAACACCGTCGGGCTTGATTTCAAGCCCGTCGACGCTCTCCCTGAGGAGTACTGGAATGTGATATGTCGTCGAAGAATTTAACATACGGCGTCGTCGGTATTCATGATGTCTTCAAATTCCTTTCCGAAGTCCTCGTCACTCTTGAGGATCTGTTTCAGATGCTGTGGCGACCAGATTTCTATTGTGTTGTCCATGCCTATGAACTGAACGTCCTGGTCTATCTCTGCTGCTTTCTGCAGTCGTTTAGAGATGAGGAAGCGACCATTGCCGTCGAGCGAGATGGCTTCCGCTTCCGAGATGAACTGGCGGAGCATCTGCTGATGCGAGGGTTTCCATGGTTTGAGCTGCGCCTTCAGCATGTCCACCTTTTCGTTCCATACGCTCTCAGGATAGAGCACCAGACATTTCTGGTAGATGTCTTTCCGCAAAACCAGTGTTTCCTCGCCCGATGCCTGGAGCACCTTGCGGAAAACAGAGGGTAGGAAGACTCTTCCTTTCACGTCCGTCTTGGCTTCTATGTTACCTAAGAAACGCATACGTTCATCTTATTAATAGAGTTGTGGGTACAAAATTATATATTTTTCCCCCACTTTCCTCCAAAACTCCCCACTTTTTTTCAAATTTAACTTTCTTTTATTAAATTCGATAGCTCGGAAATAGCAAAATAGAGTTAAATGCATTTTAAAAGAAAGTTTTTTCCCGTTTTTTGCTCATTTTTGAAAGATTTGTGCTATTTTTGCACCTTGTTAGAGGAAACGAGAGAAAACGACCGAAATGGAGAAAACGATCGACATTGATAAAATCCTGAAAGGTAAGCTGGGCGCAAAGGCAAAGTTCGTGCCTGCATTCCTTGTGAATTGGCTCAAGCGCGTGGCGCACGAAGACCAGGTGAACGCTTTCCTGTGGGAGAGTCGCGACAAGGTGGGCGTTGAATGGCTGGAGGAATGCGTGCGTTATCTCGACATGACCCTGGAGATCGAGGGAAAGGAGAATCTGCCCGATCCTCACGACGGCCGTCTCTATACCTTCGTGAGCAACCACCCTCTTGGTGGTGAGGACGGTGTGGCACTGGGTGCCATCATCGGCCGGCATTACGACGGGCGCTTCCGCTATCTGGTCAACGATCTGCTGATGAACCTTCCGGGTCTGGCACCGGTCTGTATTCCCATTAACAAGACAGGCCATCAGAGCCGTAATTTCCCCGCGATGGTGGAGGCGGGCTTCCAGAGCGACAACCACATGCTGATGTTCCCTGCAGGTCTCTGCTCGCGCAAGAAGAACGGTGAGATCCGCGATATTCCCTGGTCAAAGACCTTCATCTCCAAGAGCGTGCAGTATCAGCGTGATGTCGTTCCCATCCACTTCGGAGGTCAGAACTCCAATTTCTTCTATCGTCTGGCCAACTTCTCCGACAAGTGCCTGCCGTTCAATCTGGCAATGCTGTTCCTGGTCGACGAGATGTACAAGAACGTTCACAAGACCTTTCGCATTGCCATCGGCAAACCCATTCCCTGGCAGACCTTCGACAAGAGCCGTAAGCCTGTGGATTGGGCACAGTTCGTCAAGGACCAGATATATACCCTCTAGTTATCACCAGAACCCTAAAAACCCCAATCATAATGGAACAAGAGATTATCCAACCCATTGCCAAGGAAATTCTGAAGAGTGAACTGACTACAGAACACCAGCTTCGCATGACCAACAAGAGTCATAACGAGATCTATGTCGTAACGGCTCACAATGCACCCAATGTCATGAAGGAGATCGGTCGTCTGCGCGAGATTGCTTTCCGCGAGGCGGGGGGAGGAACAGGCAAGGCGATGGACATCGATGAGTTCGATATCTGTGAGAACTGCTATAAACAGCTGATTGTCTGGAATCCCGAGGCAGAGGAGATCATCGGTGGCTACCGCTATCTCGAAGGCACATCGTGGGATATCGACGAGAATGGCCAGCCTGTTCTGGCCACCAGCCACATGTTCCATTTCTCCGACAAGTTCCTCAAGGAGTATATGCCCTATACGATTGAACTGGGTCGTTCGTTTGTTTCCCTACCTTATCAATCATCGCGTATGGGCGCGAAGAGTCTTTTTGCCTTGGATAATCTCTGGGATGGTCTTGGTGCGCTGACCGTTATCAAGCCCAATGTCAAGTATTTCTTCGGCAAGATGACCATGTATCCCTCATATATCCGCAAGGGACGCGACATGATTCTCTATTTCCTCAAGAAGCATTTCGACGACAAGGAACACCTGATTATCCCGATGAAACCGCTGAAAATTGAGACCGACCCCAGCGAGTTGGAGAAGATTTTCTCGGAGAAAGACTTCAAGGACGACTACCGCATCCTGAACCGCGAGATCCGTCGGCTGGGCTATAACATTCCCCCGTTGGTGAATGCCTATATGAGTCTGTCGCCCACCATGAAACTTTTTGGTACCGCCATCAATTACGGTTTTGGCGATGTTGAGGAGACGGGCATCCTGATTGCGGTCGACGAGATCCTGGCCGAGAAGCGCGTGCGCCATATCGACTCATTCCTCAAGGATCATCCTGAAGCTTTGAAGATTACCAGCGGTGCCAACAAGGTCATCTACAAGGAGAAATAATGAGAGCAGCGTTCGGCTATCTGTTCGCACTGATGGGGTTCAGTGCCTCTGCACAGGTGTCTACGTCTGTGCCGGCCGATATTGCTGAAAAGCTCGATGCGCACCATCTCTATCTCGATGCCAGGCTAGACAAGTCTGAAAATCATCCTTACGCTTATTCCGGTTTCCGCGAGGCAGCAGCCCATTTTGGCGACAGCTGCACGCTCTACATTGCTCCCAACGTGTATTGGGTCGATGATCCTGACCATCCCGAGGTGGTCACAGGACAGAATGGACGTGAGCCGTTCGGCATCGTGATCCGGGCAAAAAAACTCCATTTCATCGGACTTTCTGACGATGCCCGTCAGACTATTCTGGCTTCGCAGCGAGGTCAGATGCAGGGGGCGGTGGGCAACTTCACCATGTTCGATTTCTGGTGCGATTCCCTCACCGTCGAAAACCTCACGATGGGCAATTACTGCAATGTTGATCTCGACTATCCCTGGAATCCGTCCCTCTCCCGCAAGAAACGTAGCGATGCCATTACCCAGGCACATGTAGGCTATGTGCATGGCCAACAGCTGGTGGCAAAGAACGTGCGTTTCATCAGCCGTCTGAACCTCAATCCGCTGAATGGCGCCCAGAATTCCTATTATGAGGACTGCCATTTCGAATGTACAGACGATGCCCTGAACGGCTCGGCCTTTTACAAACATTGCACTTTCGACCTCTATGGCCAGAAACCTTTCTGGAGTACGTTCGGACGAGGTCCTCTGTTTATCGACTGCGACTTCTATGTCAAGGGTGTCAAGCGTGAGATGTATTTCTGCAAACAGGGCGGTCCTGTGACGCTGATTGATTGTCGCTATCATGCGCCATCGGATAGCATCTATATCGGTTGGACGGCTTATCCCCAACCCTGGTTGCGCTGCTATCATAAGAACTTTACGCTCAACGGCAAGCCTTATCTTATTGGCAGTCGCCAGCCTCAGAACACAATAGTCATGGACGCTCTCCCCATGCGTTCAGATCAGCCGCCCTACCTTTGGTTGAGTCAGCATGAGGCAGAGATGCAGGTAGGTGGAAAGCCTGTGACGCTTCGTGCTGATGGCTTTGGCAAAAGAATAGTGTGGCGGATTGATCCGCCATACAATCAGCTGGCTTGTCTGAATCAGATAGAAGGCGACTCCGTAACCGTTAACATCGCCTGTGAGGAAATAGATGAGCCTGTCAGTTTCCCTGTTACAGCCTGTGCTGTGGGTGATAGCGTTGTTGGTGGCGTGGCTGTATGCCAGATGACCATCAAGCCCTCGCAACTACCACCGCCCTCTTTCCTGAAAGAGCCAGTCATCAAGATTAAAGATGGTGTTGCCTGTCTGGATTATACCCTTGATCTTCAAGGACGGCGCGATGAGTCCCACATTATTTGGAGTCGGCTGGATACGGATGACTGCCATAAGGAGGTCATTCTGGCCCAAAGTAATAATGGCCCCCAACGACAATATAAACTTCGCCCAGGTGATGTTGGCCACAGACTGATGGCTACCATACGCCCTGCTCATCAGCGCAGTCCTTTGGGAGACATGACGGAAGTGGCCAGCAGCCTTATAAAAAAGAAGGAGGTGAAAGAGGCAGATAGGCTCGAAACTGACTTCAGCGACATCTACTGCGGTACCACTCACGGACTATTGCCTGACTCTTGGCAGGCTGATGGCTTCAAACCCGCTGATACCGCTGAGTACCCTTGGACATTCGACCCCAGCAAACCCATGTGGGAATATGGCGAGGGCTTCAATGGGGCTGTGGGTAAAGGCCTGCTACAGGCTCAGCGAGGTGCACGATTGATGTATACACCTGCTGAAGGCCAATATGGCGATATGTCGCTGATCCTGAATGTCGACCCTACCAAGACCGCAGGTCAGGGCTTCGGCTCGGCCACAGGTCAGTATATGGACGTCTGCCTGAAGTTTGATACCAAGACCCTCACGGGCTATGGCCTCCGCATCATCCGTACCGTTAAGCATGCCAAGGCCGTTGATTTCTACCTCGTGGAGTACGACCATGGACAGGTCAAGGCCCTCACCGAACCGGTTTCTGCCACCTGTTACCGCACAGGCTGTACTATCTCGCTGAAGGCAGAAAAGGGACGCCTGATAGCCCACGTTGAGACGACGACACCCAAGCCTGAGGACAGTTCGCTGCCCCATGTTGTCGATCTCTCTGCACCGATGAAACCGAACATTTTTGGCGGAATTGCCATCCAGCATACAGGCTCCTGTGGCGAGAGCACCACCATGCTCCATCGCCTGGAGGTGAATTGGAATAAACAATAAAAACAAATAAATATGACACAAGAAGAAAGAACCCAGATTGAAGAGCGGATCGTCGATGTGTTGAAGACCGTCTACGACCCAGAGATTCCCGTGGATATCTACAACCTTGGGATGATCTACAAGATCGATGTGCAGGACGACTATACCGTTGAGATGGACATGACCTTCACGGCGCCCAACTGTCCTGCTGCCGATTACATCCTGGAGGATGTCCGTACCAAGGTGGAGAGTGTCGAGGGCGTCAAGGGTGCCACTGTCAACCTCGTCTTCGAACCCGCCTGGGACCAGTCGATGATGTCGGAAGAAGCCCGAGTGGAACTCGGCTTCGACTAATGTTCAATGTTCAATCTTCAATGTTCAATCATCATGAAACCGATATATTTCTTAAGCGACGCCCACCTGGGTTCCCTCGCCGTTCCGCATCAGCGCATGCAGGAGCGCCGGTTGGTGCGTTTCCTCGATTCTATTAAGGAGAAGGCCGCTGCCGTCTATCTCTTAGGCGACATGTTCGACTTCTGGTACGAATACAAATATGTAGTGCCCAAGGGCTTCACCCGTTTCCTGGGCAAGATCTCCGAACTCACCGACATGGGTGTCGAGGTGCATTACTTTACGGGCAACCACGACATCTGGGCCTACGAGTATCTCGAAAAGGAGTGTGGTGTCATCCTTCATAAGAAGCCTGAGACCACCGAACTCTATGGCAAGATCTTCTTCCTGGCGCATGGCGATGGTCTGGGCGATCCCACCAAGAGTTTCAAGCTGCTCAAGAGCATCTTCCACAACCGCGCCTGTCAGTGGGCCTTCTCTGCCCTCCATCCCCGCTGGGGCATGTGGTTCGGCCTGAACTGGGCCAAGCAGAGTCGTCTGAAGCGTCCCGATGGCGAAGAGCTCCCCTACATGGGTGAGAGCCGCGAATACCTCATCCTCTTCACCAAGAAGTATATCCAGTACCACTCCAACGTCGACTATTTCATCTATGGTCACCGCCACATCGAGATCGACCTCCAGCTGACGAAAAAGGCGCGTATGCTCGTGCTTGGCGACTGGATCACGCAGTTCTCCTACATTGTCTGGGATGGCGAGCACCTCCTCATGTCGCAATACATCGAGGGCGAAAGCCAACCGTGAATTAGTATAGGATTTGAGAATTTTGTTAGCAACTTTTGAGAATTTTGTTTGGAAGATTTGAGAATTTTGCGTATCTTTGCCGCAGAAAATCAATAAGTTATGTTTAAAAGAGCGCAAATTAAAGAATTAAAACATATATAAGGGACAGGTATGTCAGATCCAATAAGAGGGATGCTCAACCATGAGCATCCCTCTTTCCTGTCTTCAGGCGATAGGCCCGTCCCGAACAACGCAGGCGTATTATTGAAGGGATCCACAAAATCGGCCGTGAGCTGATCGCTGTGGAATGAACTCACTGTGTAATATGACTCATATACCTGTCCCCACGACTATTTTTTGGGGAGCGTTTCATTTTTCAAAAGAGCAGAATTAAAGCCAATCGTCTGAATATTAAGCGGTTGGCTTTATAGTTTGTAAGGAAAATCGAAAAAACAGGCCAAAAATGAAACGCCCTTTTTGATACAACGTATTGGAAAAAGCCGTATCTTTGCGCTGTGATAGACGAATTATCGCCATGAAGAGACTGATATACATACTGCCGCTGGTTGTGTTTGCCATCGCTTGCAACAACAGGACGGCAGAGGAAAAGCTGGTCGCGATAGACTCGCTGGTCGTGCAGGAGCTGTACGATTCAGCCTATACTGTATTGACAGGCATCGACACAACACTCCTGAACGATATGGAAACCAGAGCCCATTACTATCTGGCGCGGAAACAGGTGGGTTATCTCACATCCCATCGCGACAGCTCGAACGTGCTCGACAGCATCGTCATACCTTATTATACTTCTACTGACAACAAGGAAAAGCTGGCCGATGCCTACTATTACAAGGCATATGGAGAAATCACTAGCGGAAAAATGAATGAATCCGTCATTGATTACAAACGGGCAGAGGAATTGGCCTACCAGACTTCCAATCCTCGCCTTCAATTCAAAGCTGTTGAATGCTTGTCCGTTGTTAACGAGATGTCTGGTAATTACCATCTTTCATTAGAATATGCCAAAAAGATGATGAAGTTGGCATCACTGATTAATAATCCTAAATGGACTTACGGCGCTCTTTATACAGTAATAATAGCCTATAACCAGCTTGGCCAAAAAGACAGTTGCTTATATTATCTTGAGAAAATGGAGCCGTATCTTAAATATGTACCTAAGGATGAAATGCCAAATACTCTGATAAGCATTGCTTATCTATATAAGCATTCCGATCCTGAAAAAGCGAAACAATATATAAAGAAATCCCTGGAATTGAAGGTGACACCATCAGCGTTATCACATCTGGCTGATATCTATTGTAATGAGGGGAAAAAAGATGAGGCTTATCTTTTATGGAAACGAATCCTCGCTCTCGAAGGCAAAATCCCCAAGGACGTTACTATCCACAATCTGCTTGAATACGATTTGGAACACGGCAAGACGGATGAGGTCTTCAAGCGCGTAAATGAGATCATTGCCATCAAGGACAGCATCATCGATAATTTGAAAAACGATACCATCAGAAACCTCCAGCTGAATTTCGATCACGAGGTGGAGATGAATGCAGCCCACGAACGGCTGATCCGTTGGCAGAGGGCGTTGGGTATCATCGCTTTCCTGGCATTGTGTCTGATTGGCTACATCCTCTGGCGCAAGCACAAGGCCAGACTCCAGAGGTTGGAAAACGAGCTGCTGACGAAGGACTATATCAGAAAGATGCTCGACCTTGAACTCCGGGCAACGAAGACGGAAACGCAGTTAGCCGCCCTGCAGTCGGAAAACGACGAAAACAGACAGGAGATCCAGCGTCTGGAGACAGAGAAGGCTGAACTGGAAGAGGAGGCGAAACGCCTGTTGGGAAAGGAAACGCAGATTATTCGGAGGGGGATGTTGTTATACGATCAGTTGTTGAAGAGTGAGAGGGTACAGACATGGACCAACTCGGACTATGAGGCCATTGCCGGTTTCTTCGAGGCGAGCCACCCCGATGCGATGAAGGAGATCCTGAAGAAATACGGGCGTCCCACCACGCGCAGCATGCTCTATCTGATACTCGTTGATATGGGAAAGTCGAATGACGAGATCTGCAGGATCATGTCGCTCAACGGCTCCAGTCTCCGCTCCCTCAAGCACCGCCTCCGGAAAAACATGGAGGACTCCCAATGAGATAAAAATTGTTAATAGTTGTACCCTCCCGTGCAAGATTTCTGCACGTTCGGGGTTGTATAAATAAAGAGAACTAATTATTTGGCGTATGAAGAAGAGTAGTATATTATGGACGTTTATCATGCTGATGCTAGCGGTCGGTATGAGCGGTTGCAGCGGTGACGATGATCCTAATTTCGACGAAATCATTGAAAAAGGAAAAATCGGAGAGTTGCTTACACCCCTCTATTCGTCTGATATTGTTAATTGGTACGACAGGAACATGTATTGGGAAACCGTTGGTAAATGGAATTGGCAAGTTCTTGTCGATTGTGAAGGACGATTTCACGGATGCACTTTTTGGGATACACCAAATGGTATACCCGAATCGCTTGAGAAACTATACGCCGCTCCTTCTTCTATTGACGAACTGAACGGTCTTCTATACACGATAGATGATAACTATGAACTACGGTTAGATACTGTCGAACACTACACTCCTGACGCGGCAGGAAACCCAAGGAGAGGCGAGCTCTACTTGGAATATTACAAAGGAGTACGTGTGTTTGATGGCCAGTATTTTTGCCTGTTCAGCACCTCTCCAAAGGGCGACAGGATAGCCCACTGTAGTGGACAGATCATCACTTTCGACCCTCTTGACGTTGTACCCACCTTGACTCCTCAGCAGGCATTAAAGATATTCTCTGCTTATCAGAAAGAACCTATAGATCCTTCTTGGGAGTGCCATTTACACGTTAGAGAATACAATATAAAGACGGAAAAGGACGATAGTTATGCAAAACTGCTCAGGCGGGAACATCGATTGGTATATATTGTGCTTGGTCCTTATTATCAGTATAGACATTGGGATTTCGGTATGGTAACGACACGTATCAGGGCTGATATTGATGCGCATACCGGACAGATAATCGTGATAGGAAACGAAGGATATTATAGATTATGAATAAGATGATGAATTATCTGAAGAAAGCATTACTTAATGTTATATTTAGTTTCGTTTTCTTTCTTTTATTAAGCCTTGTACTTGGTGATAAGATTGATATGAAGGAAATCGTGATTTTTAGTTTGGTCTTTGGAGTGGTCGTTGATCCTTTGACAGATTGGATTGCAAAGAAATATAAGTTAGGTTTATAACATACAGTAGAGCCCCTACACAGTAGAAACCGACTCTACTATGTACATTGAGTGTGGACGCAAATGTGAAATGTTTAAAAGGAAACAGACATGAAAAAGAATGGACTTATATGGATTATGTGCGGCCTGATGGTTATTGCCAGCTGCACAGGCGAGATGGACAATTCTGTATATCAGCAAAAGGAGATTGAGCTGAAGAACTTTTCAAATACGGGATGTAAACCAGGAACCAGAGCATCCGGATCTGATGGCTCGTATTTTGAGCTGGAAGCCACAAAGGGCAATATGCTGTATGTGAAACATATCAATGCATTGTTTAACTGTGCATCTAATAAGTTTGAGGCAAAAGTGGCGGTTGATGGTAATTCCATTACCGTATCAGAGTATGATATGACAGTTAATGAACTTATGACCACTTGTGAATGTCCTTTCGATCTGGGCTATGAGATTGGGCCATTGGAAGAAGGCACCACATACTCATTTAAAATCATTACCTGCAAAGGGCCTGCTCCGCTATACCCAGACATGTTGTTTGAAACTCAGGAAGTCGCCTTCGAGATTGTCTATACCTCAACGCTTTCGTGTACACAGTAGGAACCGACCCTACTGTGTACACAATGAGATAAAAATTGTTAATTGTCCGTTCCTTTACTCATGCAAAGTCAAACCCTGTAAATAAAAAACAATATGAGAAAGTTTATTTTAATCTTCAGTGTTTTATATGCGGCTTTCTGCTTTAGTGGATGTAGCAAGGATGAAGAGTCCCAAGATGCTTTTAGTGATTACTGCTATACTGGAATAGTTAAGTTTATTGGTCCTGAAACAGAAAATGTGCAAGTTGTCATCACGGAAGACCCAAAGATTGTTAGTGACCGACCGATTAGAGGTGATGAGATTCTATTCACAGGCAAAGACCTAACAAATTCTGTTCTTCAAGTAGGTGATGTTATTGAGTTTAAAATCATTGAATACAAGATGGTGGATAGGTTGATAGGGGGCCATCCTGAGGATCCAATGCATTATAAATGTAAAGTCAAACCTTGTAAATAGTCATTAATATGAGTACACAATAGGATCCTACTGTGTATACTTATTCCTGATATGGCTCACGCGCGCGATATAAGGGAATCATCAAAAATAAATGTCCCTCCCGCCCCTTCTGACCCCTAACGGGAAAAAAGGCAATTTCCATTAAGGTTCAGAAGGGGCAGGAGGGACACATAAAAAATGGATATGACAACTATACGCATGAACTCAAATGCCAAATAAGAGCCAAGTATTGTATAATAAGATCCACTTCTTTCCCAACAGAAGGCACTTGTTGCCAGAAAAGAGCCCTTTTTGATACAACGTATTGGATATATTCGTATCTTTGCAAAAGAAAATAACTCAAGTAAAATGATTATAATATATGAATAAGAGGATGAATTATCTGAAGATGATTTCCTTGTGCCATTCTTATCTGTTTCTGGTTTTGTTATTCATAACCTCATCCATAGAAGCGCGCGAAAACGTATACCTGCATCTGGACAATGACTCCTACTTTCTTGGTGAGACTATCTGGTTCTCGGCCTATGTGACAAATGACGGTCTTCAAATAAGCAACAGCAAAGTGCTATATGTAGAACTATTATCACCAGAAGGGAATATCGTTGATTCAAGACAATACCGATTGTCGGCCGGGAGAGCATCAGGTGAGTTCCCCCTTCCTCCTTTGTTGCTCTCTGGCTTTTTCGAGATTCGTGCTTTTACAAAGTATATGATGAACTGGGGCAGTAATAATTATTTCTCACGGGTGATACCTGTTTTCAATGCCGTGAAGAATGGAGATCATTCCTTTTACACAATGTATGACCGTAAGCGGGTAAGCAAACGGGTGATTCCCGAGGAACCAGTCAGGACAGTTTTTCCTCAAGAACGACGGAACATCTTTTCCATTGACTATGACACCGCCAGTATTGTCCCATATGGACTCGTCAAAATGAAAATTACAGGATTGCCCGACACTTATTTCTCAATTTCGGTCACCGATAAGGCTAGTCACCTGGAAAGGAACAAAGAAACTTCCTTGGCAGATTATATCACCAAAGAGAATCAGGCAAAAGACAAGCCCTCATCAAACATATATCAGCCAGAACAGGGTATCAGTGTTCATGGAAAACTGCAGAGGACCATTCGCCGGCTCTTCCGCTCTCCCAGAAAGGAGCCTGCCTCCAACATCCCAATGAAGGCGGATCTGATATTTCAGGACTTCAAGTATGAAGGCGAATTGCTCTCTGACAACACGGGAAGGATTGATTTCTGTATGGGAGCAGTAAATGGAGACGGATTGCTGAAACTCTCCTACAGCCGGAAAGAAGAAGGACAGGATCTGTCAATAATCCTCGATAGGAAGAAATTACCACCACGTGCTTATCAGGAGTGGGAGACAACAGTCCCGGAACTTAAACTAAACGTGACTGAGGAAAATGATACCATACTGCCAGAAATAGAAGTGAAGGGCAAACGGCGTAATTACAAATGGAAACCTCTATATACATCGGTACTTCATCTTGACATGGATGAAGTCCTGGAATACATGAGAGACGAATATGATATGCAGACGGACACTCCTATAAGCCTCATACAGATATTGTCCGCGTATCATGTACCGTCCTTGCCGATGCGATGGGTTGATATTGGCGGTGAATATCCAGGGGACACTATTTCCAATATTCAGGCCCGTGCTATATGTGACGGTATTATATCGGCATCTCACCTCAAACCATTATCCTGCTATAAACAAATGATTGTCAGAACAGACAAACCTGTTTGTGAATATTTCTCATACGGTAACAAGCCTATCCGCTCAGAGCATTCGAGTGGCGGCAATGCAGTCGACAATGGCTGGTTTACATCAAATAGTTCAGATTCTGCTCCATCCGTCGTGGTATTTCTGGTACCGAAGACAGATAAGGAGCTTAGTTCTCCTTATCAAGCCTGGAATTCGCAACCTGACATCCGTTACACACACGTTCATGGTTATCATACACCATTGGAATTTGAGCATAAGAACTATAACGAAAGACATCCCGATGGAGATAGCCGGCGAACGCTTTACTGGAACCCCATGCTCCATACAGATAAGAATGGGGAAGCATTCATCCAATTTTATAATAACTCCACTTGCAGGCAATTCCATTGCTCAATTGATGGGATTACAATTGACGGGCAGATAATAACGGCAGAATGATCACTGGGTTTCATAACTGAAGCCAGAAGGGCATGAGCGTTTCATTTTTCAAAAAAGCGAAATTGAAGCTAATCGCTTGTATATTAAGCGGTTGGCTTTGAGATTTGTAAGGAAAATCGAAAAAACAGGCCAAAAATGCAACGCCCTTTTTGATACAAAATACACAGTAGGAACCGACCCTACTGTGTACATTTTCTCCTTTAATCGATTGTATCAGCTGCTCTACGGATGCGGTCTGCTAAATC
>JAEETD010000108.1 GCA_016290175.1 Prevotella sp. | reverse complement strand
CCGGTGACATCGGCAAGTATCTGACTGGATTTGAGGTGCTGAATCCCGATTTGGTGATTTGTCATTTAGATTCCAAAGCCTCGATGCAGATTGACCTTACGATCAACAAAGGTCGCGGATATGTACCTGCAGATGAGAATCGCGAGTTCTGCACCGATGTGAACGTAATCGCAATCGACTCTATTTACACCCCCATCCGTAACGTGAAATATGCTGTCGAGCCTTATCGTGTTGAGCAGAAGACCGATTATGATAAGCTCGTCATGGAAGTCACGACGGACGGTTCCATTCACCCGAAGGACGCCCTGAAGGAGGCTGCCAAAATCCTGATCTATCACTTCATGCTGTTCTCAGACGAGAAGATCACACTTGAGACTTCCGAGGCAGAGAGCAACCAGGAGTTTGATGAGGAGATCCTGCATATGCGCCAGTTGCTGAAGACACGTCTGGTCGACATGAACCTCTCTGTTCGTGCCCTGAATTGTCTGAAGGCTGCCGATGTGGAGACGCTTGGTGATCTTGTGCAGTATAACAAGACCGACCTCCTGAAGTTCCGCAACTTTGGTAAGAAATCGCTCACTGAGCTTGATGATTTGCTCGAGAGTCTGAATCTGTCGTTTGGAACCGACATTTCAAAGTATAAACTGGACAGGGAGTAATTCCGTGAGGACATACCGAATGCCCAATAAAAGCAAAAAAGAAAAATGAGACATAATAAGAAATTCAACCACCTCGGTCGTACTGCCAGTCACCGCAGCGCCATGCTCGCAAACATGGCTATCTCGCTGATAGAGCACAAAAGAATCACTACGACCGTAGCCAAGGCAAAGGCCTTGAAGAAGTACGTCGAGCCCCTGATTACAAAGGCTAAGGACGACTCAACCAACTCACGTCGTGTTGTATTTAGCTACCTGCAGAACAAGGATGCCATCAAGCGTCTGTTCGGTGAGGTTGCTGAGAAGGTAGGTGACCGTCCCGGTGGATACACCCGTATCATCAAGCTCGGAACCCGTCAGGGTGACGCTGCTCAGGTTTGCTTCATCGAGCTCGTAGACTTCGATCCGGATATGGCTAAGGACGGTGGCAAGAAGAAGACCCGTCGTTCTCGTCGTTCTTCAGGTGCAAAGGCTGAGGCCGCTCCCGCTGCTGAGGCTCCTGCTACCGAGGAGACTGCTCCTGCAGAGGCTCCTGCTGAGGAAGAGAAGGCTGAATAAACAGACTTACGTATCTCTAAATAAGGTAAGCCCGCATCATTTCTTGGTGCGGGCTTGTTTTTTTGAAATATTATTTGTATCTTTGCACCATGTTTAACTTAAAGCAATGAAACGTATGGCAGATAACACTCCAACTCCCCATATCGGGGCCAAGTTTGGCGACATCGCCGAGACTGTGATTATGGCGGGCGATCCGCTGCGTGTGAAGTTTATGGCGGAGAATTTCCTCGATGACCCCGTCCAGTTTAACAATGTCCGTGGTATGCTTGGGTTTACAGGCTTCTACAAAGGGAAACGGGTAAGTGTCATGGGACATGGTATGGGTATGCCTTCCATTGGTATCTATACCTACGAACTCTACAATTTTTATGGTGTCAAGACAATTATCCGTGTCGGTTCTGCTGGTTCTATCCAGCATGACCTGCATGTAGGTGATCTCGTCATAGCCATGGGCGCCTGTACCAATTCCAATTATGCACATCAGTATGAGTTGCCGGGTACTTTTGCACCCATCGCTGATTTCTCTCTCGTACGAGGAGCTGTAGAAGCCTGCGAGCGTCAGGGCTACCATTACATGGTCGGCAATGTTTTCTCGTCAGATATCTTCTATAACGAGAATGCTCATAATGACAAGTGGATCAACATGGGAGTCCTGGCTGTAGAGATGGAGATTGCAGCCCTCTATATGAATGCGGCCCGTTCCGGCAATCGCGCCTTGGGCATCTGTACGATTTCCGACCATATCCTGACGGGAGAGGTTACGACGGCTGAAGAGCGGCAGACCACCTTCACGCATATGATGGATGTGGCCTTCTCGCTGATAGATTAGGGTTTCCCCTATGACTTTTTCGGGAAATCCCCTTGTCTGTCTCATCATAAATGCATACTTTTGCACCGTGGTTTTAAAATAAAGATGCATATGAAGAAGTTATTGGTTATTTCGGTTAGCACAATGCTGATGTTAAGCAGTTGCGGTACTTATGCCGGTTCTGGTGCCGCTACTGGTGGCTATTTCGGCTCTATCGTAGGCTCTGCCATTGGAGGCATCACAGGCGGATGGCGTGGTCATGACATTGGTTCATTGGTCGGTCTGGCTGGCGGTGCTGTGGTCGGTGCTGCCATCGGAGCTGCTGCCGACAATGCGGAGCAGCAGAAGTATGAGGACTATAAGGCTCAACGCCAGGAACGCATCAGGAACATGCAGCGTCAGGATGCTCCTCAGCCAGAATACGATAATAGTGGCTTCGACAGTTCAAATAGTGGTGACGACCGTCTTTTTGGCTTTGATGAGAACTTTGGTAGTGCCCCCTCTTCTTCTCCTGTTCCCGCTCCAGCGATGATAGCAGGTCAGTCTGTTGAGATCCTTAATCCCCGCTTTGTCGATGCTGGTCATGATGGCGTCCTGAGGCGTGGCGAAGAAGCCAGGATGGTATTCGAGGTGTTTAACAAGTCGGACAAGCCTGTTTATCGTATTTTGCCGACGGTGATTGAGGTGACGGGTAATAAGCATATCCATATCTCACAGAATGTGATGGTGGAAAGTATCATGCCGGGCAAAGGCATCCGTTATACGGCAACTGTCAAGGCCGACGATCGTTTGCGTGATGGTGATGCTGTTATCCGGATAGGTGTCATGCAGGGCAATAAGGATATCCCGTCTCAGGCACGGGAGTATAGAATTAAAACAAGCAAGCGATGATCATTCATCGCTTGCTTGTTTTTTTATGTGCTGTTCTCTCAGTTCCACCCAAATGGGCTTGCTTTCAACCCCTTCGTTTGTACCGAGTTCCAACTCTGGTATCTCAATCGTATCTTCAGGCTTGAACGGCACGATGTAGGGACTGTAGCGTTCCACAACAACCGTAGCAATACCTTGGGCGATAATACCTAACTCTCTGGCGGCGCGTACGGAGAGGTCGATGATGCGTCCTCTCACATACGGTCCGCGGTCGGTCACGCGAACGATGACGGTTTTACCGTTTGCAGGGTTCGTCACTTTCAACTGAGTGCCGAAAGGGTAGGTCCTGTGGGCACAGGTCAGCGAGTCGTGATGTAGCCGTTCACCACTGGCGGTCTTCCGCCCGGAGAACTTCTTAGCATAATACGAAGCCTTGCCCGTCTGAACGCCCTGGGCATTCAGAAGTGAAAAGTGAAAAGTGAAAAGTGAACAATTTGCTACCGCGCAGAAGAGAAACATAATCATTACGATCATGCGTTTTGGGTAATCCTTTATTTGTGATCTATACCCTACAGCGGTAGCAAATATATCACTCTTCACTTTTCACTTTTACCTTAAACGATTCCCTGCGCGAGCATGGCCTTGGCGACCTTCATGAAGCCAGCGACGTTGGCACCCTTGACGTAGTTGATATAGCCATTGGGCTCCTTGCCGTACTTCACGCATTGCTTGTGAATGCCAGACATAATCTGATGCAGACGCTGGTCAACCTCCTCAGCTGTCCAGGACATACGCATCGAGTTCTGTGTCATCTCCAAGCCTGAGGTGGCCACACCGCCGGCGTTCACAGCCTTACCGGGAGCGAATAGCTGACCTGCGGCGATGAACTTGTTCACGGCCTCTGCCGTGCACCCCATGTTCGATACCTCAGCTACGCACAATGGCTTGTTGGCCAGAATCTTGTCAGCATCCTCACCGTTCAGCTCGTTCTGAGTAGCACAGGGCAGATAAATGTCGGCCTTCTGCTCCCAAGGCTTCTTACCGGCGAAGAACTTCGAACCAGGGAATTCCTCCTCGTAGGGCTGGCAGACGTCATTACCGCTGGCACGGAGTTCGAGCATGTATTCGATTTTCTCTTCATCGAGTCCTTTGGGGTCGTAGATATAGCCATCGGGACCGGAGATGGTGATGACTTTAGCGCCGAGTTCAGTTGCTTTCTTGGCTGCGCCCCATGCTACATTGCCGAAACCGGAGAGGGCAATGGTCTTTCCCTTGATGTCAAGTCCATGTGTCTCCATCATGTGGTGGACGAAATAGAGGGCACCGAAGCCTGTGGCCTCCGGACGGAGGATGCTTCCGCCCCATTCCATGCCTTTTCCTGTCAGTGTTGCACCATGGAACTGGCTCGTCAGTTTCTTATAGTAGCCGAACAGGTAGCCGATCTCACGGGCACCTACGCCGATATCACCAGCGGGCACGTCCATGTCGGGGCCAATCACCTTGTATAGTTCGCACATAAAGGCTTGACAGAATTTCATTACTTCATTGTCGCTCTTGCCGCGGATCGAGAAGTCCGAGCCACCCTTGCCGCCGCCCATGGGCAGGGTTGTGAGGGCATTCTTGAAGGTCTGCTCGAAACCGAGGAACTTCAGGATACTCAGGTTCACCGACGGGTGGAAGCGCAGACCGCCCTTGTACGGGCCGATAGCGCTGTTGAACTGTACGCGGTAACCGATGTTCACCTGTACCTCGCCCTTGTCGTCGACCCAGGGCACTCGGAACGTGGTAATGCGCTCGGGCTCCACGATACGCTCTATGATTTTTGCCTTCTCGAACTCGGGATGCTGGTTGTAGACGTCCTTAATCGATTCCAACACCTCTCTTACTGCCTGTAAGTACTCCAGTTCGCCAGGATGCTTGTGCTCCAAGGCCTGCATGATTTTTTCAACTTCCATAGTTTTGTTTGTTTTAAGTTGCAATATGTTACATTTGATGGTGCAAATATAGTAAAAATATCGGTACCTTCCAAGGAAAGTACCGAATATTTTTCTTATAAAGTTACAGTTTGTTAAAACCGAAGCTTTTTTATATCTTTGCGAGAGCCTGTTTGATATCGTCGAGGATATCTTCCACGTCTTCGATGCCGACGGAGAGACGGATCAGGTCGGGAGCCACGCCAGCCTCAAGGAGCTGTTCGTCGGAGAGCTGGCGATGGGTATGTGAAGCGGGATGCAGCACACAGGTACGGGCATCGGCCACGTGGGTCACGATGTTGATCATCTCCAGTGAATCCATCCATTTTATGGCTGTTTCGCGGTCACCCTTCAATCCGAAGGCAATCACGCCGCAAGAGCCATTGGGCAGGTATTTCTGTCCGAGGGCGTAGGCCTTGTCGCCAGGCAGGCCGCAGTAGTGAACCCACGCCACCTTCTCGTTCTGACTGAGGAACTCGGCCACTTTCTGTGCGTTCTTACAATGCTGGGCCATACGCAGGTGCAGTGTCTGCAGACCGAGGTGGAGCAGGAAGGCGTTCTGCGGAGCGGGTATCGAACCGAGGTCGCGCATCAGCTGGGCCACTAGTTTCGTGGTGAAGCCCATCTTGCCGAAAGCCTTCACATACGTCAGTCCGTGATAGCTCTCATCGGGCGTACAGAGACCAGGGAACTTCTCGGCGTTGGCCAGCCAGTCGAAATTACCGCTATCAACCACCACACCGCCTACTTGTGTGGCCAGACCGTCCATATACTTCGTGGTGGAGTGGGTGACAATGTCGGCGCCCCATTCGAATGGGCGGCAGTTTACCGGTGTGGCGAAGGTATTGTCTACGATGAGGGGTACGCCGTTCTTGTGGGCGATCTTGGCGAAACGCTCGATGTCGAAAACGGCACAACCGGGATTCGAGATGGTCTCGCCGAACACCGCCTTTGTGTTCGGACGGAAAGCAGCCTGAATCTCCTCGTCACTGGCCTCCTGCGAGATGAATGTGCAGTCGATGCCAAGTTTCTTCAGCGTCACGCCGAAGAGATTGTAGGTGCCGCCGTAGATCTCGTTCGACGTGATGAAGTGGTCGCCGGCCTGACAGATGTTGAAGATGGCATAGAAGTTCGCGGCCTGACCGCTCGACGTCAGCACGGCGCCGACACCGCCTTCCAATGTGGCGATCTTTGCCGCCACCGCATCATTCGTCGGGTTCTGAAGGCGGGTATAGAAATATCCCTCCTTCTCGAGGTCAAACAACTTCGCCATCTCATCCGAGTCATCATACTTAAACGTGGTCGACTGGATGATGGGCAACTCTATCGGTTCTCCGTTCTTGGCCTTGTAGCCGGCCTGTACGCACAGCGTGCCTTGTCTCAGTTTCTTGTCCATTTTGCTTGTCAATTAGTAAT
>JAEETD010000107.1 GCA_016290175.1 Prevotella sp. | reverse complement strand
GTATTCGGATGCAAAGGTACTTATTTTCCTTGACATTCCGATACTTTTTGCTATTTATCTTACGGACTCATATCAATTTCAGGGTTAAAGGGTTTAACTTTCATGTTATTTTATGCGAATTCTTTGTTCAATCCGCCCCATACACCATCCCTCTCCCCCTCACCAGCGAGAGGGATGTTTCGTTTTGGCGATATGGTGTCAGATGTTTCATTTCAAAACCTTTCCATCTTGTTAGTTTATTCTCCGAATAATTCTTCAAGTTTCTTCTCTATTTCCTCACCTCGTAACCCACGGGCGAGGATGGTGCCGTCGGGGGCGAAGAGGATGCTGTAAGGGATGGCTTGAATGCCGTATGCGTCGGAAGACTGATCCTGAGTATTCAGCAGTTGGGGATAGGTGATGGCGTGCTTCTCGATAGCACGACGCGACTTCTCGGCATCTTCAGAGACGGCAATGCCCAATACGGTCAGCCCACGTTCATTATACCTTTGGTAAATGCTTTTCATCATGGGTATCTGTGTAAGGCAGGGCGCGCATGTCGATTGCCAAAAGTCGGCCAGAACGTAGCGGCCTTTGCCCACATAGTCGGACAAGCGGCAGGTGTGGCCGTCAACTTCGGATTCCATGTCAACAAACATCGTGCCTTCGCTTGTTTTCACGGTCTTTTCCATCATTGACTTGAAAGATGACATGTTGTAAACAGTGGGTTTTGTCATCAGCCAAGGCTCCACCTTGCTGAAGAGTTCCAACCACGTGGAAGGGGATAGGTAGTTAATCGCCCCTTCGCGCAGGAGGTAAATGCCGAGTATGTCTGACGTGTGGCGGCTGATGATGTCTATCGCCGTCTTTTCAATCTGTTCGGTTTGTTCCCGTCCCATATCTGCCGTAGTGATCTGCATCGGACCTCCATTAGCTTTCCGTATACGTTCCATCATCCATTTATTTAGAGCTTCACTCTCTGTCTTATGGAACAAGGTATAGTCTTCGCATATCGTGGTGCCTTTGAGAAAAGGATGGCGCATGGTTCTTCCGTCGAACACCGTTGTACCACCTCCCAAGAATACAGGGTATAGGTATCTGTCGAGATAAATTACTTTGCCCTCAGGCATGTTGCCGATAATCAGCGCACAGATGGTTGTGTCGGACAATTCGCCCTCCACTGGCTCTATGATGCCTTTGATGATGTTGACGGTATCAATGATTTCTCCGCTATGGACGTACATGTCCCGAACTAACGCCTTTCCTGTTATGGTAGAATCTCCGATATTCCCTTCCAGTCGATAGTGTACTTGCCCATGCCCCGCCATTGCGACAAGGGCGAACAGTGCGGTGATGATAGTTTTCTTGTTCATTGTTCTATTTAAGTTCGATACCAAGGACGTAGTAGTGCGGAATATATTTCACGATGTCCGACGAGAGGTCTGGCTTGATTTCATTTTCGCCACAAAAACGGCAACCGCCATTTTCTGGTTCGTACCAATAGGAGCCATAGAGGACGAGCGGGATGAACTTCCCCTTCTCGAATGGCTCAACGAGTTCGAATGGACGCGATTCGTACACGTACCACTTGTCATCAGGTTTATCGGGATTGCATATCGGCATCAACGGGAGGCGGCTGTTAAAGCCTCTGCTCTCGGAGAAATGGAAATCGTAGGTGGCTGTCGAGTCATTGTCAGAGGGCACGAAGCCAATGATGAGTTTCTCATCTAAACTCATAGTAATGCTGAAGTCAGCGACCGCCCTCGGCTCTTTGCCTTTCACATATTCCATGACGATTGGCTCGACCAATGCGTCCTTAAAGTCCTTAGTGTCGAAGCTGTATGCGATGTAGCCCTTGGCTTTTAGCAATGGCAGATAATCGCTGATTGTCGGCTCGTTCATTCTGATTTCTTGTGCCTGTCCCGCCATTGCGACGAAGGCGAGCAGTGCTGTGATGATGGATTTTTTGTTCATGTCTCATTCGATATTTAGTGCTTTCCTAATAAGCGGTTCCAATTCCTCAGCATCGGTGGAGGTGGAGAGGATGGTGCCGTCGCGGTCGATGAGGTACATGGCACCGCCTGCATTGCCGGCTCCGTTTTTGCGCCACACCTGATTCTCGTCGTTCAATTCCAACAGGCTCGGCCAGGGGTAACCATCCTTCTTCGCAGCATTTTCCATCGCTTGGCGGTTACGCTCACGGGCAATGGCAATGACGGTGAAGCCCTTGTCCTTGTATTTCTCATAGATGGGAATCATGGCTTTGCTGTGACGACGGCAGGGGCCGCACCACGATGCCCAGAGGTCGATAAGTGCCACCTTACCTCGGATGAACGAAGAGATGGGGACGAGCTGACCGTCGGTGTTGCGCACTGTGTAGTCGATGTAGGGCTTGCCCGGCTGTAGGCGATAGGCTGTCTCGGCGGTGGCTATCTGGTCGTGAATGGGGTGACTGGGATATAAATTGATGAACTTGTCGTGATAGAGCGTCAGGTAAGGCTCCCACTCCGATGGGTCGAAGTTCACATAGTCGTCTGCATGTTTGAGGTTTTGAATGGCGTCAAGCACATCGTAGAGCGTCCAAAGCATGGGGTGCTCTTTGGCATAGGCGAGGCGGAACGGCCTAAGTCCATCGGTGATGCTGTCGCGCTGTTGCTTCAGTTGCCAGCCCTTCGTCGTGTACATTTCGTTCCTGTTCTGCATATAGTGGTTTATGATTTGACGGACGGAATCGACGTATGCCTGTGGCAGACTGTCCACATTCCACGTCTTCGCCTCATTAATGGCCGAAATGAAGTCCGCCATAAAGAACTCTGCCCTGCGGTCTGGATTCTCCAATTGGTCATCGATTTCCCGAACAGGATTCCAAAAACGCACATCCTCTATGCTGTCCTTTGCGGCGTGTTTACGTCCTTCCTCGCCGTTGCTGACGATACGCACCCGCTTGTTTTCATACATTGTGACGTTCACGTTGCAGTTCTCGGCGATGAATTTGCCCGCGAACCATCTGCCCGTTTCGTATTGTTTCAAGAAGAACACATCATAGAGCCTTGGAAAGTCGGTCTCAATGTCGTAGGTAAACTTCCCGTCTTTTGCTTTCACATGAAAGCGCGGCTCGTCCACAACACGCAGGTCAGTCCCTGCCTCACAGATGATGACTTCATCGCCCCACGCGTCGGTCTCTAATGTTCCTTCGACGTGGCATTTTACTTGCGCCTGTCCCGCCATAGCGGCAAGGGCGAGCAGTGCGGTGGTGATAGTTTGTTTATTCATAATTCGTAGTGTTTATTTGTTTTCTTTCTTTGGTTTCTGCGAGAAGCGGTAGGCGACGGTAAGGAGGGCGTAGCGGCGCATGGAGTTGGTCCAGGTTTCGGTACGGCCTTGAGAATTGATGCTATAGCGGAGGCTGGACACCTGACCTAAAAGATCGTAGCCACGCAATTTGATGACCCACTGACCTTGATGGAAGGATTTGGTGAGGGAGGCATCCCAGTAAAGCCGGTTGTCGTTCATCTCCACATCAGTGTAGCCTCGGCGGGAGTGCATCATCAGGTCGGTGTCGAAAGTGAAGTTCCAAGGCAATTTGTAAGTGCCGTTCAGACCGTAGGCAATGTCCCAGATGTCGGTTGGCTGTTCGCCGTATGTAATATTACGGTGGATATGACGATAAGAGAAATCGCCCTTTGCGTTGAGGGTGAGATCCTTTTTCTGGTAACGGATATTGGGCTTGTAGTTCACAAGGGAGGTCCCCACACGACTCAATTCGGAATTGGTGCTGCCAGTAGCGATGGCGAGACTGGTACTTTTGTTGTAGCGTAAGCCGAGTTCGTTGCCGATATACCATAGTTTTTGTTTGCCGAGAGCGCGAGTCCAGTTGACAGAGGAGTTGATGTAACAGTTGCCGCCACTGATATTTTCAGGTCGATACGTGCGAACACCTGTTGTCATGTCATAGGTGTAACCCTGGGATTGGGCGTTGTGGGTGAAACCTGCATTTAACGAAATTCGGATCGTCTGGTCGATAGTGTCGTTACGCAGGCGATAGTTGGCGTACCATTGGTGCTGCTCACTCTTTTTCAAGTCGGGATTGCCGAGGAAGATGTTCATCGGGTCGCTGGTAATAGGGCGGTCGATAAGATTGGTGAGGGAAGGTGTAGAGGGCCATATATAGTATTGTACGGTGAAGTCGTGTTTTCCGTCCATGCTGGTCAGAAAGAGAAAGGCGTTTGGGCTCCACAGTGTGTAATGGCGGGTAAGTGAGGTGGTGAGGGGCTCACTATCGTAACTCATCTGCTGTCGTTGGAAATTGGTGCTCATACTGGCGTGGAGGCTGAGATACCACTTTTTTAATTGTGTGTTGAAGTTGATACTCAGGGCGGCACGGCGGTCCAGCGTCTGTGTACGCTGCCCGTAACTGTTCATGGCATCAAACAGATAGTCGATACTGTCACGCAGATACTCATGACGATCGCTGTTGTTGTCGCTCCTGCCGAGTCCAACTGAAGGAGAGATGCGCAATTTCTTGGTTGCTTGATAATCGAAGCTCAGGTTACCTTGATAGTTATAGGAATAGTTGGGCGACTCTGTGCGGCGGTCACGATTATCGACGGTTCCTAATTTATGATAGGTATAGTGATTAAGGCTCGAAGATTCTGGATTGTAACTGCGACTAAAGTTACCCTGTATGTCGAACGTGAACGAGTCGCCCGAGGACAGGCGATAGGACAGAGAGCCGTACCCATTGCCATTTAATTGGTTACTCTTAGTACGGGAGCGATACCACGAACTGTTGATGCTGTCCTTCATCACGGCATCGGCAGTACTCACACTCCAGCCTTCGCTCTCATAGTTGTTGCGGTAGTATCTTAATGTCGCTGTAGAGTAGAAACGGAACTTTCCCGTAGCCCTCAGCGTATTCTTCAGCGAGAAACTGCTGGGCTTGCTGCGGCTGGTGCCCTCCGACAATCCGAAGGTACTGGCACCATTCAGATAGGTCTCGCTCTGGCTGCGGTTCTCACTGAAGTTGTTGCTCCATGTGGCGCTCACCTCAGTAGCGTTCGACAGTTTGTCCTCTGGTGCCTGATAGACGAACTGACCGCCAACTTGTTTGAAATGGCTATCACCAGATTGTTCCGTCCTGTCGTTGTACTCGCTTTCCTCGGCATCGAACTCCATCGACTCGTTGATGTTGTTCAGCCCGCCGAAGACTACTGCCCGTGTCCGGTCGGAGAATCGCAAGCCGAAGCCTTTCATTTTGTAGCGGTCGTCCGTCCCGTAGCCTGCTTCGATGTTCGCCGAGCCGCCGATGCTGTACTCACGCTTCAGGATGACGTCCATCGTGTACTCTTTCTTGTCCTCGTCGTCAATGCCGAGGTATTTGTTTTCTTCGGTCTGCTTCTTATAGACCTCCACGTTCTTCACCGTGAAGTATGGCAGATTCTGGAGCATGATCTTGTTCTTGCCCTTGAAGAAGTCGGCACCGTTCAGTGTCAGGTTGTCAATCTTCTTGCCGTTGACGAATATCTCGCCATTGTCTTTCAGTTCCACACCGGGCAGCTGTTTGATCAGGCCGTCGAGCATCGAGCCTTCGGGCACGTTGAAGGCATCGGCGTTGAAGACCAGCGTATCACCCCGCCACACCATCTTTACCTTGGTGGCCTTCACCACCACTTCGTCCAAAGAACCGCCCTCGAAGTGATGGGCCTGTGCCGTCTTCTTCAGATAGACCTTCGGCCCCTCAATGTCCTGACGACGCTTGCTTATCTGTTTCATTTCGAAATTGGCAAAGGCCGTCTCGTAGTTGGGATGCTCTACCTTGAGGATATACTTGGCAGGCTCACGGCTTATCCGGAAATAGTATCGCGTAGTGCCTAACGACCGTCCGAGGCCACTGCTCCAACTATGACTTTCCCATACGGTCGTGGTGTCTATCACGGTCGAGTCTTCATGCATCAGTATGACTTTCACATCGGGAATAGCCGCCTTCGTAAAGCCGTCGGCAACCGTTCCGTACATCGAAATCCTGTCTTCCTTCTTTTTCTTCACCTTCGTACTGTCCGCCTGTCCGTAAACCACTATTGCGACGAGGGCGAGCAGTGCGGTGATGATGGTTTTCCTGTTCATTGTTCTTTGATTTTTATTTCACCACATAGCCTTTCACGATAATCATCGGGCAACCAGGGATTTTCTTCATTTTCCCCTTTACCTTGTGCCGGGCATAACTGCTCTTAAAGTTGGCTGGGAAAGAGAGGCTTCCATTGCCCTTCATGTCAACGACGCTGATAGTGACGCAGTATTTCTTCTTGCCTTTCAGCACGACGGACTCCGCTGGGCTGACGTAGAGTTGTTTCCCATTGTCGGCAGGAG
>JAEETD010000106.1 GCA_016290175.1 Prevotella sp. | reverse complement strand
CGTGCAGACAAGTATGATGGTGACTGCCAGCACTTGATTGAGGTCGGCGGTCTTTGAGGGGTCTACGTTCAATAGCTGGTAGTTGTCGAGGCTGGCAACCAGCAACAGCAGCACAGCCATGACGGGAATGATGATGTACGTCAACAGAGCAAAAGTGGAGGAAATGAGCGACCTGGCACGCTTTTCTTCGCCGTGTGCCAGATGGACTGCTAATTTGTTCCTCAGACCGTTGCCCAACCCAATATCAAAATTGTCGATCCATAGCAAGACGCTACTGATAGTAAGCCAAACACCATTGTTGTATTCACCCAAGCACTTAAGCGTGACAGGAACCATCATCAACACAATAAGTGCTGACCACCCTTTGATGAGAAATGATGCAAGGATGTTCTTCTGTAAAAGTGAAGAGCGCTTGTTGCTGATGTTTTGTCCGTCTGTCATGATGGTTGCTTTGATTGAAAGAAAATACGAAGATTCTTTTGCGTCAGCAGGGTGATGAAGAAGATGAGCTGCAGGATGGATACCATGCTCAGGAAGACATTCTCCTGATAGAACTGCAGCAACAAGACATATACAACGTATGTATAGAAACATGTTCCAATCCCGTTGCCATTTCTGAGCAGACGGTAGAGGAATCCGCAGACTGAGCCATAGATGACTGCGAAGAATGCTATGCCACGATAGCCGAAATCAATGAAGAATGGCTGAAAGATAGTGTAGACGTTGGTGTTTACAGGAACGAAGACAAACTCCTGTAGTTTGTCCTTGACCACCACATCGGCTCCAAAGCGCTTCAGGAAGAGATAGACTGTCTCGAATGTGTTGGTTCCGAACTGTGGAATGACTTCTGGGAGCAGTTGGCAGAATGCTACAGGTGGAGACAAAGCGTACATTGTGAAGAAGTCAAGGAGCGTCTCTTCCTTCTGATAATCACTGTCTTCTTCGGCTCGTCCCAGGTTAAAGATATAGAAAAGAACAATGATTAATAGGCTGAATATGACTATAGAGCGTACACGGATTACTTTTTTCTCGAAGAGTACGAACATTGAACTGACGAAAACAAAAAAGATTAGTCCCTTTTCCATAATGGCCAGGGAATTCATCACACAGGCTAATCCCAATATGATGACCTGCCATAGTGGAACCTTGGGATGAGCCCATAGCGCCACAATGAATAATGCCTGATTGATAACGGCAGAATAGTTCAGAAAACCTTGTCCTTCACCATAGATGGCCAGTGTGCGTACATTGTTCAATAAGTCTGTGGTGTCAAACAAGGTGACGATTTGGTAGATCCTGTATAAGTATAATGGTGTTATAATAAGCGATATGATGAAGAAAAAGTAGAATATGGATTTGTTGAAGTCGATACCGTTAGCCGGGGTAGTGGTGAATGGGGCATCTGATGAAAGGTAATACGCAGCCAGAGAACAGATGCAGAATATCGGCATCCATATAAATAAACAGTAATAAAACTGTTCAGTGATGGGATACAAGTCTGTGTCTAAGGTGTAATATAACCCCAAAATGAGGAACCAGATAACTATTGAAAGGATCCAAGGCGAGAAATAGCCGCTGAGTTGTTTGAGGCTAAGACCATGATGATATTCCTTATTCTTATAACGAATGTAACCATGTGTGAATAGCAATGCCAATATGATAAAACTGAGAAGATAGCTGATCAGGCGTTTGTTGCTTTTCTGAGGTAAAGTGCTACTCTGAATGACGGCAAATGACAAATAGGATCGCTGAAGAAGCGCCTCCTGACGAACATATTCTTCTACGGCCTTCTGATAAATGGCATAGGCTGTCTTCGACTCGTTTTCCAGTGCTTTTTCCTGTTGTTTCAGAGAGTTCGTGTTGATGCTGACATGACTGTCAATGAATCTGCCATAGTTGTCAATGGCTTGTTGATAACTGGCCTTAGTGACATCCATCTCCCTTCTTGCATTTTGCAGAGCGGAGTCGACAACCGCGTGACGATGTTGAGTGATAATCTGCTGCAATAAGGTTGTTACACTGTCTAACATCTGAACCGCGACCACAGGATCACGATCTGTAAAACTGATTGTAAGGGTCTCTTGTCTGCTGCTGTAGTTATAGTTGATGTGCTCTTTAATCGTCTCGATGGTATCCTCATCACAGATATATTGCCCGTAGGTCATGTCTTTGCCAGGAACCTGCTGATGTGATAGGTTGCGGGCAAAATCCTCAGTTTTCAGGATTTTGCAGTAGAGCCCCATATCGTTGATTCCGCTGTTGGCACCACCCATAGCGTTTTTCAGGTAGGCCTTTATATTGCTGAATCCTATGGCGAGTTCTGTTTCTTTGTACTCGTCGCTGAGTTTGGTGATGGCTGTATATTCCTTGGGCACACATAGCCACACTAATAATGCAAGGAGTGTGGCTATGGCAGTGGCGAGAATATAAGGATGCCTTTTCAATACGAAGCGATTCTAAATGTTGATGAACCTCTGGCGGTTACGCCATAACAGTATTCCTGACCTGAGTAGGAAACCAAGAATCATCCAGATGATGAGTGTAACGATCTTAGGACGGCTGCTATGCTTAACAGGAACAGAGGCCTCCTGAACGATAGTAAAGGCTGGCGTACGCTCCTGCACCTTGGCTTTGGCCAACTGCAATTGCTCGACCACTTGTTGATAGATGGTGTATTTCAGTTGCATCTCATTCTCTAACTCATCGCCTTTCAAGACATACGACTGCATCTTCAGATTCTGATAAGAGTCGCCGAAGGCTGCATATTTCTGACGGGCTTTGGCATACTCTCTGTGTGCTTCGTCATAGAGTTTCTGCATGTATTCCAAATCAACCCGGGCTTTCTTCGTACGATAGTCAGTAATGGTGCGCTGCAGGTGCATCTGCGCAGAGTCGGCAACAGTGGCTGCTATCAGAGGATCCTGGTCTTCTATCTCAATGGTAATCACATTGGTCTTTTTGTCTACTGAACAGTCCATCTTGCCCATAATAGCTTTTACCACGTCGTACTCCTTCTTGGTCAGATGCTTCGAGTCTGCCTTGTGGCCAGGCTTGGGTTGTCCTTCGTCAGAGAACTTCTCTTTCAGGCTGTTCAGCCAGTCCATGGGATATTCATAGAATGCCAGTCGCTGATGTTTTTGCAGATAGTCGAAATAGGTGTATGTTTCACCGGTTTTGTTCTTTTTGACGGTGACGGGAAACATGCCGACGATAAAGCCGGTGGACTCCATCAAATCAGGATAGATTTCAGGGTAGAGGGCATCGCCAGTCTGTCCAATTTTCATGTTCATGCCCACCATAGCTGCCAAAGAGGAAATGCTTCCGGAGAAACTGCTGCCGGATTCCTCAGGGGCGAGGATGACTGTCGACTTGTAGATTTTCGGTGTAGCGAAAGCCAGGATAACGCCTATGACGCCGGCTGTACAAGAATAAATGCAGACTTTTCGGAAGTCGGCTTTCAGTATCTTGAAGACTTCAATGAGGCTGATGTCGATGATTTTCTTCTTCTCTTCCATACTTCTTACATCTTCCATCTTACTTAATCAAATTGGCGATAGTTGCAATCATCGTGGCGATAGAGGCGGTGCTGGTGCCTATACTGAGCCATTCCGTCAGGCCGAGTCCGCGACGTCGGGCTTTGGTGGGCACGACAATCTGACAACCGGGTCTTGGCTTATGCTTACGATCGGCCTTTGCCACCATACCGTTCATGTAGATGATGATAGTCTGGCTGCGCTTGCCTGATGAGCTGACACCACCGGCGAGATCGATATAATAGTCTGCTTTCTCACCGGCTTTATAGCGTACGGTATTGGGGTAGAGCACTTCACCATTGATGCTGACGGTACTGGTGTAGCGGGGCACGACGATACGGTCGCCTTCACGCAGATAGGGGTCGTCGTCACTGCCAGGATTGGCCATGGCCTTGTCCAGCTCGATAGCGACAGGGAAGGTGGTCAGTGTCAGGAGTTTCTTTACATCGATAGAGTCATTGCCAGAGTTTCGCTGGGCTGTGCGGAGCATGGTTTCCATCATCTCTCGTTCTTCCTGAGTCATCTGACGGAGCAACTTGGCTCCCTCAGGATAGGCTCGCTTCGTCAGTCCTCCAGCTTGTTTGATGATCTCGCTGAGGCGCTGGTTGCTGCTAGTCAGTGTGTAATTGCCCCTGAACTGCACTTCGCCTTCGATGGTAACGTTCTGCTGTTCGTTGTAGTTGGGACTACGACGGATATAGACCTCGTCGTATGGCTGTAGGGTGAAGGGGACTTCGCCTTGTGGAATCGTAAAGTCCGGATTCAGTGAGAAACTATAGGTAAAGGCCAGGGTGTCGCCTGCCTCCGTGGCATTGGGCTCAATGATTCGGCGTGAGACATCCACCTTAGCCAATGAGGCTGCATTTGTCAAACCGCCAGCCTGCAGCACAAGGTCCTCTACTGTTTCGTTGGATGCAAACTTGTAGATACCCGGATAGTTCACCTCACCGTGGATTGTAATGGTCTGGTCTTCCTTTTCCTCTTCACGGCTACCGACGTAGATGACGTCTTCATTCTTGAGTTCGACGTCAGGCACTTTGCCTTCGAGGATGCCAAGGACGTCGATGCTCTTCACTTCCAGTGTCCGGTCCTTCTTCATGCGGTGCATCACGGCATGCTGGCCGATGGCATTCTCCGTCAGACCGTCGGCTGCCTCAATAAGGGCCTTGACAGTACAGATCTGTCCGCCTACCTGATACATGCCAGGACGGAAGACCGCACCCTTCACCTCCACCGTATTCTGATAACGGTTCAAGGTGGAGTCAACGCTGACGGAGTCCTCGTCCATCAGTTTGAAGTCGTTGAGGTCGAACTCTCCTACATTGAACACCGAGTACATCTGCCCGGCTTTACGATGGATGCGGATGGCTTTCGTATAGGCATCACCGGTGAAACCGCCAGCATAGCGGAGTAGGGTGGCTGCGCTTTCAGTCTTCTTCATCTCGTAGAACATCGGGCGCTTGATCTTACCGGCTATGTTCACCAAGGCTTCATAGGGTCCTACGGTCACGATATCATTGTCCTGCAGGCGGACATCACCTGTCAGTTTGCCGTTGAGCAGGAAGTCATAGACGTCGACATTCGACAACAGACGGCCATTGCGATACACCTTGACGTTTCTCAGTGTACCGATCTCGTTAGGACCGCCAGCCATATACAGAGCGTTATAGACGGTGGCAAATGCAGACATGGTATAGGTGCCAGGGGTCTTGACCTCACCCATCACGCTGATGGTGATGGTACGCGTCTGGCCAACGGTGAGTTCGATGCGGGAACCTTGGAATCTCGCACCCAGCACACTTCTCAGCTTGGCTTTGGCCTGACTGACGGAGAGCCCGCTCAGCTGGATGATTCCTATGTCTTCGATGGTTACATAGCCATCGGGAGAAATCGTTTCGGTAATACTTTCCTGGGAAGCTCCCCAGATGTCAATATTCACTTCGTCGCCAGGCCCCAGCCGATAGTTCTGGGGCGTAGCCAGATTCATACTGCTCTCAAAAGTCAGGTCTTTATTGTTAAACACATCGTGACCGAATATCTTACGCTTGGGCTCCTTCTCCTTGTCCAGATCGTCGTAGAAGTATTTCAGGGAGTCGGGCATCATGAAATCCACGGCATCATCGAAGTCATTGAATTCCTTGTCGTTTTCGTCATAGGTGTTCTGCTTGGTCTTCTTCCGACCGTCTTTCACACGATAGGGAGATACATTGCGCTTTTCCTTGTCGATGATATCCTGGCGCTTTTCGCCGTTAGCTTCACGCATGCGCTTCTTCACCTCCTTTGAGCCGGCAGTGATGTCATCAGCCCCTAAGGCGCCATTCTTCATCTGGCGTTCATACTTCTTGCGAAGACGCTGGAGCTGCTCCATGGTCACACCCCGTTGCATGAGCTGGGTGACAATCTGCTGGCGCGACACACCTTTGGCGTTCTGTTCAATCACATAGTCCATCACTTGATTATCGGTCATACCCGACTGTGCCCATCCTGTAGCAGCAATGAACAACAGTGATATCGTTAGAGTTGTAAGTCTTTTCATATCTTTTGTACGTACATTATATATAATATAACAAGATAGTTTGCTGATTATTGCATAAATCTCGGCAAAGGTATCACTTTTTTTCCAAAAAACTTGCATTTATGGAGAAAAACTGGTATCTTTGCACCGAAATTACGACATGTCTCGTATCTGGGGTTGACTGGATTTGACAGCGGGTAGAGATGGTACGTAAGCACGCGGAGGCTTCTTGGTTCCCTCCTTAATCTGAGTCAGGGAAAAATTAATTGGCGAAAGAAATTACGCTCTCGCTGCCTAATCGAAGCATAGTAGATTGAGGCTCAATTC
>JAEETD010000105.1 GCA_016290175.1 Prevotella sp. | reverse complement strand
TTCAATCTTCAATGTTCAATCTTCAATTCTTCCTATAAGTCTTTTTCCCGTTCACCCAGCGCTTTATCTTTGTCCACTCTTTGGGCATCCAGAGTTCGCCATCCGTGACAGTCGAGAAAAAGTGGAGACCTTCTTCATCGCGGTAGTAGCCGAGGGAATACTGGTTCTCACTATAGTTTCCATATGAACCGAGAATGTTACGTATCCGGAAATCGCTGTTCGTGGAGTAATAGAAGTAGTGATAGTGCTGTTCGGGATGGCGGTTCACGTAGTCGAGCGTCAGCGAGTCGATCTGCCGACACAGTGCCTCACCCTCTTTCTCATACTGGGCAGGCAGGAAGTAATGGTTGCCTGTGGTCTTGCCGGCATGATTGTGTATATCATAGAAAGCAATCGATTCAATTCCGCCATCAGGGCCGAAATTGTCTTCATATCCCTCATCGTGCTGCCAACAGATGGGATGGATCTTTCCACCCTTGTATTGCCTGACCGCCTCCAGCGCAGGTTCTATCACTGCTTTGACGGCTGCGGCATCTAGTTGCTTCATGTCATTTTTTGCAACGTCTTTGGGCTCATCATATTCATGGTAGTAAAAGTATTCAGCTTTCAAGGCGTTGTTTTCAAACAGGGCTTTCTCAAACCCCAGACCCTTATTCCAATCATATCTTTTGCGCAAAGAGTATTTGATGGAATCAGTCCCGTCATTGTGGTATTCGTACATATAACTCTCAGAAGCATCTTTTCTCGCGCTGGCAAAAGCATTGCGTATGGTGTCGATGTCACTGGGCGTCAGTTGTTCATTAAAGTCAATCCTCCAGGTGTGACTAATGGTAGAATAGTTGCTCTGCGAGTGCCAGACCTGATAGCGGTCCTGTTTCTTGAAATACTCATCCAACTGGCATAGGTGCGGATTAAGCCTCATTCCCGAGCTTTGCTCGCCTACCCGTAGCCTTTGACCAAAGGCCGTCATTGTCAGCGCAAGCAGGCATAAAAGTATATAGCGTCTGTTCATAATGTTCTGATTTTAATTCTTCATCTGTTGTCTGATTTCCTCTTGCAGGCGCTGTCCACGCTGCCGGATGTCATCTACCTGGGCAGCCATCGCCACGAGGGGGTCTGTTTCTTCTACCTGGACAGTCATCGGCTTCAGATTGGCGGGCTCCGCTTCTGACTCGGGAATCAGCTCCACGAGCTTAACGACCACTCTGCGCTGCTGCTTCGCGGGCTTCTGGGAGGGCTGCACTTCGGCTTCTGCCACCTTCTGCTGCGGCTCTTCTGCCTGCGGCTTTTCTGCCTGCATCTCTTCTGCCTGCGGTTCCGGCTCTGCCATCGGCATATCTACTGATATTGGGCATATGGTCTTCTGGGCAACCAAACGCTCATCCAGCTGTTTCTTAGGCAGCAACGCATAGCCTATACCTATTATTAATAACAGGCAGGCCGCTGCCGCTATCCATCGCCACATTGTGCAAGAGTGCTTCGGCTGCTCGTCCCCCACCCGCTGCATCACCCGGGCGTTCAGGTCGGCAGGCATCTGGTGCAGTTCTACCTCTTCCTGCCGGAGGGCATCGCGCAGATTCCTGTCCTGCTGTCGTAGATGGTTCATATCCTCCTCTTTCATGACTGTATCATTTTGATGATTCTACAAAGTTTTCTTCTCGTTCTGCTCAGTTTCGAAGCGATGGTCGTGGGTATCGATTCCGTCACGTAGGCTATCTCCTTCAGACTCATCTCCTCGTAATAGAACATCGTGATGATGGCTCTCTCGTCTGGCGGCAGATGCTTCAGGGCGGCCCTGATCAACTGTACCGTTTCGGCATTGGGCTGTCCGAAGGTCTCTTCCACTTCGGCATCCGTCAGGGCGTAGGCATCAATGCCTTGATCCTCGTAGGAGATCACCGCCGCCGGCTTCTTTCTCAGAAAGCTGATCGTCTCGTTATAGGCTATTCGCGACACCCATGTCCGCAGCGACGATTTCTCCCCATCATACTTCCCGATATTCCTGAATACCTTGACGAAGACATCCTGATACACCTCCTCGGCATCCTCGATGGCTGGTATGAGTCTTGCTATCTGTGCAAAGACATCACGTCCATAGCTGTCGAGCATCTGTTGCTGGGCGCTGCGATCCTGTCTCTGCAAGCCCTCTATCAGACTGACTTCGGTTCCGGTCATTATCAATTCGGTCTTTATCTATATATACGCAGAAAAGTGTGAAAAGATTGCAAGGAATGGAGATTTTTTTTACCTCTGCTAACATGCGGGGCGCCAGTGAATCATGGGGGCCGGATGGGGTGAATCATGGGGACTGGTCTGTCTGCGACATAGTCCCTGAGCCTCCGCCTTCGTGGGCTCGTTGTCGGGTAATCAAGCTTTTTTCGGGATTTCCCCCCTGAGGGGGAGAGGACAAAACGGCCCCGTTTAAGGTTTCCCCCCGAGGGGGAGAGGTCCGCCGGCGCGGAACGGGAGTCATATGTCCGTCCCGGTGGTACATAAAAGTCTCTCTCGCCTTAAAATGCTATAACGGGTGCAAATATACACATTTTTTTCTAAATAAATAGTAATTATTCCACAATAATTAGTAATTTTGCAGCAAAATCTGAAGATATGAAGAAATTATTGATAGGATTATTGGCAGTGATGACGTTGACGTTCGTGAGCTGCCACAAGGATAAGGAAGAGGAGAGCCCGACCGCTGAGCGCACGGTGCTCATCTATATGGCCGGGCAGAACAACCTGACCTATTGGTCGGGCAGCAGCTTCCGTTATGCAGAGGAAGACCTGAAGGAGATCAGGAATGGCGTTGCGAACATGGGCGACAACCATCTGCTGGTCTATGTTTCACTGGCTAAGGACCCCGATCCGAAACACGATGACCACCTACCCTATCTGTTGCATTTCAGGAAAGGTGAGCTCAGGGACTCCATCCCTCTCGACTCGACAATGATACCCAGCGACCCAGCCACCTTCAAGACGATAGTACAAAAGGCTTTCACCAACTATCCTGCCAAGGACTATGGTCTGGTGCTTTGGGGCCACGGCACAGGATGGCTCTTCAGGAGCGACAGCCTGGCCAGCAATCAGTCGAGACGCAGGGCATATGGCGGTTCCAATCCCAACCGGTCGAACCAAGGCGCCGGCGATGTGTGGCTGAACATACCCACGATGGCCAAGATACTCAAGTCGCAGCAGCACATGAAGTTCATCTTTGCCGACTGCTGCAACATGATGTGTGCCGAGGTGGCCTATGACCTGAAGGATGTATGCGACTACTTTATCGGCTCGCCAGCGGAGATTCCCGGCCCGGGTGCGCCCTACGACCTGATTGTGCCCTCTTTGATGGAGAAGGAGACCTTCTATAAGTCCATCTGCGACAAATATGCTGAAGAGTACTACAACGAAGTTCCTCTGGCTGTCGTCAAGAGCAGCGAGATGGTATCACTGGCCAATGCCACAAAGACGATTCTCCAGACCATGGACCCGCCCAGATACTACAAGAGCACTGAGCTCAGGAACAAGAAACTGATATACTATCTGGACTACAGTATGTATGACATGAACCATTTCCTGATGTCGTACGCGTCAGAAGCCGAGTACAACAGCTGGAAGCCTGCCTTCGACAAGGCTGTGATCTACAAGAAATTCGCCAGCCGATGGGATACCATGAGTCATGTCTATTTCCAGTATATGGATCTGAACGAAACCAATTTTGGCGGAATGAGCATGTTTGTCCCTCTGGATAGACTGCAGGGCGAGGAGAATCTGGATATCAGGCAAACGGGATGGTATTACGCTGCCGGCTATGATACAGTAGGATGGTAGTCTGGGAGTGCCAGGAATAAAAAGTGGTGATTCAACTGTGAATCACCACTTTTATTTTTGAGATGCGATGGCCGTCGAGCTCGGTCACTTCGAAGGTGAAATTCTGATAATCTATGCGCTCGTGGAGTTCAGGGAAGTCGCCCTTGATCTCGAGCAGCAGTCCTGCCAACGAGTCAGCATCGCCCTCCACCTCTTCAAAGGTCTCATCGTCGAGATCCAGAAGCTTGAAGAAATCACTCAGTAAGGTCTTGCCCTCGAAGATATAGGTGTTCGCATTGATACGCACAAAGGGCTTCTCCTCCTCGTCGTACTCATCGTTGATCTCACCGACAATCTCCTCGAGGATATCCTCCATCGTAATCAGACCGCTGGTACCGCCAAACTCATCCACCACGATGGCGATATGAACCTTGTTCTCCTGGAACTCACGAAGCAGATCGTCGATCTTCTTGGTCTCCGGAACGAAATACGGGGGACGGATCAAAGACTGCCATCGGAACGTGTCAGGCTTGGAGAGATGTGGCAGCAAGTCCTTGATATACAGGATGCCACGGATGTTGTCGATAGAATCCTGATAGACGGGAATGCGGGAGTAGTTGTTCTCAACAACACACTTGATGACTTCATGGAATTTGCTTTTGAAATCAAGGTCAACGATATCCTGGCGACTGGTCATCACCTCCTTGGCCGTCTCATCGCCAAAGCGGACAATACCTTCCAGCATATTCTTCTCTTCCTTCAGATCCTCCTCATCGGTGAGTTCAAGGGCCTGTTCCAGGTCGTCAACACTCAGCACATGATTCTCCGTCTGCACGACCTTGCCTGCCAAAGCCCCTGAGCGAAGGAGAATACTAGACAGCGGATGGAACAACTTGCTGAGAAAAGCAATGCTGTCGCAGAATCGCCTGCACATCTTCAGGGCATGCTGTCCGCAATAGACCTTCGGCATGATCTCGCCAAACAGCAGGAGCAGGAACGTCAGCAGGATGGTGATGACAAGGAACTGAAGCCAGACAGCCGTACCAAACCTAACCACATGGTCGAAGAAATAATTACAGAGCATGATGATGGAGACATTGATCACATTGTTGGTGATCAGAATGGTTGCCAGCGTACGCTCTGAGTCCTCACGCAGTTCAAGGATACGTTTGTCTTTCTCGGAATTGCTCTCTTCCAATTCATTGACATCATTGGGCGTCAAGGAGAAGAAGGCTATTTCCGATCCGGAGGCAAAACCGGAGAAAAGTAATAAAACAGCAGCTAATACTATCGCGAAGATGGCTCCCGCAGAGGGAGCCATAACTGTTACTTCACTGAATATTTGTTGAAGATAGTCCATTTTATGATTTTAGAACGGCAATGCTCCGCCAGGTTCCTCGGCTGCAACATCCTGAGGCTGCGCAGCAGGCTGCTCCTGTTGCGAGACGGGGGCCGGGGTAACGGCCTTCGGTGTCAGCATTTCCATGTTGTCTGCCCAGATCTCAGTGACAAAACGACGTTGACCCTGCTTGTCATCATAGGTGGTGTAGCGAAGACGACCCTCGATATAGAGTTTGTCGCCTTTATGTACATACTTCTCGACGACCTCAGCCAACTTACGCCAGAGAATAACATTGTGCCAGTCGGTATGATCCGGCACCTGAGTACCATTCTGAAGGGTGTAGCCACGCTCGGTGGTGGCCAGACGCAGACGTGCTACAGCGACGCCCTGCTCTACATAACGTACTTCAGGATCCTGTCCTACGTTACCAATCAACATCACTTTGTTCATAATAATAGCATTTAAAAGGTTTGAAAATATACTATTTGGCCATTCCCAAATAGCGGAACTTGAAATTCTTGCCTTTGGCAGAGGGGAACTGACTGCGCTCATCCACACGTTCACGCAGATATTCCACGATACGGTTATAGCAGTCAATACCGGAATTGGCCTTGACATTGGCAATAAACTGGGTATCACGATACTGATACTTACCAGTTCCCGGCACAAGTAACACGCGCTTGAAATCAATCATACCTTCATACCATCCCGGACGCTCTTCGTTCAGACGGACGATTGCAGGTGCAACGGGTTTCTGCGAGCTTAACAAGGCTGCAGTATTATGTACGGCTTTCTTTTCCTTAAAATCTTGCATATTCTCAGCTTCAGTCTTGATAATAATAAAATAGACGCGTGGACGGACTTTGTATCGCTTGGGATAAAAGACATCACTTGCTGCATATTCACGAATATCAGCCTCCAGGACAGGATTCATTCCCACTTCCTCTATTTCACTTAAAAAGGCAATCGCCTCGTCGACAGTGTGTACAAGTGTTTCACGGTCGAAATATCTTAAATATAAATTCATGTAAGAACGATTCGTTGTTGTTTTCCTAATAAAAAAAGAGCGGAAAACGGGACTCGGACCCGCGACCCCAACCTTGGCAAGGTTGTGCTCTACCAACTGAGCTATTTCCGCTTATCTATGTTTTAGTGTGAAGAGGAGGAGACTCGAACTCCCACGTCGCAATTGACACTACCCCCTCAAAGTAGCGCGTCTACCAATTCCGCCACCTCTCCAACAAAAAGATACTGAATAAAAAAGAGTGCCCAGAACAGGACTCGAACCTGCACGCCTCGCGGCACACGCACCTGAAACGTGCGCGTCTACCAATTCCGCCACCTGGGCATTTTTACATGAGGGCCATTCCCTGATGTCTCTTTTTTGTTCAA
>JAEETD010000035.1 GCA_016290175.1 Prevotella sp. | reverse complement strand
ACGCTACTTGGCTGGTTCAGACTCTCGTCCATTGACCAATATTCCTCACTGCTGCCTCCCGTAGGAGTTTGGACCGTGTCTCAGTTCCAATGTGGGGGACCTTCCTCTCAGAACCCCTACTGATCGTAGGCTAGGTGGGCCGTTACCCCGCCTACTACCTAATCAGACGCATCCCCATCCCTTAGCGATGAATCTTTAATCCAATTCAGATGTCCTCTTCGGATAACATAGGGTATTAATCCGACTTTCGCCGGGCTATGCCCTACTAAGGGGAAGGTTGGATACGCGTTACTCACCCGTGCGCCGGTCGCCGGCAAAGTTAGCAAGCTAACTCCCCGCTGCCCCTCGACTTGCATGTGTTAAGCCTGTAGCTAGCGTTCATCCTGAGCCAGGATCAAACTCTTCATTGTAAATAATATCTTTCCCAACGCAGAACAATTATGCATTATGCATTATTAATTATGCATTGGATCATCTCTGTCTCAGAACGACTATCCAAATAATTTTTCTGAAAGGTTGCCAAAGGCGACCTTCCCAAGAATTAAACGGTTCGTTTCTTTTACCCAAGCACCTCTACATTATATATATAATATAAAGGCACTCGCTTCTTGTACTACTTCTGTCTATGTAAATCTTTCAAAGAACTCTTTCTTTCTATGCTCCCGACCCAGCTTTTTGGGCGAAAGCGGGTGCAAAGGTACTGCTTTTTTCCGAACCGCCAAAACTTTTCAGGGAAAATTTTCAGTTTTTGAGTGTACTTTTCCCACTTCTTGACAAAAGTCAAGTCAAAAAAGTCTTATACATTATTATATTATATAAAATATTGGCAATTTTATGTACAAGCGTAAGAAAAAGTGAGGCAAAAAGAGGGATTTGTATATAAAAATTAGTACCTTTGCAGCTCATTTTAAAAGCAAGTCATATGAAGAAAAGCGTCATCACCACCCTACTTACCCTCGTCGTGCTGACGGGACAGGCCAAAGGCATTTCTAGGGAAAAAGGATGGCAGGTTCTACCGTCAAAGGCGGAATGGACAAAAGCATTAAAAAACAACAAGAAAACATCTTCTAAACAGTGGCGTTTCCCGCTGCCTGGGGCAAAAGTCATCAGCCCATACGGCAAGCGCGGTAAACGGAGTCATTCTGGCGTGGATATCAAAACAAAGGACAGGGACTCCATCTATGCCGCCTTCGACGGTGAAGTGGTGTTCTCAAAACCTTATCACGGATACGGCAACCTGATACGCATCAAGCATGCTAACGGACTGGAGACCTACTACTCACACAATTCTGAGAATTTGGTCAAGGAAGGGCAGCATGTAAAAGCGGGGCAGGTGATAGCACTTGTAGGACAGACAGGCAGGGCCACAACGCCCCATCTGCATTTTGAGATTCGCGTGAACGGAAAGGCGCGCAACCCTGCCGATTACTTCGATTTCAAGAAGTACGTCTACCGCAAACGATAACTGTGGCCCACTTTTTTACAAGGCCTTCCAACACTTTTTCCACCCCTTCCAAAAAGTGTTACGAGGCTTTGCAACAAAAATTCCATCGTATCGCAGAAAAAGCATTGTCTTTGTAACAAAAGGTGCAATATTCTCGTTAGTTCAAATAGAAGGATGCATCTTCAGATTAAAATGTCAAACGTAAAATTATAATTGTTATGAAGCATACATTATTAATAAAGGCAGTTCTTTGCGCTGCTATCCTGCTCACTTCAACTGGTGCGAATGCATCAAACAAAGACTTCAAGAAGTTAGCAAAGATTGATGGTGTGGAGCATGTCCACATTGGTAAGTTCCTGCTGAACCTCGCTGCAAAGAATGGGGGAAGTGTCGACTTAGGCGAGAATATGTCCTTCGTCGGCAAGTCAGGAGACATTCTCAAAAAGATAGACACAATTGATATTTATACCAGTGAAGAGAAAAAGACTATAGAGCAACTGAGCCAGCATGTGCGGAGCATTCTGGACGGGAACGGCTGGGAGCCCCTCATCAATGCAACAGATGAGGACGGCGAGAAGGTGAAAATCTATCAGAACCAAAAGGGTAAGTACACCACCGTCATCATTTTTACTGAAGAGGACGGCGAGGCTTCGCTGATAGTTATCGATGGCAAACTCGATATGGCACAAATGATGGAGCAAATGAGTAAAGAAGACTAAACCCCATACAAATATGAAAAAGATTATCTTATCACTTACCGTGCTGCTCTCAATGGGCAGTGCCTATGGTCAGACCGCAGAGAAACTGATGGCAAAATACAAGGCGCTGGAAGGTGCCCAATATGAGAATACTACCGAGGAAAGTCGCAAGAGTATTGAAGAGAACAAAGCCAGCTTGAGTCAGAAAGACTACGTCTATGCGCTGAAACACTTCAAGAAATCAGAACAGGTACAACTGACGTTAGACGATGACCAGAAGAAACAACTGGAAAAAGACCTTCAGTCACTGAGGAGTTATGAGATGTTGTTTGTGCTAAATGATAACAAGGAACCAGAGGATGGAAAGAACATCCTTCAGAATATGATTAATCAGACTTTTAGCCCTGATTACCAATTCCGTGTTTACGGCAAGGTGAAAGGCGATGTCGTCAAAGACATGCTGATTCGTTTTGACATGTGGGGCAAGGTGGTATTGTTACATCATGTCGGAAAAATCAAGAAAGACTTCATATTGAAAGGTCTCTACAACGACAATATGGTTCAGGTTGAAGAGAACGTAGACGCTGTAGATATGAAGGAGATCGTGAAGGAGGTGGAAAAAGGTAACGCGCTGTTCGTCATCAACGGCAAAGAGATTCCAGAACTCCGCTCTTTTGAAGAGGCTAAAGAATATATGGAGAAAAACAATTTCCACTTTAATCATGAATCGTGGGTAGTCGGCGGTGCCGTCAAGGAAAAATATCCGAATACCGACAAAAAGGTGGTCATTGAGTTTTCAAGGCAAGAGAAAGAGAAGAAATAACTGAATGGACGCACGGGAGTTCAAGCAACGTTTCATGCCTCACTATAGGTTGCTCTATCGGGTGGCTTACCACTTGACCGGCAATGCGCAGGATGCCGAAGACCTGCTTCAGGACATGTATCTGAAGTTGTGGCAGAAGCGCGACGACCTGAAAGAGGAGGCAGACACGCAGGCTTATCTTGTGACCATGATGAAAAACCTGTTCCTCGACCAACGGCGCCATAAACGCATTGACGCCTCCGAGGATATAGAAGCCCATGCGTCGCCTCCTGATGAACGGAGCCTCGACGAACAGATAGGCTCTCGAGACGAGGTCCAACAGGTGGAAGGGCTTATCCGGCAACTGTCAGAACGAGACGCGAAGATTATCCAGATGCACCTGATGGAAGACCGCTCCTACGAAGAGATAGAAAGCGACACAGGACTCTCGCAAGGCAATACCCGCATCATCGTGATGCGAGCGAAAAAGAAACTTAAACAACAATTCCTAAATATCACTAAGACATGGACGAACTGAATGATAAAACGTTAGAACAAATCCCCATCCCCGAAGGTCTTGAAGAACGACTGTCGGCCAAGATCGACGAGTGGGAGCAAGAGGAGAGGAAACAAAAGGCCCAGTGCCGTCGTCTGCTGCCCAGCATCCTGCGCTATACGGCTGTTGCCGCCAGCATCGCCCTCGTCTTTGGTGTGGGGTATCACTTCCTACGACAGGACGAGCCTGTGAATCTTGCTGAACAGGACACCTATCAGGACCCACTGCTGGCACAACAAGAGGCAGAACGCGCCTTGAACCTTCTGGCAGCCAACCTGAACAAGGGTTTGGGGCATCTGGAAAAGGCAAAAGCCCTGAGCGACAAGGCCGAGAACACATTAAACAAACAACTAAAAGCATTGAAATAACATGAAACAGAAAATGATAAGAACACTGCTTAGCATCATGGTGGCAATGTCAAGCCTCACCGTCAACGCTCAGGTTAAGGCGTTCGAGAAATATGCTGATATGAAGAACGTGTCGTACGTGTACATTTCCAAATATATGTTAGGAATGTCCAGCAAAGCATCTATGCCTTCGGTGCCTGGAGTGGATACGAAAAGCCTGGCCAGCAAACTGACTGGCATACAGATTATCAGTTCAGAAGAAAAGACGGCACGTGCCAAACTGAGGAATGACGTAAAGGACATTCTTGCGCATGACAAGTATGAAGTGCTGATGCAGATCAGAGAAGATGGCGACAAAGTAGATATCTACCACTGCGTAGGTAAGCAACAGTCAGTAGTTGTCATGTTAATGGACGAAGATGACAGCGCAACAGTGATGATCTTCTCAGGCAACTTTACCTTAGACGATGTCATGAAAATGACGAAATAACCAAACCTGATATTAAAGAGGCTAAGGGGCATTTCTTTGTTAATTTCTGATAAAACGGTTGTAATTGGGGGAAAAGTTCGTAACTTTGCAACGATTTGAGGTCAAGAATAACAAACATAAAATAAAGACATGAGGAAAATTCAATTATTTCTTGTAGCAGTTGCATGCATGCTGATGACCAGTTGTGGCAATATGAACCAGGTACTCAGTGCCATCCAAAACGGAAGTGTTATAAACGCCATTACCAGCGTTATTGGTCTTGACAAGGTATCAGCCCAGAACCTTATCGGCTCTTGGACCTACAATGGCCCTGGCTGTGCATTTACTAGTGAGAATCTTTTGGCTAAGGCCGGTGGCGAAGTCGCTGCTGCTCAAATTGAGGAAAAAGTAAAGCCATATTATCAGCAGGTCGGTATTTCTGCCAGCAACACCCAGATTACCTTCAAACAGGACGGAACCTTCTCATCCAAGATTGCCGGCACCAACTTCAGCGGCACCTACACCTTTGACGAGTCATCACAACAAATCAAGTTGAAAGGCATGCTCTTGTCCATTAACTGCTACACCAAAAGGGAAATCAACGGCATCTCCATTCTGTTTGAAGCTAAAAAACTGCTGACTGTGCTTCAGACGATGTCAGCCCTCAGCGGCAATTCGAACCTTCAGACCATCGGTGATCTGAGCAAACAATACGATGGTGTACGCGTAGGTTTCGACATGAAGAGATAACAAAACGAGAAATATTCAAGGAATTCTGCAAAAATATGCAGAAATATTTTGTCGGATGCAAAAATAGTTGTACTTTTGCATCCGATTTTTGAATAAATATACCAAGATGAAGGAAAAGAACAACCGTTTGGAGGCCCTCCGACTCATCATTTCAAGCCAACAGCTAGGCAGTCAGGACGAGTTGCTTAATGCGCTCCAGAAAGAAGGTTTCAAGCTCACGCAAGCCACGCTTAGTCGCGATCTCAAGCAATTGAAGGTAGCCAAGGCAGCCACGATGAGTGGCAACTATATCTATGTCTTGCCCAACGACACGATGTACAAACGCATATCCACGCCAAGCAACATCAAAGAGATGATGCAGGTACCAGGGTTTGTCAGCATCAATTTCTCTGGCAACATGGGCGTGATCAAGACACGTCCCGGCTATGCCAGTGCGATTGCCTGGAACATTGACAGCAGCGATATTCCTGCAATCATCGGTACCATAGCTGGCGACGACACCATCTTCATCGTTATCAAGGAAGGCGTCAAGCAGCAGGAAGTGATTGAAGCCCTGAATGCCGTCATCCCCAACATGAGATAATTCACACATACGCAAATCGATATTACACGATATAATCCATGGAACAAGAAATTGAAGTATTAATAGCTGGGCCGGAGCACGAGAAGTACGTCGACACCATTTTAGAGACGATTGCCGACGCTGCAAAAGTGCGAGGCACCGGTATAGCAAAACGCACACACGAGTATCTGGCCAAGAAAATGCTGGAGGCAAAGGCTGTCATCGCCTTGACGAAAGACGGCAGGTTCGCAGGATTCAGTTACATCGAGACCTGGGAGAACCAGCAGTATGTGACGACCTCCGGTTTGATTGTACACCCGGATTTCCGAGGCCACCACGTTGCAAAACGCATCAAGGACATGACATTCACCTTGGCTCGCACCCGTTGGCCCCATGCCAAGATTTTCTCGTTGACGAGTGGTGCCGCCGTAATGGCCATGAATACCGCTTTAGGCTACCAGCCCGTCACCTTTGCCGACTTAACGGAAGACGAGGCCTTCTGGAAAGGTTGCGAAGGCTGTGTCAACGTCGATGTGCTGCATCGCACAGGTCGCAAATACTGCATCTGTACAGCGATGCTTTACGATCCCACAGAGCACCTGCCGGCCAAAATTCCAGAGGAAGCGCTCTCGCGTATCCGTCATCTGCAAGAATTAGAAGAGCAATAAGAATAAAAGTAAAAAAGTAAAAAGGTAAAAAGATATGGCAAACAAGAAAGTAGTAGTCGCATTTTCCGGAGGTCTCGACACCTCCTACACAGTCATGAAGTTAGCCCTGGACGGCTGGGATGTATATGCCGCCTGCGCCAATACCGGCGGATTCAGCGCCGAGCAGTTGAAGACCAACGAAGAGAACGCCTATAAACTGGGAGCAGTTCAGTATGTGACCCTCGACGTGACACAGGAATATTACGCCAAGTCGCTGAAATATATGATCTTCGGCAATGTGCTGCGTAACAACTGTTATCCTATCTCCGTATCGAGTGAGCGCATCTTCCAGGCTATTGCCATCGCCCGTTATGCCAAGGAGATTGGCGCAGATGCAATCGCCCACGGAAGCACAGGCGCCGGAAACGACCAGATCCGCTTCGACATGACCTTCCTCGTCATGGCTCCTGGTGTGGAGATCATCACCCTCACCCGCGACAAGAAGCTGACCCGCAAAGAGGAGGTCGACTTCCTGAACGAACATGGCTTCTTTGCCGACTTCACCAAACTGAAATACTCTTATAATGTAGGTATCTGGGGTACCAGCATCTGTGGCGGCGAGTTACTCGATGCCACTCAGGGACTGCCAGAGGATGCCTATTTGAAGCATGTCACCGCCAAGGAGCAGGAAGCCACACTGAAGATCGGCTTCGAGAAAGGTGAGATTGTAGCCGTCAACGGCGAGCATTACGACGATAAGATCAAGGCCATCCAGATGATTGAGGAGATTGGCGCATCTTACGCCATCGGCCGCGATGCTAATGTGGGTGACACCATCATCGGCATCAAAGGTCGCGTAGGCTTTGAGGCTGCAGCTCCTAAACTCATCATCGAGGCCCATCGTCTGCTGGAGAAATCGACTCTCTCGAAGTGGCAGCAGTACTGGAAAGACCAGGTTGCCAACTGGTATGGCATGTTCCTGCACGAGAGTCAGTATCTGGAGCCCGTTATGCCGGATATAGAGGCCATGCTGACCTCCAGCCAGCGTAACGTCACTGGCACAGCCATCCTGAAGCTGCGTCCTTACGGTTTCGAGACCGTGGGCGTTGACTCTGTCAACGACCTGACCAAGAGCAAGCTGGGCGAATATGGTGAGACCCAGACTGGTTGGACTGCCGACGAGGCCAAGGGCTTCATCAAGGTCAGCTCTACCCCACTCCGCGTATACTACGGTATCCATAAAGACGAAAAGAGATGATTAAAGTTGGAATATTAGGCGCTGCAGGGTATACAGGCGGAGAGTTAATCCGCCTGCTGCTCAACCACCCGGAGGCAGAAATTGTATTTGCTAACTCAGAGAGCAACGCTGGTAATTTGGTCAGCGATGTGCACGAAGGACTCATCGGCGAGACAGACCTGAAGTTTACCGGCGAGATGCCCTTTGACCAGGTCGACGTCATCTTCTTCTGTTTTGGTCATGGCAAGAGCGAGGCCTTCCTGAAAGAGCACACCATCCCTGAGAATGTCAAGATCATCGATCTTGCACAGGATTTCCGCATCAAAGGTGACCACGACTACGTCTATGGTCTGCCCGAGATCAACAAGGCCGGGATTCAGAAAGCCCAGCATGTGGCCAATCCTGGCTGTTTTGCCACATGCATTCAGTTGGGCTTGTTGCCTGCTGCCAAGCTGGGACTGTTGAAATACGACGTTTCCGTTAATGCCATCACAGGTTCCACGGGTGCGGGTCAGAAGCCCGGTGCCACCACCCACTTCTCCTGGCGCAACAACAACCTGAGCATCTACAAGCCCTTCACACATCAGCACCTGGCAGAAATCCGTCAGTCGCTGATTCAGACACAGGGCTCACTCGACGTCGACATCGACTTCATCCCTTATCGTGGCGACTTTGCCCGTGGCATCTTCTGTACGGAGGTCATCCGCACAAAGGCCAATGCCAATGAGGTCATCCAGGCCTATAAGGACTTCTACCGCGATGCCGCCTTCACCCATTACAGCGACCAGTCGCTCGACCTGAAGCAGGTGGTGAATACCAACAAATGTCTCGTCCACATCGATGCCTTCGACAACAAGTTGCTCGTCACTTCCTGCATCGACAACCTGCTGAAAGGTGCCGTAGGCCAGGCCGTACAGAACATGAACCTCATGTTCGGCATCGACGAGACTGCCGGTCTCCGTCTGAAGGCCTCAGCATTTTAAAACAACATCTTTATGCAAAAAGAAAGGCAAATGTGACGGTTTGTCGGATTTTTGCAGTATCTTTGCACGCGATAATATAAAGACTTGACGATATGAAACTATTCGACGTATATCCGCTCTTCGACGTGAACATCGTAAAGGGCAAAGGCTGCAAGGTTTGGGACGACAAGGGTCAGGAGTATCTTGACCTCTACGGCGGCCATGCTGTGATCAGCATCGGGCACTCCCATCCCCACTATCAGGAGAAAGTGACGGAGCAGCTCAGTAAGATTGCCTTCTACTCCAACTCCGTGATCAATAAACTGCAGGTGGAACTGGCTGAGCGACTGGGTAGGATCTGTGGCTACGACGATTACCAGCTGTTTCTGATCAACAGCGGTGCAGAGGCCAACGAGAACGCCCTGAAACTGGCTTCCTTCAAGACTGGCAACACCCGTGTGCTGAGTTGTGAGAAAGCCTTCCATGGACGTACGAGTCTGGCCGTTGAGGTAACGAACAATCCCAAGATCGTCGCTCCCATCAACGACAACCACCATGTGCGTTTCCTGCCCTTGAACGACCTCGAGCCTTGGGTTCGCGAGTTGTCGAAGGGAGGCGTAGCAGCCGTTATTCTGGAGTGTATCCAAGGTGTGGGCGGCATTCAGATGGCTACGCCTGAGTTCGCTCAGGGACTGGCCTATGCCTGTAAGCGCTATGGTGCCGTGCTGATCTGCGATGAAATCCAGTGCGGCTACGGACGAAGCGGAAAGTTCTTCGCTCACCAGTGGTTGGGCATCAAGCCAGACATCATCACCGTGGCCAAGGGTATCGCCAATGGTTTCCCCATGGGCGCTGTGCTGATCTCGCCAGAGTTCGAGCCCGTCTATGGACAGCTGGGAACCACCTTTGGTGGCAATCACCTGGCCTGCGCTGCCGCCCTCGCCGTACTCGATGTGTTCGAGGAAGAGGGACTGGTAGAGAATGCCCGTGTCATAGGTGACTACCTGATGGAAGGTATCCGAAACATCGGCAGCTCGCACATCAAAGAGGTGCGCGGTCGCGGTCTGATGATCGGCATCGAACTGGATATGCCACACGCGATGGTCCGTAAACCCCTCATCAAGCATGAGCACTGTTTCACTGGCTGTGCGGGGCAGAACATCCTGCGTCTGCTGCCACCGCTCTGTCTCTCAAAGGCAGAGGCCGACGACTTTATTGAAAGACTGATCAGAGTAAAACCGGAAGAATTATGAAGATAGCTGTGATAGGTGCAGGCGCCATGGGTGGTGCCACCGTAGAAGGCCTCATCAAGGGCCAGCAGTTCAGAAACGAAGACATCACCGTGAGCGATCCCTCGCAGGCCGTGGTGGAGAAGTTCGAAAAGACTGGTGTCTGCGTGACAACAGATAACAAGCTGGCTGCTGATACGGCCGATATTGTCTGTGTCGTCGTCAAGCCCTGGCTCGTGGAACATGTACTGAAAGATATCAAGCCGGAACTGGATCCCAAGAAGCAGCTCCTGATTGTGATTGCAGCAGGCGTCAAGTCGGAGAGCATCAAGGAATGGTTGGGCGAGAACTGCCCTCCACTGTTCCTGGTTATTCCAAATATTGCGATTGCAGAGATGGCTTCGATGACCTTCATCGTGCCGTGCGGTGCTGTGGCACAGCACCAGACAGAGACGGTGAAGGCTATCTTCGACGAGATGGGCAGCACCCTGATTACCGATGAGCAGCATCTGGCAGCGGGTACGACGCTCGCCTCTTGTGGCATCGCCTATGCCATGCGCTATATCCGTGCAGCCTCTGAGGGCGGTGTGGAGTTGGGATTCAAGGCCGACGATGCCAAGGCCATCGTGATGCAGACGATGAAAGGCGCCGTGGAACTGCTGGAAGCCAGCGGTCTGCATCCTGAGGCCGCCATCGATCTGGTAACGACCCCTGGCGGTGTTACTATCAAAGGCCTCAACGAGATGGAACATGCTGGATTCACTTCAGCTGTCATCCGTGGGCTGAAGGCAGGAGCGAAGTGAGAAATGAAAAGTGAAGAGTGAAAAGTGAATAGTTATGGACGAACAATTAAAACAAATAGGCGAGCGTTTGCGCGGACTGCGCGATGTGCTTGATATCCCAGTGAGTGAGATGGCAGAGACCATCGGTATCGACGCGGGGAAGTATGAGAAGATTGAGGCGGGCGAACTCGACATCACGATCTCAAATCTGATGAAGATTGCCCACAAGTACGGCGTGTCAACGGAGGAGCTCATCTTCGCCGAGTCACCACACATGAAGTCGTACTATGTGACGCGCAAGGGACAGGGTATGTCTATTGAGCGCACGAAGGCATACAAGTACCAGTCGCTCGTAGGCGGCTTCGTAGGGCATAAGGCCGATGTGTTCATCGTTACAGTAGAACCCAAGCCTGGTGTACGCACCATTTACAAGAACTCGCATCCTGGACAGGAGTTCAACCTCATCCTGGAAGGCAAGATGGAACTTTATATCGGGGGCAAGACCATGATCCTCGAAGAAGGCGACAGCATCTATTTCGACTCCACAAAACCCCACGGTATGTTGGCCGTAGGCGACAAGGCTGTGAAGTTCTTAGCATTTACAGTAGAATAAACTAGACTATGATTGAGAGATTTTTAAAGCAGACGAAGTTCACGTCTGTTGAGGATTACAACAAGAATCTGGAGTTCATCATCCCTGAGAACTTCAATTTCGCCTACGACGTGATGGACGCGTGGGCTGAGGAGGCACCTGAGAAGCTGGCCATCCTTTGGACCAATGACCAGGGAGAAGAGATCCGTACCACTTACGGACAACTGAAAGAGCAGACCGATCAGGCTGCCAGTTATCTGCAGACACTGGGCATTGGCAAGAACGACCCCGTGATGCTGATCCTGAAGCGCCGCTATGAGTGGTGGGTGGTGATGCTCGCTCTCTGCAAGATTGGCGCCATCGTTATTCCCGCTACCCACATGCTGACAAAGCATGACATCGTATATCGCAATACCCGTGCCTCTGTAAAGGCCATCATCTGCGTGGACGATCCCTATGTGGTGAGTCAGATTCAGGCTGCCATGCCTGAGAGTCCCACAGTGAAGCAATACATCACTATCACCGATCATGGCAAGCCCATCCCTGAGGGATTCCACGACTGGCAGACAGAATGGAAGCAGGCACCGAAGTTCGTACGCCCAGCCTTCGTGAATACCAATGACGACACCATGCTGATGTACTTCACCTCTGGTACCAGCGGTGAACCTAAGATGGTGGCCCACGACTATCTGTATGCCATGGGACATCTCTCTACAGGTGTGTTCTGGCACAATCTCCATGAAGGCTCACTCCATCTTACCGTGGCTGATACCGGCTGGGGCAAGGCCGTCTGGGGTAAGTTCTATGGCCAGTGGTTCGCCGGCGCAACGGTGTTCGTGTTCGACCATGAGAAGTTCAATGCCGATACGCTTCTCCGCCAGATGGAGAAGTATCACGTCACATCATTCTGCGCACCTCCTACCATCTACCGTTTCATGATACGTGAGGATCTCTCGAAATACGACCTGTCGAGTCTCGAATACTGCACCACCGCTGGCGAGGCCTTGAATCCTGCCGTCTTCGACAAGTTCTATGAGAAAACCGGCATCAGGATGATGGAGGGTTTCGGACAGACAGAGACCACGATGACCCTCGGCACCTTCCCTTGGATGACACCCAAGCCCGGTTCCATGGGTATCCCCAATGCACAGTATGACATTGACCTTATCCGTGCTGACGGCACGCCCTGTGAAGATGGTGAGAAAGGCGAGATCGTCGTTCGCGTAGGCGACCGCAAGCCTATCGGCCTCTTCAAGGAATACTACCGTGACCCTGAGCTGACCCGCGAGGCCTGGCACGACGGACTCTACCACACAGGCGACATGGCCTGGCGCGACGAGGACGGCTACTACTGGTTTGAAGGCCGTATCGACGACGTGATCAAGAGCTCCGGCTATCGTATCGGTCCGTTTGAGGTGGAGAGTGCCCTGATGACCCATCCCGCTGTGGTGGAGTGCGCCATCACTGGTGTACCCGACGATATCCGAGGCATGGTGGTCAAGGCTACCGTTGTTCTCGGCAAGGAATGGAAAGACAAGGCCGGCGAAGACCTCATTAAGGAACTGCAGCAGCACGTCAAGAAAGAGACGGCTCCGTATAAGTATCCACGTATTGTAGAGTTCGTCGATGAGCTGCCGAAGACCATCTCCGGCAAGATCCGTCGCGTGGAGATCCGCAAGAAAGACGCGGAAAAATAAGCATGGCGGCGCATAATGAGTTAGGGAAATGGGGCGAAGACCTGGCTGTAGCCTATTTGCAAGGAAAAGACTACACGATTATAGAACGTGACTGGAAGTCAGGACGTCGCGACATTGATATCATTGCTAAAGATGAATCCGGAGCCATTGTGTTTGTGGAGGTGAAAACCCGTCGCAACCGGGTATTCGGCGAACCTGAGGATGCCATCGACTACAGGAAGATGCAGAGTCTCCAGCAAGCCATCAACCACTATATCAAGTACCACCGTATCAACAGCGAGGTACGCTTCGATATCATCAGTATCATTGGCACGATAGGCTCAGAACCGGAAATAAACCACATCAAGGATGTTGCACTGTTATAGTGAATAGTGAATAGTGAAATGAAAAAGAGAATTGTTATAAAAATCGGCTCGAATGTACTGACGAGGAAGGACGGGAAACTCGATGTCACCCGTATGTCGGCACTTGTCGACCAGATTGCTTGGCTGAGGAAACAGGATATCGAGGTGATTCTCGTATCGTCAGGAGCTGTGGCTTGCGGCCGGAGGGAACTGACAGTAGACCACACGCTCGACTCAGTGGAGCAACGACAACTTTTCTCTGCCGTGGGTCAAGTGAAACTCGTAGGACTCTACTACGACCTGTTCCGTGAGTTCGGCATCCATGTAGGTCAGGTTCTCACGATGAAGGAGAACTTCCAGCCTGGCGAGCAGTATAAAAACCAGCAAGCCTGCATGACCGTCATGCTTGAGAACAATGTGCTCCCAATCGTAAATGAGAACGACACAGTATCAGTTACAGAGCTGATGTTTACTGATAACGATGAGCTCTCCGGACTTATCGCACAGATGATGAAAGCCGACACCCTCATCCTGCTCTCCAACATTGATGGCATCTATGATGGACACCCTGACAATCCTTCTTCATCCATTATTCCGAAGGTGGAGCCTGGTCGCGATCTGTCCCAATACATCAAGGAAGAGAAGAGTGCCTTCGGCCGTGGCGGCATGCATTCCAAGTATACCACTGCCAGCAAAGTTTCCCAAGCCGGCATCCGTGTCATCATCGCAAACGGTGAGCGCGAGAACATCCTCGTCAATTTACAAGAACATTCTGAAACAACCCCACATACTGAATTCCTACCATGCAACTGAAAGAGACTTTTGAGAGTGTGAAGCGGGCGAGCAAGACGTTGGCCCTGTTAAGCGATGAACAGCGGAATGAGATTCTGCTGGCTGTGGCTGATGCCATCATCAACCAACAGGAAAGAATCCTAAAGGCCAATGGCGAAGACCTGGCCAAGATGGACCCGTCCTGTCCTCTTTACGACCGTCTGCAGTTGACGGAGAGTCGTTTGCAGGGTATCGCTGCTGACATGCACAATGTCGCCACCCTGCCCTCACCCTTAGGACATATCACCAAGCAGAAGACACTGCCCAACGGACTGCGGCTCTGTCGCGTCAGCGTGCCCTTCGGGGTCATCGGCATGATCTACGAGGCCCGACCCAACGTCACATTCGACGTATTCTCACTCTGTTTCAAGAGCGGCAATGCCTGCGTACTGAAAGGTGGTAAGGATGCCGACTGTTCCAACCGCGAGGAGGTGGCACTCATTCATGAGGTACTGGAGCGTTTCGGTGTCTCCAGCGACGTTGTAGCCTTGCTGCCTGCCACCCATGAGGCGACAGGCGAAATGCTGAATGCCATAGGCTATGTTGACCTCTGCATCCCCCGTGGAGGGCGCAAGCTCATCGACTTTGTCCGCGACACAGCCCGCATCCCCGTCATCGAGACTGGTGCCGGTGTGGTGAATACCTATTTCGACAAAGACGGCGACCTGGAAATGGGCCGCGCCATCATCAACAATGCCAAGACCCGCCGTGTCAGCGTCTGCAATGCCTTGGATTGTCTGCTAGTTCATCTGGCCCGGCTAGCCGATCTAGAGAGACTAGTAGAGCCTTTGGCTGAGAAAAAGGTGATTATCTATGCTGATGAGCAGGCCTTCGCTGCCCTCGACGGGAAATACCCCTATCTCGAACCAGCCACTGCCGACAGCTTCGGCACAGAGTTTATGGACTACAAACTCGCCATAAAGACCGTTGCTTCGTTGGATGAAGCACTCTCTCACATCGACGAGAACGGCTCCGGCCATAGTGAGTCTATCATCACGATGAATGAAGCCACGGCCCGCCAGTTCCAGATGCATATCGATGCCGCCTGCGTCTACTGGAACGCCCCCACATCGTTTACCGATGGTGCCCAGTTCGGCCTTGGAGCAGAGATCGGTATCTCTACGCAGAAGCTTGGTCCCCGCGGTCCCATGGCCCTTGAAGAGATATGTACCTATAAGTGGCTCATCGAGGGCGAAGGTCAGACGAGACCATAATGAATAGTGAATAAAATAGTGAATAGTTATATGAAATCATTTATCAACGTACAGGATATCGGCCCGCTGGACAAGGCGATGGCCGAAGCTTTTGAGATCAAGAACGACCGTTACAAATATCAGCATCTGGGCAAGAACAAGACCCTGATGATGATCTTCTTCAACAATAGTCTGCGCACCCGTCTCTCCACCCAGAAGGCTGCCATGAACCTCGGCATGAATGTCATCGTGCTCGACGTGAATGCCGGTGCCTGGAAACTGGAGACAGAGCGTGGTGTCATCATGGATGGTGACAAGAGTGAGCATCTGCTCGAGGCCATCCCCGTGATGGGTTGCTACTGCGACCTTATCGGTGTACGCTCGTTTGCCGGTCTTACCGACCGTGAATACGACTATGCCGAGACGGTGCTTCAGCAGTTCATCAAGTATAGCGGCCGCCCCGTCTTCGCCATGGAGACAGCTACCGTACATCCCCTCCAGGCCTTTGCCGATCTCATCACTATCGAGAAGCATAAGACAGTGGAGCGTCCTAAGGTGGTTCTCACCTGGGCACCTCATTGCCGCGCCTTGCCTCAGGCCGTGCCCAACAGCTTCGCCCAGTGGATGAATGCCGCTCCCGATGTCGATCTCGTCATCACCCACCCAGAGGGCTACGAACTCGACCCGCAGTTTGTCGGCAATGCCGTTGTGGAGTACGACCAGAAGAAAGCCTTCGAAGGAGCCGACTTCATCTATGCCAAGAACTGGAGCAACCCCGGTGTGACCAACCCCGCCGACTATGGTAAGATTACCTCTAAGGACATGTCGTGGACTGTTGACACCGAACACATGTCCTGGACCAACAACGGTAAGTTCATGCACTGCCTGCCCGTGCGTCGCAATCTCATCGTCACCGACGATGTCATCGAGTCACCCAACTCCCTTGTCATCCCCGAGGCAGCCAACCGCGAGATTTCCTGCTCCGTCGTCATCAAGCGAATGCTCGAAGCCCTATGATCTCATTCGAATGTGACTACAACAACGGGGCTTGTCAGCAGGTCATTGACAACCTCGTAAAGTATAACAATGCCAAGCCGACGCCCTATGGTTTCGATGAGTTCAGCGAACGGGCCAAAGCCCGTATCCGCGAAGCCTGTGGTTTGCCCGATGCCCAGATATTCTTCCTGACAGGCGGCACCCAGACCAATGCCACCACCATCGACTCGATGCTCTATCAGTACGAGGGCGTCATCTGTGTCGGCAGCGGTCATATCAATGTGCATGAGGCCGGTGCCGTGGAGTTCACGGAGCATAAGATTATCACCCTGCCCGACACGCAGGGGAAACTCGAGGCCAGGGTACTCGACAAGTACCTCGACGACTATATGCACGACGGCAACAAGGATCATGCCGTGCATCCGGGACTGGTCTACATCACCTTCCCCACAGAGTTCGGCACACTCTACAGTGCCAAGGAGCTCAACGACATCTACCAGGTATGTCAGAACTATGAGATACCCCTTTATATCGACGGGGCCCGCCTGGGATACGGTCTGATGGCCACCGGCAATGACATCACCCTACCCTATCTGGCCCGTCACTGCGATGTCTTCTATATCGGTGGCACAAAGATTGGCGCCCTTTGTGGAGAGGCAGTCGTCTTCACCAACCGCAAAGCCCACAAGCACTTCTTCTCCATCCAGAAACAGCATGGTGCCGTAATAGCCAAAGGTGCACTCATCGGTCTGCAGTTCGAGGCACTGTTCACCCCTCATGAGGATGGTGAGCTATTGTACTACAGCCTTTCACGCAATGCCATCAAGACTGCCATGCGGATGAAGGACATCTTTATTCGCAAAGGCTTTGAATTCCTGGTCGACTCGCCCACCAATCAGCAGTTTGTCATCATCAGCAACGAACAGGCAGACCGCCTGAGTCAGAAGATGCAGTTCACGCATTTCGGTCAGACCGACAAGCACCACACCATCTGCCGTTTCGTCACCAGCTGGGCTACGACAGACGAAGAGATCGATGAGCTCGAACAAATATTAGACTAAAAAACAAGGATGCCGACCCTCGTGGATCGGCATCCTTGTTTATTCAGATACGGTGGTTTCGCCAGACACCTCACATCCCCAGGCCGCCGTTATCGTACCAGCCACCTCGGTACCATCAGCCTTAATCAGCTTGGCGCTCTTTACTCTAGCGGTCTGTAAACCGGCATTCGTCTGGAGGGTAATACGCTGGAAACTCGATCCCAGTGTCGCGGCATCGAAGGTAGCAGTTGTCGTGGCCGAAGTTTCCGACAGGGGCACATACTGCTCCTTGTATGAACCTTCAGAGACTTTGTCGCCATAGATCTTTATCTGCAACTTGTCACCATAGGCCTTGTCCATCTCCACGGTGATACCTTTATAGTCGCTCACTTTGAAGCCGCTGTCATTCCAGTCACCGTAAAGGAACAGCTCCGACCATTCCTGATTATACTTCACGACATACTCGAAGGAGGCGACGGGATACTTGCCTGCATAGCTGTCGCCGTGGTAGGCTTTTGCAATGCGCTCTGCCAGGTCGGGCTGATTAAATGCCGGTACGCTACGGTAAGCACCGTCAGAGAGACCCATCCAGTAGAAGGTTGCAATATCAAGTTCTTTGGCCTTCTTCACCCAATAGTCTACAAAACTGAAGAAATCGCTCTTGCGGACATCATAGTCGGTCTTACCTGTCCCGGCATCCACATTGCTGGAGCCCCATTCACCGATGACAACCGGCACTTTCAGCCTCGTTATGAGTTTATCGTTTATATTGCTGAAGAGCCAGTCAAGGTAGGTTATCTCTTTGCTAAACCCGTTTGAGATGTTTGGATAGCTGTGTACTTCAACAATCAGATGCTTCGACACCTTATCTGTAGGCAACTTAAACTGTTCCACGGGGAGATTGGCATTCGTCGACCAGTTGCCGCCAGGAGAAGCAGCATACGTGTTGACGACCAGATTACGAATGGCATTGTTACCGCCAGTGTTGCGGACGGCATCCACGAAGCTCTGTGCATAGTTGTTGACAGCCTCCAGCGACTTCTTGGCATAGTCGGCATCAAAAGAACCCACTGAGGTAGGATAGTTCCAGCAGCTCTTGGCGTCGAGCATCTCATTATAGGACTCGAAGAGCAGATGCTGGTCATAGTCCTTGAAGGTCTCGGCAATCTGTTTCCAGAGATATTCGAACTTGCTCTTGTTCTGTGTATAGTTGGCTTCGTCAGCCTTGATCCACGACTTAAACGAGCCGTTATCGGCACCCGTATCGTGGTGCACGTTGAGGATGCAGTACAATCCCTCACCGATCACATAGTCCACCACCTCTTTCACACGTTTCATCCAGGCATCTTTGACCTTGCCCTCGGAATCCATTTCTTGATACCATGTCACCGGCACACGGATAGCACCGAAGCCTGCCTCCTTCATCATCTTGATGAGTTCACGTTTCGTCACGGGCTGTCCCCAACAGGTTTCATGGTCTGCCGTGGTTGTCCACGACGACTTAGAAGCATCGTTGGCATCAAGGGTATTACCCAGGTTCCAGCCCACTCCCATATTCTTGACTGCGGCTGTAGCAGATTCAAACGTATCTACGATCTCCTCAGGTTTCTTGGCAGTGGTAAAACTCAGCGTATAGGCATCAGCTTTTGCACCTGACACATTGACAAATCCCTCAGGAATAGTAATGGTGACCTTGGTTTCATAATCATAGCATCCTACAGAAAGGCTGACCACTTTACCATTTGCCGTGGCACCCTTCATGATAGTCCCACCAGAGACGCTTATCTGTTTACTATTGTCAAGACTCACCTCCTGATCATAGGTAATCTGGACATTAATGGAGCCAGTTGGAATATCCGTAGCATTGTTACTTGGTGAGGTAGAGACCACCTTTGGTGCTTTAGCGGGCGGTGCAGACTCTGAATCGTCACTACCACTACAACTGAACAATGAAAATGATAGTGTGATGACCGAAACCATCATCATCAAAACAGTAAAAAATCTTTTGTTATTCATAACTTTACATTTATTAGAATTGATATTTGTCATCATTTTGCTTCCGCAGCCAACTTGTTGCGCACGGGATTAGCGTACATCGTGAGGATGCGCTCACGCAGGAAGGCCTCATCCTTGTTGTCGAGAATGATCTTGGCAAGCTGACCGGAGAGATATTGTTCAAAACGCTGTTTGTCGGCAGCGGTGTAATGGGCATTGTTTGCCTGATTGCCCTGGAGTTCGTCGAGGGCAATGTAATTGCAGGGGAAGAGTTCGTAGCCTTGGTGGATCTCCTTGTCCATCCGTTCAGCCAAAGCCTTGAAGAAATCGGCCTTAGGAAGGTTGGAGAGTTCGTCGATCCATGCATTGATGGGTGCTGCCGCGCGATAGACCACGCGACCCTTATAGCCGAAGATGCCTGTCTTCATATTGTCGAGGTCATCCTGGCGGGATTTCTTGAAGGCAGGGTTATCGCGCTTCTGCTGGAACTCCTGGGCCTTGAGATAATCGCAGGGATCGTATTCGTAGCTGATGGTCAGAGGGACAATATTAAGATCTTTCAGATCGCCACCCATCGCCAGCATCTTCAGCACGGCATCCTGGGTACGGTCGTTGGAATCCTTGGCCCTCCCCTCGCGCTGGGCTATCCAGATATTCTCCTTCTTTTGCGTGACGGCAAAATGGATATACCGGCTCATGAGCTGCGAGGCGGCAAGTGTTTCACGGAGTGAGAGACCGCGACGGACGGTAAAGGCCTTGTTCATGCGGACGAGGCGTTTGATCCATGGGTAGATAAGCAGATTGTCGCCGATGCCGATCTCAACGGTCGTGGGATAGCCGGCCTCCACGAGTTTCACATCGAGGAAGGCTGAGTCGAGCACAATGTCGCGATGGTTAGAGACGAAGGTGTATCGCGACTCACGGGGACCTGTCCCCGTGAGTCGCGCATCATCGAAACCGCAGCCGTCGGTATGTTTGCGGATGATATAGTTGACAACGGGCTTCATGAAACGCTTCTGGAAATCGAGGGGTGTCTTCACACCCGTGAAGGCCAGACGCAATAATCCGTTGCGGACAGTCTTTGGCAACCAGGGGGCAAAGCCCTTCATGATGACATTGAACTGTCGGTCGCTGAGCAGGTCTTCAAAGGCCTGCTTCATCTCCTCCGGCTCGTACGGCCTGATCTCACTGAACTCCTCCGGGATTCTCATCTGCTGTTCTTAACCAAGTTGGTTTTCGACAATGTCTGAGAGCACATCCGCCATCTTCAGGCCTGCTGCAGCCACCTGCTGGGGAATAAAGCTGGTGGCAGTCATTCCTGGTGTGGTGTTCACCTCGAGCATTGAGATCTTACCCTCCTTCGACACAATATAGTCGATACGGATGATGCCGTTGCAATGGAGGATATCGTAGATATGAGAGGTAATCTGTGACACACGGTCTGCCACATCAGCAGGAATGCGGGCAGGGGTAATCTCCTGCACCTGACCGTTGTACTTGGCATCGTAGTCGAAGAACTCATTCGATGTCACCACCTCAGTGATGGGGAAGATGACGGTCTTCTCACGGGTCTTATAGATGCCCTGGGTGATCTCCGTCCCTTCAAGCAGCGACTCCACCATTACTTCAGGACTCTCCATGATAGCCTTACGGATGGCAGGGGCCAACTGATCCTTACATTTCACTTTCGACACGCCGAAGCTGCTGCCGTCGGCTGCGGGTTTGACAAAGCAAGGCATGCCGATGCGCTCCTCGATCTCGTCGTCGCTTACCAGTTCCTCGTAGCCCTTACGGATCAGCAACGAGTCGGCTACGCTCACACCAAAGCCACGCAGATAATTGTTCAGCACAAACTTATCGAAGGTCATAGCCTCGACCAGCAGGCTGCTGGTGGAATAAGGCAGCCCAATCAGATCGAAATAGCCCTGCAACTTACCGTTCTCACCCGGTGTGCCGTGGATGGTGATATAGGCATAGTCGAAATAACGCTTCTGACCGTTCTCCACGAACGAGAAGTCATTCAGGTCCATCTTCGCAGTCGTACCATCCGGCAGTTCCACATGCCAGTCCATGCTTTTGATGTCAACGATATAAATATTGTAGCGCTCCTTGTCGAAGAAGGAGTAGAGTCCCTGAGCCGAGCGCAGGGAGACATCGTGTTCCGATGAGTCGCCACCACAAACGATGGCAATTGTTCTCTTATCCATTGTATCTTTATTATTTTACCTTTTTACTCTTTTACCTTTATATATTTTCTCCATTTATCTATCAGCGTAGCCATATCCTCGGGCCATTCCGAAGTGAAGTCCATCTGCTGTCCCGTTCTGGGATGTACGAAACCCAGTGTGCGGGCATGCAGCACCTGCCGCGGACAGAGCTTGAAACAGTTCTGGATATATGCCTTATAGCTGGCCGTTCGCTCACCACGTCTGATCTCACAGCCTCCATAGCGTTCATCACAGAACAGCGGATGTCCGATGTGCTTCATGTGTGCACGGATCTGATGCGTACGGCCTGTTTCGAGCACACACTCCACCAGTGTCACGTAGCCATAGCGTTCCATCACCCGATAATGGGTCACGGCGGGCTTGCCAATTTCTGAGCCAGGCGGGAAGACCTCCATCCGCAGACGATCCTTCGGGTCGCGCCCGATATTACCCTCTATCCTACCCTCGTCTTCCACGAAATTCCCCCATACCAGGGCATTATAGCTACGATGGGTGGTCTTGTTGAAGAACTGCTTGCCTAACGAGGTCTTGGCATCGGGTGTCTTGGCGATAACCAGCAGGCCACTGGTATCCTTGTCGATGCGGTGGACGAGTCCCACCTCAGGGTCGTTGGGGTCATAACTCTCCAGATCCTTCAGATGCCAGGCAATGGCATTGACGAGCGTGCCGGTGAAATTGCCGCATCCCGGATGAACCACCATACCTGCAGGCTTGTTGATCACCATCAACTGGTCATCTTCGTAAACCACCTCCAAAGGGATATCTTCCGGTTCGATGGTGGTATCATAGTGCGGACGGTCGAGCATCAAGGTGATGATATCTCCCGCGCGTACCTTATAATTACTTTTAACGGGACTACCGTTTACATGAATGAAACCGGCATCGGCAGCTTTCTGGATTCTGTTACGGCTGGAATGAGGCTGGTGGTCGGCAAGGAACTTATCAATACGCACGGACACCTGACCTTTATCCACTTCTATCCGGAAGTGCTCATACAACGTCTCACCATCGCCTACTGGTTCACCAGCGTCGAGCAGTTCGTCGTCATCAAGTTCGATGGTGTCCATTACTTCACTCACTGTCCTGTAACCTCTTTTATTTCTTCAAAGTCGTCTCTTTCCTCATAGGGACCAGTCACCTCGGCGTCCTCCTCACCCATACGGTATTCCGGCTCGACATATTCCAGATCCACATCGTCAGAATCATATTCGCCACTGCCGATCATCAGGGTCAGCGGCGTTTCAATCGATATCATATCGCCGGCAGCTATCCGACGACCACGACAGAGGATGCCATACACCCAGTCCTTTTCTCCCATCACCAATTTCGGCGGCAGCAGCTTGTATCCCATCGCCGTCAACTTGGCCTCTGCCTCACGATAACTGCTGTTATCCACCAGATCAGGAATAGGGAAAGACGGAGAAGACGGTGAATTCACGGTTACATAAATGGTATGTCCCGACTTCACCATCGTGCCCGGCCCCGGGTTCTGTGCCAAGACGCAATTGGCCGGCAGTTTCTTGTTATAGCCCGAATCGGCCACCATGATGTTCAGTCCGTCCTCGAGTATCAGTGTCCTGGCATTGGTAAACGACATGCCTTCAATCTTCGGCACCTTGATACCCTCGCCATGATGGGTATACCACTCCAGACCATACTTAACACCCAGGCACAAAGCCACAATCACAAGTACCATCGCCAGAAGATTACCCAGGAGATAGACACTCACGAACTTCCCAAAGAATTCCTTTACCTTCATGGCTGCAAAGATACGAATAAGCGAGCAAAAAACAAAGCAAAAGCACAAAAAAATAAAAAGAAGCAAAGATTATTCTCTACTTCTTTCTATTTTTACTTCATTTTCTGCGAAAATGGAATTACTTTCCGTGGTTCTCGTCAGAAACAGTTAACTTCTTACGACCTTTGGCGCGACGTGCAGCCAATACGCGGCGACCATTCTTGGTGGCCATTCTCTCACGGAAGCCGTGCTTATTTACGCGACGGCGATTGTGCGGCTGAAATGTTCTCTTCATTGCTTTTTACTATTTATTTGTTACTTTTTCAACGATTTGGGGTGCAAAAGTACTCATTTCTTTTGAATTACGCAAGAAATATGTGAGATTTTTCACTTTTCACTTTTCACTTTTCACTTTTTTTCGTACCTTTGCACCCGAAAACGATATAAAAGTAACATTTTTAGGTATATGATTAATTCACAAGACATTAAAAAAGGCACCGCCATTCGCATGGACGGTAGTATTTGGGTTTGCATCGATTTCCAGCATCGCAAGCCAGGTAAGGGTAACACTATTATGATCATCAAGGTCAAGAACGTTTCTGACGGTCGCGTACTGGAGCGCCGTTTCAATATCGGTGAGAAACTCGAGGATGTAGTCATCGAGCGTCGTCCCTATCAGTATCTCTATGAGGACCAGAGCGGTCGTATCTTCATGAACCAGGAAACTTTTGAGCAGATTCCCATCGACAACGAACTCGTGATCGGTCATGAGTATATGAAGGAGAGTGATATCGTAGAGGTTGTCAGCGACACCACCGACGGTACAATCCTCTATGCAGAAATGCCTGTCAAGACCAACCTCCGTGTTGTTCACTCAGAGCCCGGCATCAAGGGTGATACAGCCACCAACACACTGAAGCCCGCCACTCTGGAGACCGGTGTTGAGGTGCGCGTACCTCTCTTCATCAACGAAGGCGACCTGATTCAGGTTGACACCCGCGACGGCAGCTATCTGAACCGCGTGAAGGAGTAAAACAATTAAGAGTGAAGAACTAAGAATTAAGAGTTATGATTACCAGACAAGCAATGATTTGAGCAATGATGCGAGAATGGCATGCAAGGTAATCATAACTCTTCACTCTTAACTCTTAATTCTTAACTTAAAAAGACTATGAAATACTCCATTATCGTTCCTGTATTCAATCGTCCCGACGAGGTTGACGAACTGTTAGAAAGCCTTTGCCGGCAGAAGGTGAAGGACTTTGAGGTGTTGATTGTCGAGGACGGCTCGCAGCGCGACTGCAAAGCGGTGGTCGACAAATACGCCGACAGGCTCGATGTGAAGTATTTCATGAAACCCAACAGCGGCCCGGGTCAGAGTCGCAATTACGGTGCAGAACGCGCCAACGGTGAATGGCTGATTGTGCTCGACTCCGATGTCGTATTGCCTGAGGGCTATCTCGCCGCCGTCGACTCTGCCATCAGCCATCAGACATCCGACATCGTCGCCTTTGGCGGCCCCGACGCAGCCCACCCCTCCTTCACACCCGTACAGAAAGCCATCAGCTACTCGATGACCTCCTTTTTCACCACGGGCGGTATCCGAGGCGGCAAGGCCAAACTCGACAAGTTCTATCCCCGCTCCTATAACATGGGCATCCGCCGTGATGTCTATATGAAACTAGGTGGCTTCACGAAGATGCGCTTCGGCGAGGACATCGACTTCTCCTACCGTATCGTCGAGGCAGGCTATCAACCGCGTCTTTTCCCAGATGCCTGGGTATGGCACAAGCGACGTACAGACCTAAAGAAATTCTTCCGTCAGGTGTACAACAGCGGCATTGCCCGTATCAACCTGATGAAACGCCATCCGGGCACCCTGAAACTCGTACACCTGCTACCCACCGTCTTTACGCTGGGGGTTATCGGTTGTATCATGCTCTTCGCTTTGGGAGCAGCTCTGTACTGTTATGGCGAATGGCTCGATGCCAACAACCTTCGCCCCACCGACAATATGCATCAGGGCGTTGGTTTTGTCTTCTGCGTGCTGGCTCTGTTGCCCCTACTTTTTTATTCCCTCGTCATCTTCATCGACTCCAGCATCCGCAACCGCAACCTCTGGGTGGGTCTGCTCTCCATCCCTGCAGCCTTCGTCCAACTGATGGGCTACGGCCTCGGTTTCATCGAATCCTGGTGGAAACGATGTATCCTGAAGAGAGACGAATTCCAGGCGTTCGAGAAGAACTTTTATAGTTAAGAACGAAGAGTGAAGAATTAAGAGTTATGATTACCTTAAATTAAAAAATACAAACTATGATGAAACGTGAAGAAAGTATATTAAAAGAAAAGTCTGAAGTTTTTTCAAAAAGAATAGTCAGGCTTTACAAGTATCTTACCCAACAGAAAGATGAGACCATCATTTCTAAACAAATATATAGAAGTGGGACAAGTATTGGTGCGAACATTGCAGAAAGCAAATTCGCACAAAGTCCACCAGACTTCATCAGCAAATTGAGTATCGCCTTGAAAGAAGCTAATGAAACAGAACATTGGCTCAAGAACCTTCTTTACGGTGATTACATTACTGAAAGACAATACACCTCGATGTTTAATGACAACGAGGAACTTATCAAGATTCTTGTTAAATCCATTAAAACTTTAAAACTAAAAAACGGAAAACTATGAAGGAAAAAAGTAATCATAACTCTTCGTTATTAACTCTTAACTCTAAACTAAGCATCGCCCGTTGGGCAAAGGAAGACCGCCCGCGTGAGAAAATGGAAGACCTCGGTACTGAGGCACTGAGCAATGCCGAGCTATTGGCCATCCTGATCGGTTCAGGCTCCACCGACGAGAGTGCCGTCGACCTGATGAAAAAGGTGCTCAACGACTGCAACAACAGTCTCAACACCCTCGGCAAGAAGACCATTGCCGACCTATGTAAGTACAAAGGCATCGGCAAGGCCAAGGCCATCACCATCCTTGCCGCTTGCGAACTCGGCAAACGCCGTCAGGCAGAAACACCTGAGGAACGTCCCGACCTGGGCACGGCCACCAAGATCTACCGGCACATGCACCCTCTGATGCAAGACCTCGATGTGGAAGAGTTCTGGGTATTACTGATGAACCAGCACTACCGGCTCATCAAGAAAGTAAAGATCTCGCATGGGGGCATCACCGAAACGTCTGTTGACATCCGTATCATCTTCAAGGAGGCTGTTCTTGTCAATGCCACCATCCTGGCTGTTTGTCACAATCATCCCTCCGGGAACCTGACGCCCAGTCGTGCCGACGAAGAACTCACCAAGAGCATCCAGAAAGCCTGCGAACTCATGCGCATCCACTTTATGGACCACGTCATCGTGACCGACGGACAGTATTACTCCTTTCACGAGTTAGGCAAATGCTGATGGCATCTACCTGATGGTCACTTTCTGACCGTTATGGATATAGAGCCCTGATCTGGAAGGGCCGGAGAGACTACGAATGCCGTCGATGGTGTACCAATAGCCGTCATCAAAGCCATCTACCGAAAGATGGCTGAGCCCGGCACTGCCTTCTGAAAAGTTTTTCAACTCATAAAGCGCTGGCAGGGCCCGGCCTGTCTCGTTGTCGAAAAGACTGGCGTTGTACCAATTGTCGGTGACACGTTGTGTATTCCAGTTGAGTCCGTATTCGTTGGCCTCGAGAAACCACCAGAACAGGCCATTGACGTTCTGATGAGCTTTAAGTGTAACTATCAGATCGGCCGTAAACTGTTGCTGACCCTCGTAAGTGAGAGGATAGCCCGTTTCATTATCGCCCATCTTCCAATGATAGCCACAGCCCGTCTCCACGACCATGATTTTCTTTTCCGGGAATTGAGTCTCGAAAGCAGTGAGCGTCTTGTTCAGCTGAACCAAAGTGCCATGATAATACGGATAATAGCTGGTGCCGATGATGTCGTAGTCGATGCCATACTGCTGCAACCGTTTGTAATAATCAGTCACCAAGGGCGTATTGGCTGCCTGTTCGGTATGGATAATGATCTTAGCCTCAGGACAGACCTCGCGACAGGCTTTGCCCGCATTCTTCAGGGCCGTAGAGAAATTATCCCAGTTCGTATCCTTATAACCGCTCCAGTCGCTCTTCGCCTCCAGTTTACAACCGCTGTCATACATCATGCCCCACGATATCTCGTTACCCGTCTGGATAAAGTCTGGCGTAGCACCAGCGGCTTTGAGCTTTTCCAAACAATCTTTGGTGTAATCGTAGATATACTCTTTAGCCGGCTTATTTACAATAGTAAACTGATAGGGTGTGGCCTGCTTGCTAGGATCTGCCCACGTGTCGCTATAATGGAAGTCGAGCATGAACTTCAGGCCGGCATCTTTGATCTTCTTGCCCAGCTTCTTCACATAGTCGAGGTCCTGACGCACACCCTGTCCCTTATGCGCTGACGGGGCCCTGCTGGGGTCAACAAACAGACGGACACGCATGGCATTCATGCCTTGTTCTTTCAGGAATGACAACAGATCGGTAATCTTCTGGCCGTCCTTGTCCATATAGTTGGCACCATTTTCCTCGTAAGTGGGCAACAGCGAGATGTCGCCACCCACGTACATTTGTTCTTGTGCCTGCAACTGCAGGGCAACAGCCAACAGAGCAGCAGTGATTAGTTTCTTGCAGTTCATATCGTCATCTTATTATAATTCAGAATCATCTCTTTTCGATACGCTTGGTGAGACCGATGGCACCAGTAGGACAGACGAGGCGGCAGAGGTGACAACCCACACATCTGATGCCGACAATATGCGGCTCACGCGTGGCTGTGTCGAAGGTGATGGCCTGATGACCGCCATCGCGACACGACAGCTCACAACGGCCGCAACCCACACACCGCTCACGGTCGATCTTGGGATAGATAAGCGTGGTGCGGTCGAGTCCGCTTGGTGTAATAAACGATGACAGCTGCGATCCTACCAGGTCGCTCAACTTCCTGACACCCTGCTTGGCCATATAGCGCTGAAGACCCAGCACAAGGTCGTCGATGATACGGTAGCCATATTGCATGACCGCCGTACAAACCTGCACGTTGTTACATCCCAACTGCATGAATTCCAGGGCGTCGCGCCAGGTCTCGATACCACCGATACCACTGATCTGCACACCCTTTAACACCTCATGCTTTGCAATCTCAAGAATATGACGCAGGGCTATGGGTTTCACGGCACGTCCGGAATAGCCGGAAACGGTGCGTCGACCCGACACCTCAGCATCGTCGGCCATCGTGACCGACTTGATGGTGTTGATAGCTGAGATAGCATCGGCCTTGGCAAAGAAGGCGGCCATAGCAGGGTGATAGATATGAGTGATATTGGGCGTCATCTTCGGAATGACGGGTATCTTCACGGCATGTTTCACAATATTGGTAAAGATAGCCACCAGTTCTGCGTTCTGACCTACGTCGCTGCCCATGCCCGTTGTTCGCATCTGAGGACAGGAGAAGTTCAGTTCCACGGCATCGCAACCAGCCTGCTCGGCCATCACGGCCAACTGGCCCCACTGCTCTTCGGTTTGTCCCATGATACTGGCCACCACCACCTTCTTGGG
>JAEETD010000104.1 GCA_016290175.1 Prevotella sp. | reverse complement strand
ACGAAAGTCGTGCCTCTAACTGTCCGTGGGTGTATAACCCTGTGGTGGATCTGAGTCGCGATCCCCGTTGGCCTCGTGTATGGGAGAGCTTTGGCGAGGATGCCATCGTCAACTCAAAGATGGTGGTGGCTGAGATCAAGGGTTATCAGGGTGATGACAATAACCACATTGACCAGTATCACGTAGGAACCAGTACCAAGCACTATTTCGCCTACGGAGCCCCCTGGTCAGGTAAGGACCGTACACCTGCCTACCTGTCTCCGCAGATGATCCGTGAGAAATATTTTGAGCCTTTCAAGCAGGCTGCCCTCGCTGGTACATTGACCATGATGGTGAACTCTGCCTCAATCAACGGTGTACCCGTTCATGCCAGCTATGAGTATCTGACGAAGTGGCTGAAGGAGGATCTGCAGTGGGATGGTTTCCTCGTAACTGACTGGGCAGATATCAACAACCTATTCTCTCGCGAACATGTGGCGAAGGACAAGAAAGATGCTATCCGTATCGCCATCAATGCAGGTATCGATATGTCGATGGATCCTTATAGCGTGGAGTTCTGTATCCTGCTGAAGGAACTCGTTAATGAGGGCAAGGTGAAGATGTCGCGTATCGACGATGCCGTGCGTCGTATCCTGCGTGCCAAGTATCGTCTGGGACTTTTTGAGAAACCAAACACAGGTGGCAAGGGCTACGAGAAGTTCGGTTCTGCTGAGTTTGCTACTGCTTCCCTCAAAGCTGCTGAGGAATCAATGGTTCTCCTTAAGAATGAAGGTAATATCCTGCCGTTGGCGAAGGGTAAGAAGATTCTGTTGACTGGTCCCAATGCCAACCAGATGCGTTGCCTGCACGGTGGCTGGAGCTATACCTGGCAGGGTTCGAAGGCTGAACACCTCTCAGAGAAATACAACACCATCTATGAGGCTCTATGTAATAAATATGGTAAGCAGAATATCATCATCGAGCAGGGCGTGACCTATAACGAGGATGGTGCCTACTACGCAGAGAATGCGCCAGAAATCGACAAGGCCGTGGCTGCTGCTGCCAATGCGGATGTGATCATCGCTGCCATTGGCGAGAACTCCTATACAGAGACACCTGGTAACCTGACCGACCTCTGGCTCTCTGAGAACCAGCGTAACCTCGTGAAGGAATTGGCCAAGACAGGCAAACCCATCATTCTCGTGCTCAACGAAGGTCGTCCACGCCTCATTGCTGATATCGAACCGTTGGCTAAGGCTGTAGTGGATATCCTGATTCCTGGCAACTACGGAGCCGATGCACTCGCCAATCTCCTGGCTGGCGATACCAATTTCTCTGGCAAGATGCCATATACTTATCCCAAAGAAATCAACTCGCTTAATACATACGATTATAAGGTGAGTGAGGAAGTGGGTACGATGGCTGGTGCCTACAACTATGATGCAAAGGTTTCCTTGCAGTGGCCCTTCGGCTATGGCCTGAGCTATACCACCTTCGACTATGCCAACCTGAAGGTTGACAAGACTTCCTTTACCGCTGACGATATCCTGACGGTGAGTGTCGACGTGAAGAATACGGGTAGTCGTGCTGGCAAGGAGGCTGTGCTGCTGTTTAGCAGTGACCTCGTGGCCTCGATTGTGCCAGACAACAAGCGTCTGCGTGACTTTACGAAGATTGAACTGACGCCAGGTGAGACAAAGACTGTTACCTTCCAGCTCCCAGCCAAGAACCTCGCCTTCGTCAATGCTGAAGGCAAGTGGACACTCGAAGAGGGTGATTTCGTGCTGAAAATTGGCAAGCTGACGCAGAACGTCAAGTGTACCAAGACAAAGACCTGGGATACGCCAAACATCTGATTTGTATCGTCTTTGCTGACGAATTGTAACTTTATTTAAAGTTTTTCTGTCTTTTTGTCGTTTGTTTGAAAGAAATGTTGTAATTTTGCATCCGCATAAACTTAACATTTCAACTTCAAACAAATGACAAAATGAGAAAACAAAGTTTTATGTATCGGACGCTGGCAGTAGCTCTGGCAGTGTTCAGCAGTGTGGCCGCTATGGGGCAACAGAAGAGTTCTGAAACAGACTGGATGAAAGACTTCACAAGTCGTATCACATTGAACGGATACGCACAGGGAGGTTGGAGTTATCAGAATCCTAACGACAAGGCAACCAACAGTTACAACCTTAAACGCACACTGCTCTGGGCCAAGGCCCGCATCACTGACCGCTGGTCATTTATGTTTATGCACGATTTCTCCAGCGTGGTTCAGGAGTATTACACCGACTACAGAATTTCCAACGACAAGTCCTTGACCGTCCGCATCGGACAGTTCAAGCACTCCTACACGATGGAGAATCCGATGTCACCAACACAACTTGAATTGATCGATGTCTATTCGCAGGCCGTGCTCTATCTGGCAGGCGAAGGACCTGATCCCCTGAATGGCGTGAACTATGGCCGTGACATGGGTGTTAATGTCTACGGCGACCTGTTCAAGGGCTTCCTGCACTATGACCTCGCTCTGATGAGCGGACAGGGTATCAACCGTAAGGACAATAACAATCAGAAAGACTTTATCGCCAAACTCGAAGTGAAGCCGTTCGACGGTCTCCGCATCGTGGGCTCTGGCTATCTCGGCACTGGTAATGCTGTGGGTAAGGCTGCATGGAACCCGGATATTCAGGTTGGCGACAACTATAAGCGCAACCGCTACAGTGTGGGTGCGGAATACAAGACCGTAGCCTATTCTCCTGGTCAGTACAAGGAGGCTCGTCCTGCCAGCATCCGTGCAGAGTGGCTCGGCGGTGAGGATGGTGAGGTAGGCTCTCGTGGTGGTTATGTCACCACTTGCATCCCTGTGGCTGGTGCCCTCGACCTCGTTGCTTCTGGCGAGACCTTCGATCGTAATACATCCGTAGATGGGTGGGACCAGACCAATCTCACCCTTGGCCTGCAATATTGGTTCTATAAGAAGTGCCGTGTGCAGTTGCAGTACACCCGCTGTCTTTGTGGTGAGAATATCAGTTCAAAGGATTATGACTGGCTTCAGGCTCAAGTCCAAGTTGCATTTTAAACAAGAATAATTAACGACCACGAATTACACGAATTTAACGAATTAGTTTTAGCGCGCAGCTAAAATTAGTGTAATTCGTGAAATTCGTGGTTTTAAAAAACAATATCATGTTAATAAAAATTTTACTAACGGTAATTTTCCTGGTCGTGATGGTTGGCGTGGGTGTGTACTCTCGCAAGCAGGCCAGAAGTGTTGACGGTTTTGTATTAGGTGGTCGTGCCGTAGGTCCCTGGCTCACGGCCTTCGCCTTCGGTACCTCTTATTTCTCGGCTGTGGTCTTCGTGGGCTATGCCGGACAGTTCGGATGGAAATACGGTATGTCGAGTGCCTGGATTGGTATCGGCAATGCCATTATCGGCTCGCTCTTGGCGTGGATCATCCTGGGTCGTCGCACCAAACTGATGACGCAGCATATCGAGTCGCGCACAATGCCTGATTTCTTCGGAACCCGTTTCAGCGACCAGGGCTTGCGTGTCACAGCCTCTGTCATCGCCTTCGTCTTCCTGATTCCCTATACCGCAGGTGTCTATAGTGGTATCTCACGTCTCTTTGAGATGGGTTTTGATATTCCTTATGAGTATTGTGTCATCATCATGTCCATCCTTACGGCTGTCTATGTCATCATCGGCGGTTACAAGGCAACGGCTATGAACGACTTCATTCAGGGTATCATCATGCTCTTTGGTATTGTGGCAGTGATTCTGGCTGTGCTGAATGCTCAGGGTGGTCTGACGGCTGCTATCGACAAGCTTGCAGTCATCCCCTCCGATGCAGACCCCAATGTGAATGGTGGTTTCGCCTCGTGGTTCGGACCTGATCCGTGGGGACTGCTGGGTGTGGTTATTCTGACGTCGCTAGGTACGATGGGCTTGCCACAAATGGTGGGTAAGTTCTACTCGATTACCGACGAGAGCGCCATCAAGCGTGGTACTGTTATTTCTACCATCTTCGCCTTCATCGTGGCAGGTGGTTGTTATTTCCTCGGTGGCTTCGGACGTCTGTATGACCCTGTGATCAATGAGGCAACGGGCAAGATTGCCTTCGACTCCATCGTGCCTGCCATGCTTGTTACGTTGCCTGATGTGCTCATCGCCCTCGTGGTGCTGCTCGTTCTGAGTGCTTCGATGTCGACGCTGGCCTCATTGGTACTGACGTCTTCTTCGACGATGACACTTGACCTTATCTATCGCGACAAAAAGTCACTGCCTGGTGAGGTGGAGGACGGTACCATCGACGATATTGTGGCTGAAAAGATTGAGCGTCGTAAGGTGGTGGTGATGCGTGTGCTGATCATGTTCTTCATCGTCATCTCGCTGCTCATTGCCCTGAATCCGCCAACGTTCATCGCTCAGCTCATGGGTATCTCTTGGGGCGCACTGGCCGGTGCTTTCCTGGCTCCGTTTATGCTGGGTCTCTACTGGCGTGGTGTCACCACAGCCTCTGTCTGGGCCTGCTTCATCTGGGGCGTAGGCCTCACGGTCATCAATATGCTCGCTGGCAACCCCATCAACCCCATCAACTGCGGTGCTATCGCCATGGTGGGTGGATTCCCAGTGGTATGGATTGTCAGCCTCTTAACGAAGAAGCTTCCCAAGCAGACTGTCGACACTATTTTCGAGTGTTATAAGTAGTTTGCAACCAAGTTGCAGAAAATGTGCCGTATCTTTGCAGCCGAAAAGAAATAAATAATGCAAAGATATGGCACATTCTCATGAACATGAACATCATTGCGAGAGTTGCTCTCATGAAAGGCAACGGGTAGGCGAGCAAAGCTCGGGAATGCACGAACATCATCACGAGGAACATAGTTTGAAGAAACAGCTATGGCTTATCGGCATTACTGTTGTGTTGCTGATAGGCGCTGTGCTGATTGAGAAGAATCTCAACCTCACGACTTGGCAGTTGCTGCTGGTTTATCTTATACCTTATTTATTAATAGGGCATGAGACATTAGGTGAGGCCTGGGAGGGTATTATGGAGGGCGATGCCTTCAACGAGCATTTCCTCATGTCGATTGCTACCATTGGCGCTTTGTGCATCGGATTCCTGCCGGGGGCAGAAACGGAGTTCCCCGAGGCCGTCTTCGTGATGCTCTTCTTCCAGATAGGCGAACTCTTTGAGGGTTATGCTGAGGGCAAGAGCCGCGACAGTATCGCCCATCTGATGGATATAAGGCCTGATGTCGCCCACGTGGAAATTGCGACCACGAATTACACGAATTCCACTAATTCAGATAACGCACAGCCAGAATTAGTGAAATTAGAGAAATTAGTGGTGGAAACAAAAGATCTCAGTCCGGAGGACGTTGCTGTGGGCTCGATCATCGTTGTGAAGCCTGGTGAGAAGGTGCCTTTGGATGGCGTAGTCATTGAGGGTTCGTCGGCTTTGAATACCGTTGCCTTGACAGGTGAATCGTTGCCTCGCGATGTGAATGTGGGCGACGAGGTCATCTCTGGTTGCGTCAACCTTTCTGGTGTCCTCCGAGTGCGAACTACGAAGGCCTTTGGCGAGAGCACCGTCTCGAAGATTATCAGTCTGGTGGAGAATGCTGGCGAGCGTAAGTCGCAGAGCGAGACCTTCATCACCCGCTTTGCCCGTATCTATACGCCTATCGTGGTGTTCCTGGCCCTCGCCTTGGCTATCATCCCCACACTTTTTGGCGGCAGTTTCGCCACGTGGTTATATCGCGCCCTGATGTTCTTAGTGGTATCTTGTCCCTGTGCCCTCGTCATCAGCGTGCCCCTTACCTTCTTTGGGGGCATAGGCGGTGCCTCGCGCAAAGGTATCCTCATCAAGGGTGCCAATTATATGGATGTCCTCGCCAAGGTCGATACCGTTGTCTTCGATAAGACGGGCACTCTCACGCATGGCCAGTTTGCTGTTGAGGCTGTTCATCCGGACACTTGTGATGAACATCAGTTGCTCCATCTCGCAGCTCATGTTGAGCACTTCTCCACTCACCCCATTGGTGCGGCTCTGCGCGATGCCTTCCCTGATGAGGCGACCGATGGTTGTATGGTCAGCGATGTCGAGGAGATTGCTGGTCACGGTATCCGTGCCAAGGTAAAAATGTTCAATGGTCAATGTTCAATGGTCAATGTCGGAAACACGAAAATGATGGACACCGTCGGGGCGAAGTGGCGCGACTGCCATCATGTCGGCACCATTATCCACGTGGCCATCGACGGTCAGTATGCAGGTCATATCGTCATCAACGACCAGATCAAGTCCGACAGTGCTGAGGCCATTGCCGCTCTTCAGGCATTGGGCGTGAAGAAGACCGTCATGCTTACTGGCGACCGCAAGGAAGTGGCCGACCATGTGGCGCAGACGCTCCATCTCTCTGAATACCACGCAGAGCTCCTCCCTGCCGACAAAGTGGCTCAGGTTGAAAAACTGACGAATTTCGCTTTTGTGGGCGATGGTATCAACGATGCTCCTGTGCTGGCACGTGCCGATGTGGGCATTGCGATGGGCGGTCTTGGCTCTGATGCAGCCATCGAGGCCGCTGATGTGGTGCTGATGGATGATAAACCCTCGAAGATTGCCCTTGCCATCCGTATTGCCCGACGCACGCTTAGAATCGCCCGTCAGAATGTGTGGTTTGCCATTGGTGTCAAAGTGGGGGTACTCATCCTCGCCTCCTTTGGTCTCGCCACCCTGTGGCTCGCTGTCTTTGCCGATGTGGGTGTTACTGTCCTTGCTGTCCTTAACGCGATGAGAGCTTTAAAGATATGATTGTACGATTAGACG
>JAEETD010000103.1 GCA_016290175.1 Prevotella sp. | reverse complement strand
TGTTCGACCTGGTGGTTGGCGTAAGCAATGACGCAGTAAACTTTCTGAACTCTGCCATCGGTGCCAAGGTGGCGAGGTACCGGACGGTGGTGACGGTGGCGGCCGTCGGAGTGTTTGCCGGAGCGGCATTGAGCAACGGAATGATGGACGTGGCGCGACACGGCATCATGACACCGGCCTACTTCTCGTTCTATGACGTGATGTGTGTCTTCTTGGCGGTGATGGTGACAGACGTTGTATTGCTCGATGTGTTCAACACGCTTGGGATGCCGACATCGACCACCGTCTCGATGGTGTTCGAACTGCTGGGCGGAGCCTTTGCCATTGCGCTGCTGCAGATTATGCATGGGGCGACGGCGGCGGACGGCACAGTGCTCACGTTGGGTGACCTGCTGAACACGGAGAAAGCCATCTCGGTCATCCTCGGCATCTTTCTCAGCGTAGCCATCGCCTTCGTGCTCGGCGCACTGGTGCAGTGGGTAGCACGTATCGTCTTCACCTTTACTTACCGCGTAAACGGGAGGACAACGGATCAGTCGGGACGGATGGGGAGCCTCACGGTATCGTCGCTGAAAATCGGTATCTTCAGCGGACTGTCGGTGACGGCCATCGTATGGTTCCTGCTCATCAACGGGCTGAAGGGCAGCAGCCTGATGACACCTGAAGTGAAGGCAATCATAAACGAGAATACATGGCTGATTATCGGTGGTGGCATTGCCGCATTCTCGGTGTTGATGACGCTGCTGAGTGCCTTGAAGTTGCCTGTGCTGAAGTGCGTAGTTCTATTTGGCACGTTTGCCTTGGCGATGGCCTTTGCGGGCAACGACCTCGTAAACTTCGTGGGTGTGCCGCTGACGGGGCTTGAGGCTTATCTGGATTACACGGCCAACGGCCAGGGCGATGCGCAGGGCTTTATGATGCAGTCGCTGATGGAGAGTGCCCACACGCCCGCCCTATACCTCATCGCAGCAGGTGTGGTGATGGTGCTTGCACTGGTATTCTCGAAGAAGGCGCAGAACGTGGTAAAAACATCGGTGGACCTCTCGCGTCAGGACGAGGGCGACGAGATGTTTGGTTCGAGCGGCGTGGCGCGGACGCTGGTACGCACATCGAGAAGTATGGCAAATGGTATGGCGACTGTAGTGCCGAGGGGCGTTGAGCGTTGGATTAACTCACGCTTCAATGCCGATGCTGCCGTGCTGAAGCGGGGAGCCGCTTTCGATGAGATTCGTGCAGCAGTCAATTTGGTACTGGCTGGGGCACTGGTAGCATTGGGTACGTCGCTCAAACTGCCGCTGTCCACTACCTATGTCACCTTTATGGTAGCTATGGGTGCTTCGCTTGCCGACCGTGCGTGGAGTCGCGAAAGCGCGGTGTTCCGCATAACGGGTGTTCTGTCAGTCATCGGCGGCTGGTTTATCACGGCTGGCGTGGCATTCATATTGTGCTTCCTCGTCTGCATCGCCCTGTTCTTCGGGTCGTTTGTGGCAATGGACGTCGCCATTGCGCTGGCCATCTTCCTGCTCATCCGAAGCCATCTGCGCTACGGTAAAAGCAGCAAGACTAGCGTGGCCGACGAACTGTTTACTAAGATACTGCATTGCAGCGATAGAGCCGAATGTTGGACACTTCTCCGTAGGCATGTAGGCTATACCACGTCGCAGCATCTACGTCAGGTGTCCGAGGACTACGAGGCGTTGACCACCGCATTTTTCTGCGAGGATTACCGCGTGCTAAAGCGTACTACCTTGCAGACAGAAAGCCAGCGAAAGGACATAAAGCGCCAGCGTCGCAAGCAAATTATCGCCCTGCGCCGCATCGACCCCGTGCTCAGCGTGGAGAAGGGTACTTGGTACTTCCTCATCATCAATTCCCTCTCGCAGATGGTCTATTGCCTGAAGCGCATGGGCGAGCCTTGCCGTGAGCACGTCGGAAACAATTTCAGCCCCGTCCCCAACGACTATGCCAATGAGTTCCTCGTCATTCGTAATGAAATCGTACACTTGTTCAATAGGTCTCTCACAATAGATAACGCTTCTCAAATCCGCGATGATGCTGCCAAGTTACAATCAACGCTTTCCATTTATCGCAAGCGCATCATTCACGACATCCAGACCAAGCGTCTCAACATCGAGAGCATGACCGTCTTCCTCAACCTAGTCCAAGAGTCGCAAGAACTGCTTAGCGCTTTGCGTCATACATTGCGCGGCAAGAGTAAGTTTAACTGATAGTAATGTGTTTTTTTATTCGAAAAATACAATGAGTCCATAAGAAATATTTCCAAATATTTGGGTGTCTCAGAGAATAATAGTACCTTTGCACCCAGAGCATTGACAGCTTTCTTGCCATTCTATCAAAATCGTTACAAGTAAATGCGCGGGAAAGAATGTCTGCCGGCTCACACCTCCATAGGGGGGCGTGGGCTTTGGCTATGGCATTCGCGCATAGGTGTAACGAGCCTGATAGAATAATGTTGTAGTCAGTAAACAAGTCCGCGCCCCTTTTTATCAACTTCAATTTGTTTTATTGATAAAAAGGAATTAGAAATATGAATCATAATGAAGAAGTCCCAGAAAATCTGGGAAGACTTGGCGACATGCTGCCCGCCGATGTCCTGAAGTTGGTGAACGAACTGCTGGAGCAACTGCACCGGAAAGAGAAAGATCACCAAGGCAGCATCGTGTTAAACATCTATGGAAAAGGCAGTCTCCATGTGGATCATGTGGATACGCAGAACTTCTATGGGGATGCTTGTCCCAAAACGAAGACCCTCCCCAGCCCTCCCTGTGTAGGGAGGGAGAAAGAATCGAGTATCTTGCCAAAAGTTCTCGCTACCGATGAAGCGATGGCGCTGTGGCGGAAGGCGCAGGATGCAGGCTATGTGGACGACAACTACCAACCACTGATTTCACGTACGCAGGCGGCACTGTTGGCTGATGCGATAGCGGTGCGGCTGGGCATCAAGGAGAAGTGGAAGGTGTTTGAGAGCCTCTGGAACAGGAAGTACATGCGGAGTGATTACAACTTGGCCCTCACCAGAAAGGGATCACTCGACTTTCAGGACGAACTGAAGCGGCTATTTGGTTAGACAGCAAAAAGTCCCGGTGCTCGCGCATCGGGACTTTTCGCTAATAATTGACAGACCGTAGTACCCACGCGTAGTACCCCTAAGGGGAGTAGGAATCGGAGATTATTCGTAACTTTGCGCTCAAAAGAGCGCGAGAACGGGCGGCACCTCAGCAATTCGAACGAGTTCAATTGCACTCGGTTTGCACCGTCCTTGTCATCAAAAGTTTAACAAGCGAATGAAGTTATGAATGAGAATGTGATGAGCCAGTTGGATGCAGAACTGGAGCATGCGGGCGAGGAGACGGCACTGAGTCCGAAGATGCTATTGCTGGAGCAGTTGAGGATTACGCCGGAGAAGCAGTTGAAGCCGATGGAATTCCTGTTCCACTTGTATGGTAAGCCGTGTTTCCCGAGGCGCGAACTGGTGGCGATAACGGGTAAGGCGAAGTCGGGTAAGACGTTCGTCACGTCGATGCTGATGGCGTGCTGTCAGAGTCGCGACGTGCTGGCATTCCAGAGAATCGGTGACGAGCCGTTCAGGGTGCTGTGGTACGACACGGAGCAGAGTGACGAATCGACACAGGACATCCTGAAGAACCGAATCATTCGTCTGCTTAATAACTCGAACACGAATCTCACTAATCCCTCGAATCATTCGGTAAATTCGTGTAATTCGTGTTCAAAAGAAAAATCCGAGCAATCCGTGTCATCCGTGTTCGAAAAACAAATCGATGTTTTCAACGTACGGGGTGTGGGATGGAAGGAACGGCGTGACCTGTTGTGCGAGGCGGTGATGAGATGCAGACCCGACCTGGTGATTGTCGATGGTATCCGCGATCTGGTGAACGACATCAACGACGGTGTGCTGGCGCAGGAGGTGATGGAGGAACTGATGCACCTGTCTACAGAACACGACTGCTGCATCGTATGTGTGCTCCATCAGAACAAGAGCGGCGAGGACCACAACCTGCGTGGCTGGATCGGTACGGAACTGATGAACAAGGCGTTTGAGGTGTACAGTTGCGAGAAACTGCTGCCACAGCGCATCTTCTCGCTGGAGCAGACGTTGACCCGCAAGTACGACATCGAGCGGACAATGTATTTTGAGGTGGGTGACGACGGGCTGCCTGTGTCATGTGGCGTACCGACAGACGGGGGCAGCAAGGATAAGACGGACGGCTATCCGCAACTGAATGCCGACTATATCCGCCACGACGAGCACGACCAGTGGCAGGTGGATGTGCGGCGGCTCTTCAGCGATGCCATCGGCGGACGGCAACAGATGACAGGTGCGGAACTGCGCTCGGAGGTGTGCCGGCTGTCGAACATCCGTTCGTGGAAATTCTATAACTCGCTGTTGGAGCAGGCTGTCAACGGTGAGGTTATCATGAAGTCGTACGACCAGGCGGCTCACGTCATCTATGCCCTGAGGCCACAGGCTCCCGTGCAGACGGAACTGTATCAGGACGACGAGCCCTTCTGAAGCCCCTCACCCCCTCCATATTTCCGTCCCCCTATATGGGGGACTCCAATATGAGGGGAGGGCTTCATTCGGGGAAGTGAAGAGTGAAGAATTTGCTACCGCAGGGAAGTTAAGAGTGAAGAATTTCTTGCGTCCCGTTGGTAGCAAGCGGCAAAGCCGAGCGGCTACGGCAGAAAGATGACGATGGAAGAGGTTTTCAAGCATACGTTCAAGGCGATGAGGAAGCGGCTGGATGAGCAGCGGGCTGAGGGTCGGCGGCTGTGGCAGCAGCGACTGGGCACGGCATCGGAGTTCTGCAGGGCGGTGGTCAGCAACGGTTTTCTCAGCGAGGAGCAGATGCAGCGGGCGGCACAGCGCTATCGGCTGGGAGCCAGTCGCGACGGCGGGGTGATCTTCTGGCAGATTGACGAGTGCGACCAGTTGCGCGACGGCAAGATCATGCACTACCGCCCCGACTGTCACCGCGACCACGACCGCAAGCCGACATGGGCGGCCTACCTGCTGCGCAAGGCCGGTCAATTGCCGCAGGACTGGAATACCGACCACTGCCTGTTCGGCCTGCACCAATTAAGTGAAGAGTTAATAATGAAGAGTGAAGAATTTGCTACCGCCCGAACAATCGCGGTGGTGGAGGCAGAGAAGACCGCAGTGATTATGTCCGAGGTGAAGCCTGAATATATTTGGCTGGCCACGGGCGGCAAGACCGAACTCAACGTGGCGAAGTTGCGCCCCCTCGAAGGCCGCCGCATCATCCTCTTCCCCGATACCGACGCCGACGGCCAGACCTACCGCGACTGGTACGACGTGGCCGAGGCCGCCAGCGACGTGTTCGGCCACCCTGTCACCGTCAGCAGTCTCCTCGAACAGCGTGCCACCCCTGCCCAGAAAGCCGCCAAGATCGACCTCGTGGATCTGCTCTTCCCTAAGCCGTAAGTATGGCATAAGAGATATATTACATCAAACCAACACAAAAACTAAACGATTATGATTGAAAAGACAGCCAGCCGCATCTTTCAGGAGATGCCGCTGATTGAGAGACTACTGAACAAGAGCATCGACAACTACAACCCCACGGGCGACGACCGTCTGGACAGAACACTCCGTGACGCTCTCCGTGACGACGTGCCGGCCAGGGCCGACGGCTTCGTGATGTGTCTGCGGGACATCGCACAGGACATGACCTTCGGCGAGTGGCAGGACTTCTGGCTCGACATGGGCATCCGCATCTACGACGCCGAAGAGGAATGGGACGAGGATTTCACGGACATCACAGACGACCTGGAGGATGATTAAAGAGTTCGAGATCCGTTCCTACGGGAAGTCGGAACTGGCCATGCTCTACTTCCCCAAAGCCCAGACGCCCGGCGGGGCGCTGAGCAACCTGAATTTCTGGATCCGCCGCTGCACGGATCTCTACGCTGCCCTCCGCGCCTGCGGCATGGCCCGCAAGGCCAAGGCCTACACACCCAAGGAGGTCGCACTCATCATCTACTACCTCGGTGAGCCCTGAGTATCTTCTTCCCCTCCTGAGTCAGGAGGGGTGCCCGGAGGGTGGGGTGGTCTGAAGGTGCGCTTGTTCAGACCCCCTCTAACTCCCCCTAACTTAGGGGGAGAAAAAAGATACCTTCCATGGGTTAAAGGAATGCCTTCCACCATTCGTGGAAGGCATCTCCATACAGGTATGCAAGGCATCTGAACAACTCGCGCAAGTCATCTTAACAACTCACGCAAGGCGTCTGAACACCCCGTAACCGATAATCGCATGAAAGAACGTCAATGTCCGTAAGAGAACATGGGAAACCCCAGAAACGCTTTCCGAATGTCGTACCTTTGCATCGTCAAAAGACAAGGGCCCTTATAACATCATATTATTAATTCTTTAACTTCTTAACTTCTTTAACTTCTTAACTTCTTAAATTATGTCTCAGAAATTTACCAAACTTCAGAACAAGAACGACGAGAGTACCGCCTTCGGCAAGTGGTTCGCCACGGCCGTGTATGACCAGCACTTCATCGAGACCGAGGAACTGGCCAACTACATCCAGCAGCAGGCCTCCGTGAAGAAATCCGACATCAAGGCTGTGCTCGACGAACTGGGCGGTGCGATGAAGCACTACTTCGAACTGGGCCAGAAGGTGAAACTCGAGGGCATCGGCATCTTCAAGGTGGGCTTTTCCTCGATCGGCACCACGGAGAAGGAAGACTGCGGAGCCCAGAACATCACCGTGAGGCGCGTGCTGTTCCAGCCCGAGACGGAACGTGTCGTCGTCGGCCAGAAGGTGAACAAGCAGGGTAAGATCACGCAGAAGTACGTCATCGCCAAGACCCTGGTCAAGGACGTGGTCTTCGAGGAGACCTACGACACCTC
>JAEETD010000034.1 GCA_016290175.1 Prevotella sp. | reverse complement strand
TGGCACTACTGAAAGGCGATATCAGCGCCTTTGCTGATATTCTTCGCGAGGCTTGGGAGAACAAAAAGCGGATGGCGAATCACATTACCAATCCAGTTATCCAGGAGGCGATGACTATTGCCCTGCAGGCAGGTGCCAAGGCAGGTAAGGTGTCAGGTGCCGGAGGTGGCGGATTTATCATGTTCGTGGTGGAGCCTACACGCAAGAAGGAAGTGGAGAAGGCATTAAAGCGACTCGACGGTTTTGTCATGCCCTTCAACTTCAGTGAAGAAGGCGCCCATAGTTGGAAAATCTACGATACTGACAATATAAAAGCTTTTTGAACTATGCCAGAAAGAAATATCAACAAACATATCGATACACTCATCGAACGCTACCCCAAGCTTTTGATTTGTCGCGAATCCATTCAGGAGGCATACGACATTCTGAAAAAGGCTTATACAAACGGGCGCAAACTGCTGGTTTGCGGCAATGGAGGTTCTGCCTCCGACAGCGAGCATATCGTGGGAGAACTTATGAAGGAATTCAAACTGAAAAGAGAAGTCTATAAGGATCAGGCAGAAGCGATGAAGCAGATAGATCCGGAATTAGGTTCCATTTTGGCAGAGCACCTCCAAGGCGCACTCCCGGCCATTACCCTGACAGGCCACTCTTCGCTGACCACAGCCTTCATGAACGACAGTCTGCCAGAACTGATATTCGCACAACAGGTAAATGGATATGGCAAACCCAATGATGTATTCCTGGGCATCTCCACCTCAGGCAACAGTCGCAACGTGCTGTTTGCTGCCGTAGCTGCCAAGTCGAGAGGCATGAAGGTGTTAGGGCTGACTGGTTGCCGTCCTTGCAGGCTGGCACAGTTGGCAGATGTCTGCATACAAGTGCCTGAGACAGAGACCTACAGAATTCAAGAACTGCATCTTCCCGTCTATCACTGTCTCTGCATGATGCTGGAAGAACATTTCTTTGGGAAAGAATAAAAAAACAGAGGATTATGAAAGTCATCATCATGGCCGGTGGAAAGGGTACCAGAATCGCTTCTATCAATAGCGATGTGCCTAAGCCAATGATAGCCATCTGCGGAAAACCCATCTTGCAATGGCAGATAGAGAACCTGAAGGCCTATGGCCTTACAAACATCACGCTGGTGACAGGTCATTTGGGTCACGTCATCAAGGACTTCTTTGGCGACGGCTCACGCTATGGCGTAACCATCTCCTATTTCGAAGAAGACCATCCTCTGGGTACGGCCGGCGCACTATTCCTGATGAATCTCAAGGAAGATTTCCTGCTATTGTGCGGCGATGTGATGATCAATGTAGACTTCAACCGCTTTATCGCCTTCCATAAAAAGAACCAAGCCTGGGCCAGTCTGATGGCTCACCCCAACGGACATCCCTATGACAGTTCCCTGCTCGTAACAGAAATACTGCCGCCACAACAGGAAGGCGGACAGCCTATCGACACCCACCGGGTCGTAAAATGGATGAATAAGGAGGACGAACGCCAATATGACAAGAACAGGGTGAATGCCGGCATCGAAATCATCTCTCCCGAACTGCTTCGTGAGACCATGAAGCATTTTGTGCCCCGTCATCCTGAGACGCCAGACAAAATAGACCTTGACCGCGACGTGCTGAAGCCCAATATCCCCACCGGAAAGATTTTTGCCTACGACACGCCCGAATACATCAAGGACATGGGTACACCCGACAGATATTATGAGGTAGAAAAAGACATACGAAGCGGGAAAGTCAAAGCCAGGAACCTTTCACAGAAGCAGAAAGCCATCTTCCTGGATAGAGACGGAACTATCAACAAATATGTAGGGTTCCTGACCAAGCCCGAAGACTTAGAACTGCTGCCAGGCGTTGCAGAGGCCATCAGAACGATCAACCACTCTGGATATTTGGCTATCGTGGTCAGCAACCAGCCTGTCATAGCCCGTGGCGACTGCAGTTTTGAAGAACTGAAGCACATATTCGACAAAATGGAAACACTCTTAGGCGAGGAAGGTGCTTTCGTTGATGCCATCTATTATTGTCCCCACCACCCGGACAAGGGCTTTGACGGCGAACGCCCTGACTACAAATGCATCTGTGACTGTCGCAAGCCCAAGCCAGGTTTGTTACTACAAGCAGCCAGAGAATGGAATATCGACCTGTCGCAATCTTACATGATTGGCGATAGCGACAATGACGTAGAGGCAGGCCATGCTGCAGGATGCAAGGAGTCGATACAGATTGCCAGAAACAGCGACAACGCCCTGCTCAAAGTGACGGCATTATTATGTTCAAAATAAATGAATAAGACTATGCTATATATCAACGGCCGATTCTTAACCCAACGCATGACGGGTGTCGAGCGCTATGCCTACAATTTATGCAAGGCTATGGCGGAACTGCATCAGCCATTCACTCTTATCTGCCCTCAGGCCCCCATTCAGGACTGCTATGATGTCAGCACTCTGCAGATTATCCATTATGGACGAGGAAACTCCCATTTCTGGGAACAGTGCATCCTGCCTTTTTTCTTCATCGGTAAGAAGAACTATGTCGTTCTCAGTTTCACAGGTCTGGGCTCCATCCTCGTCCGACACAAGATTATGACCATCCACGATCTCTCTTTCCTTGAAAATCCCAAGTGGTTTTCTAAGGCGTACTACTGGTGGTACAAGGTCATGACACCTCTGGCCGTCAAGACCTCCAGGCATATCATTACCGTCAGCGAGTTCTCGAAGCGGGAGATCCTGCGGTTTTATCCTTTCCTCAAGGAACAAGACATCACGGTGGTCTACAATGCGGCTGACAGTAACCTCTTCCGACCCCTGCCTGAGGTGGAAGAGCCCCAAGAGCGTTTTGCGCTGGCTGTCTCCTCTCTCGACCCCCGTAAGAACTTCGCCCGTCTGATCGAGGCCTTCCAGAACATCCCCGATTGCATGCTCTATATCGTCGGTGCCTATAATCGCGTGTTCGAATCTGACAGGGGACAGGTTCCTGTCAGCACGCCATCAGACAAAGAATCTGACAGGAACCTGTCCCCTGTCAGATTTCTCGGTCGCGTCTCCGACAAAGAACTGGTTCGTCTCTACAACCAAGCCGTCTGTTTCATCTTCCCCTCACTCTACGAAGGGTTCGGTCTGCCTCCTATCGAGGCCATGAGCTGCGGATGCCCGGTATTGGTGTCCGACATCCCCGTGCTGCATGAGGTCTGCGGTGATGCCGCCACCTATTTCGATCCCTATAATCCCTACGCCATCCGCAAAACCATCCAGCAGTTCCTCGCAACCCATCCATCACCCATCACCCATCATCCATCACCCATCACCCGCTTCTCCTGGACGGCGTCTGCCAAGACGATCATCAGCCTCCTGAAGGAAAAATTCTCCGACCAACACAATTAACCGCAATTTCCTGCGTTATAATAATGAAAAGATATTGCCGATGAAGAAAACGATACTCCAGATAGCCAAATATTATTATCCCGTGGAAGGCGGCATTGAGACCGTCACGAAATACATGGCCGAAGGTCTGACCCATTTCGACCATGTTGTCATCTGTTTCAGCCAGGACGGTATTACGCGTATGGATACTGTCAATGGTGTCAAGGTCTATCGCATAGCCCCTTCCATGAAAATCTCAAGTCAGGATATTGCCTTCACCTATTATCACTATCTAAAGAAAATCATCTACGAAGAGCAGCCCGACATCATTTTGTTGCACTGTCCCAACCCCTTCCTCTATCCCATTACGGCCAAGCTCACTCCCCGTGACACCAAACTTGTGCTGTTATGGCACTCCGACATTTTAGGAAAGGGGATGCTCTATAATCTCGTCACCCGCTTCGAGCGTAAGCTCCTGAAGAAAGCCGACCTGATACTCGCCACGAGTCCCAACTATATCCACCCTTCAAGCCCCATCTACGACTATCGCGACAAGATCAAGGTGGTACCCAACGGCATCATTAAAAAAGATTTCCAATGGAAAAAGGGCGACGAGAAGACCGTGGAGGAAATCCGAAATAAGTACCACAACAAGAAAATCGTCTTTGTGGTGGGTCGTCATGCCACCTATAAAGGTTTTAACTATCTGATAGAGGCTGAGAAATACATCCAGTCAGACTGCGTCATCCTCATTGGCGGCAGAGGCCCTGAGACTGACCGACTGAAGGCAATGACCACTTCCGACCGCGTAAAGTTCATCGGCCGTATCCCCAACGACTACCTGCGTTGTTACTATTATGCCTCGGATATCTTCGCCTTTACCTCCTGCACCAAACAGGAAGCTTTCGGTATCGCCCTGGCTGAGGCCATGTATTGTGGCAGCGTGCCCGTCACCTTTACCATCGACGGCTCTGGAGTCAACTGGGTATCTGTTAATAACGAGACCTGCATAGAAGTGCCCTTGGGTGATGTCCAGACCTATGCCGCTGCCATCGACAAGCTGCTCACCGACAATGATCTTTACATGCAGTACGCCACAGCCGGCAAAGAGCGCATCTCCAAGATGTTCACCAGCGAGAAATCCAACAAAGAGGCCGATGCCATCTTCAGAGGAATACTCGAATAACCGCTATTTCCTGTCCTTCACCCAATAGCACCAGCCAATGCTCTTGCGGTCGTTCTCGAACTTGTATTCAGGACGGCTCAGGAACTGGCCTATCTTCACCAACGTGCCTTCGTCTGGCTTATAGGCACTCTTGAAAGTCTCCTTCAGACGGGCGGAGATATCCTTTACCGATATCCAATAGCCGGCCTCCGGATTGGACTTCGGTGTACCTTCTGGCCTCTCGAAGAGCGAGAGAATCATCTCGCCAAGTCCGCTCACCTTCTGGAAACGCAGGTTATGCTGCATCAGGGCAGCCTCCTCTTCCTTCGTCAGGTAATAGCGCTCACGCTGCCATTCCACCTCGTATTTCAGCTGGGCATAGAGCTGGCCGTATTCCACAGGCGTCTCGAAATCGATGTTGCCCTCGACGTTGACACAGACAAAGCGACGGCTACCCGTAGGATCCGTCAACGGCATCGGCTCGTTGGTGGTACCGATGAACGAGGCATAGCGACGATGGCTCGAATAGGCCATGCCGTATGGCGGACGGTATTTCAGATCGCTCGTCGACACGAGATACTTCAGCACAATCTGCTGACGCTGGGTGATCTTGTCGAACTCATCGAGGTTGATGAGGGCGAAGGATGTCAGCCCAAGGTTCAGGTCGTGCTCATTTTTGAAGTTGATGCGGTCGTTATAATAGTCACGCATCTCCCTTGGCAGCAGGATACGACAGAAACTCGTCTTGCCACAGCCCTGTCTTCCAATTAAAAGAGGTACGAGCGCATTGCCCGTCAGCTGACCCTTTCCCTTCCACATCGCAACCATCGAGCGCATCCAGATATGGAACAGGTGGGGCCAGTCCTCATAGTCGGTCCTGATTCTGCGGGCGAAGGCCTCCACCCTATCCTTCCCGTCCCACTTGGGCAGATGCTCCAGGAAATCGTCCATCGGGTCGTAAAGTGTGATGTCATTGGAGTTGACATAGCGCATGATGTCCTTGTCCCAGCACTTGATGCCCTGCGACAAAGCACTGATGGTAATGGAGTTACGCGCTTCGGTGGTCAGGTCCTGGAATGCGAATCCATGTCCCGTCCTCATACGGTATTCAGCCACACCGCGCATCACATTCTTACGGAGTTCGTAGTTGCTGTTCAGGAAGATGTCGATCTTCATCATCAACAGCGTCTCAGGCGGGATGTTCTTCGTTGGACGCACCTGGTTCTTCCGCTTATAATACTGCTTCTCATGCTCCTCACGATAGGCATTCTCGAAGATCTTCGTCACCACGTCAGGATATTTGCCATAGGACAGCTTCATCAGCGTCTGACGTCTGGCGAATGCCATGTCAAGGCCCGTCTCACGACAGTATTCCGCCAGACGGGTGATGATCAGCGTGTCGCTCTCCTCGCTATCATCATCTACGAGGAGTGTCACGTCGTCGTAGGCTTTCGTAAGATTGTACTGGTAGATGAGACATTGTGCCTGATAACGATTGCGTCCTGGCACGATCTCATCGGGCAGCGACTCCTTCGGCTGGACAGGCTTCAACGCCTTTTCCAGATCAGAGGCATCTGTATAGAAAGGCTGCGCCAACGGATTATTATACAAGTCGGAATCGATGCCGAGGTAACAGGTACGATCAAGATGCGGCTCCAGCTTGTCGATGGTCACACCGAGCTGGGCATTATACACCATGCGGGCCTTCTCATACAGATTCAAGTGGAACCTCCTGATATCCTCTTCGTCCTCAGGCAGACCGCCCTTGAACAATTCTCCCCTACACACGATCTTCACTGATCTCCCGCTCGCTCCCACAAAAGCCAGCAACGTCTGGGGCATCATGGCTGCACCCTGACGGATAGCGACAGCCTCATCGTGACTCGTCAGATTGTTCACCTCCAACAGTACCAGGCCCGTATAGGCCTTACGGACCTTCTGACGGTTGCGGTTCTCCATCACCGAGGCGAAGCAGACGCGTGGCACCTTGTCGGTGAAGTTGCTGGCACCGAAGACACGGCCATCGTCGAGACGCGTGAGTTCCGTATAGAGTGAGATGTTCATCACCTCCCTCACGGCATCATGATATTCACACGACTGAATCTGACGGACGATTTCGGAGAGCTCTAACACCTTGAGCGTCTCCATGTTACGATAGTTCTTAACGATAGTTACCTTGGTCATATCTCTTGTTTTTAGTATCGAGTAGGTGGAGGGACTTTCCCTCCCCTCTCACGGAACCGTGCTTGACAGTCTCCCATCACAATCAACACTTTTGATTCCTCCATCTGGTTTGTTTGCTTTTGGTCTAATATTTACCCTCTTGCTTTCAAGGCCAAGAACTTTACCATTTTCATCAACTTCAATATTCTGTATTTCCCCATGACTGTGGGAGTAAAGAAGGTTTTATTTGCCATCCAGTGTCACGATGGCCGACATGCCTGGCATCAGACGGGGATGCGGCGTGAGGGTGGCTTCCAAGTGTACCATACCGCTTTTTTCTACCACAGGACTGACTGCTGTGATGCTGGCCTGATGACGATCATCGGGGTAGGATATCGGCGTCACGGTGATGACGGTGCCTTTCTCAAAACGCCGGAGTTCGTTTTCAAGCACATCGAAACTGACCTTCAAATGCTCGGTATCTACGATGCGGAACAACGTCTCGCCAGGGACTGCCGTCGCATAGAGGACGGCATTGAGTTGGGTTACGATACCCGAGATGGGGGCTTGGATGGTACAGTAAGTCAACTGATGTTCCAACTGGCGTAGGGCTGCCTTGGCGGTGTTATAGCCACTGTTGATGCGAGCCAGTTCACGGATGTTCTCCGGGGCCTGATCGAACGCCCCGCGCTTATAGCCCTGTCCCATCAGGATGTTCTGATACTGGTATTCTGCCCGTTCCAGTTCCGCACGACCCTTCACAATCTTATCCTCCGTAGCAGTCCTGTCGAGCCGTGCCACCACCTGCCCCTTATGCACACGCTGTCCCATCTCTACACTCAGCATGACAATCTGTTCGTTGATGCGGCTGGTGACGGCTACCTCCGCGACAGACATAATAGTGCCTTTACAGGAGAAAGCCGCAGAGGCAACATCTTTCTTCACCGGCTTGGCAGCAGTGGCAGGCTTTGCAGCAACGGTATCTGCCTCGTTGTTACCCACAGGCTCATTTTTCTGCCCATTCTGGCAGGCCATCAGCACCACACTCAGTGCCAATACTATGGTGGAAGCAAACTTTTCACTTTTCATTTTTCACTTTTCACTTTATTTCGTTCCTGTTAGTGTCAGTAAATGATAATAGGTAGTCCAATACTTTTCGAGCGCCGACAGATATTGGTTATAGGCCTCATCGCGGCGGTTCTGCGCCAACGTATAGGTATTGATGTCGCAGAGGCCGTTGGCATAGTTCTCAGCATTCAGTTCAAAGACCTCGTCTGCCATAGAGACAGCCTCATTGGTTTGCTCCAACAGCAGACGGTAGGTGTTGATGTTGTGGAGGGTTGAAACCACATCTTCCCTCAGCGTGCGTTCCGCCTCATCGAGGGCACTCTCCTCCCGCTCCACCCAAGCCTGCGCAGCAGCATGGCGGCTCTTGGCGGCACCGTGATCCATCAGGGGTACACTGAGCGTAACGGCTCCCAGGGCATAAAACCTTTGGTCTCGGTAGGCACGACCTATGACATCGTCCACCTGCTGCATCCCCACATTGATGTCTAACGACGCATTGAGCCCTTTCTCCTTCTGCGCCTTCTGCTCCTGCTGGCGCGACTCGGTGAGTACGGCTATCTGATGCTGATAGACGGGACTGTTGGCCAAAGCCAGGCCGATGGCATCGGCAGCAGTCAGGGAGATGGTCTTGGGCTCCTGCGGAAACAGTAAACTCATGGTTCCCGACAAACTATCGTCACTCATTCTCAGATAGGATGCCAGTCGTGTGCGGGCTTCCGTTTCTGCCGTGCGTGCCATCGACAGTGCGTTGGCAGCATTGATGCGTTGCAACTCCAGTGAACGCAGTTCAGCCAAGGTCACCATCGCGATACTGGCCTTCTCACGGGCGATGGTCAACAGGGTGTCGGCAGTTTGCAAGTTACGGCGATACATATCTACCTGGCCCTGTGCGCAGACCAGCCGGAAGAAGCGTCGCGTCACCTCCTCGGCAATGGTGTTCATATCGTATTGGTGCTGCTGGCGGGCAGCCTTCAACCGTTGATCCTCCACGGCTTTCTCCCAGCGATAGGGATTGTAGCCCAAGAGTGTCTGGCGATAGCCTACTAACAGGGGGGCTGCCATGAACTGACGGGCATAGTCTTTATCGGAATTAAAGTATTCTGTCCAGATGGCCTGGGTGCCGACGTAGGCCTCGCCCCCCCAGTTCAGCATTTTCTGCGATAGCGTGACACTGGCTGCTGCCGACAGATTGTCGTAGTTGCGCAGATAGACATAGTCGCGTGAGAGGTCGCTGATAAGCCTGTAATAGTTTGGCGCCACATGGAGGGTCAACTGCGGCTTCCGCAAGGCAGTGAACTCATCGTAATGCAACTGGTAGTAGTCGTACTCGTGCTGACTCTGGAAGGCGATAATCGTACTGTCCTGTGCCTGGCGGATGGCTGCTTCAAGGCTCAGCTGCGACTGAGCGTGAACATTGAACATTGAAGATTGAACATTGAAGATTGCTGCGCACAGCAAAAGCCGCCGCATATTTCTCTTAAACATTTTGACTACTCCCCTTTCCATCACATTCAATTTTCAATGTTCAATTTTCCATGTTCAATGTTCCATGTTCAATGTTCAATAGTCCTTTCACTTCCTCATAACTCCCGTCTGCTGCCACGCGCCCATCTTGCAACAGGATGACGCGGTTACAATTTTTGATAGTGCTCAGGCGATGGGCGATGACGATGCGAGTACATTTCAGTTTGGCCAGATTCTCGGTGACGATATACTGGCTGATATTGTCGAGTGCCGATGTAGCCTCGTCGAGGAAGAGAATCCTCGGCTTTCTCACCAGCGCACGGGCGATGAGGATGCGCTGCCGCTGTCCGCCGGAGACACCCTTGCCATCCACGCTGATAGGTGTCTTCATACCCAAGGGCAACTGCTGGAGATCCTTGTCGAGTGCCGCCATGCGGGCAGCCTCCCAAGCATCCTCTTCCGTCAATATCGGATTATTAAAGATGATATTGTCGAGGATGGTTCCCTCAATCAACTGCCCGTCCTGCAGACAGATACTGACACAGAACTGACGGAAGCTGCGCAGGTTGATATCGCTGATATCATACTGGTCGTAGAAGATGGATCCTGCCAACGGGTTCTCCAAGCCTAACATCAGTCGCATGAGTGTGCTCTTGCCACAACCAGAAGGTCCGACAAGGGCCACGTAGTCGCCGCTGTTGATGGTCAGGTTGAGACCATCGAATAGCAACGGCATATCGTCGGCATAGCGGAACTTCAGACCGCGAATGTCCACCCGGCCTGAAATGTTCTTGACCACATGGGCTTCCTGCTTCGTCTCAGGCTTTGCTGCTATGATAGGACGGCACAGTCGCAACTCCGGCAGTATGCGTGACACCATCTTTGTGATACCCTGCAACTGAAGGACGGCAGTACAGACGAGTCCCAGGACAGCACAATAGGCGATATAGTCGGATAGCGACAGTCCGTAGTGCCAGGCCGCCCACATCGTCACGATCATTGGCAGGAACTTGAGGCAACCGCTGACAGCCGTCACATAGAAGCTGGGCAATGGCTGGCGGCTGCTATACTGCTCTGTAGGCGCGTATGCCTTTGCCCACTGGTGGTAGGCACGGAATTCAGCACCGCAAGTCTTGATTTTCTGAATGCCGGAAAACAGGGAGAACAGTATGCCTATAAGGTGTGAATTGCTGTCATTCACGTTCAGTTGTATCTTTTTTGTAAAGTAGTACTCCAGCGAAATGCCCACCAACTGCAGCGCGATAACGATGATGCCAGTGTAGAGCAGCGGGCCGCCGTAGATAAAGAACTGTACAAACATGATGACCGAGAACAGGAAAGTCAGCATGGTCGACAGGAAACTGGCTGTCAGGCGCGAACTGACACTCGACAACGACAGCAGGCGGTTGGAGAGATCGCCTGGCGTATATTCCTTGATAAACGTAGCCGGCAGCAACAGCAGGCGCGACATCATGGCGGTTTGCAGGGCATACTCCACCTTGTCCTTGATGCGCATCACCACCAGGTTGCGGGCCACTTGCACCATCGTCAGGCCGACGGCAGCGCTGAAGAGCAGCGTCGCAATGGGAACTATCTGACTGGCATCGCCCGAGGGAATGACCTCCGAGAATATCAGTTTGCACACGTATGGCGTGAACATGGTGAGCAGAATGACGGCAACGCAAGCCAACAGACTATAGACGAAGTCGTACTTGCACAGGCTGTACATGGCATAGTGCATGAGTCCCTTGACTGTCAACTTGTCTTCTGAAAGGGGCTGACAGGCTATCACCGCCTCATTCTTCAGCAGGTCGGCGCTTTTGCTCGCCGACATCATCTTACCCGTCTTGGGGTATTTGAAGGTATAGTCTGTGAAACCGGGTACAAGTAATACAGGCGTATTGTCATCAGCCATGAATCCTAACATATAACCCGTACAGCGCGTCCACCAGTTTTCGGATAGGGTGATTTCGCGGAAAAAGATGTTATATTGCTCCAGCAACATCTCTATCTGCTCGAAGTCTGCTGGCAGATCTACAGTCGATTGCATCTGCTTCCACAGTTTGCGGTCAATCATAGAGCGCAGTATGTCCTGCGCCTGGCTCATCGCCTTGCGGTCGCCATCCATGCGCTGGGCTAACTGTTGAAGGAATAGACTCTCTGCCATCGTATCAGGCGTATTTTAAAAGATTACTATACAGGCCGTCCATCTGCCGCAACTGGTCGTGTGTGCCATGCTGGGTGATCTGTCCTTGCTCTATCACGTAGATCTGGTCGCACTCGGCGATGGTCTCTAATCGGTGGGCAATCATGATCATTGTTATACCCATGCCATAGAGGTTTTCCATCACCTTGGCTTCCGACTTAGGATCCAGTGCCGAGGTGCCCTCGTCCATCAGCAGGATGGTGGGCTCCTTGGCCAGCGCGGTGGCTATCTCGATGCGCTGTCGCTGTCCGCCGCTGAAGTTCTTGCCGCGTTCCATGACGACTCCCTGATAGGCACCCGGGCGTTCCACGATTTCGCGGTGTATCTGTGCATCGTTGCAGGCCAGCACCATAGCGAAGTCCTCTATCGAATCGTCCCACATCTTCACGTTGTCCGCAATCGTGCCCTCAAAGAGCGTCACATCCTGATTGATGACCGACACCGAGTTGACAAACGTCATGCGGTCGATGGCCTTGCGGGGCTTGCCGTCGAAGAGCACCTCACCCTCCCAAGGCTCATACAATCCCGACACGAGACTTATCAGCGTGCTCTTGCCGCAGCCCGAAGGTCCCACCAAGGCAATGCGCTCACCAGCCTTGATCTTCAGCGAGAAGTGGCTGAGGATGGGGGGCAGGTTGCGGTCGTAGCCGAAGGTGACGTCGCGCAGTTCAATCTCGCCCCTCAGTTTCGCTACATCAGGCATATCATTGTCTTCAGGCAGGCACAGGTCAGCGCACTCTTGACCACAGTCGGTCACATCCTTAATGCGCTGGATGGAGGAACTAAGTCTTAATAAGGTCTGTACGCTGTCAATTGTTTTGTTGATGTAAGAGATGGATTCGTTGATCAGTCCCTGCGATGCCAGGATCATACCAGGTGTCATCTTACCTTGCAGGATATACCATGCACCGAGACACAGGATGGTACCGTTGGTAAGTTGCAGCACAATCTGTGGCAGGGCACTCAGGAAGATGGAGTTGGTGGTGGTTTTCACGCGGGCATTCATAGATTGTGCAAAGGTCTTCTCCCACTGCGCAAAGAAGTGCCGCTCACCACCCATCGACTTGATGGTCTCCAGATTGCTCATGCCCGTCATCGTAACGTTCTGCAGTCGCGCCTCAGTCACATCTAAGTCCATAGCTATCTTCTTCTGCACCTTGGCAGTGGAGCGCATGACGTAGATGAGCAGTAAGATTGAGAATATTTCCAATAGGCCTAATTGCCAGTTGAAGAGCATCACAATATAGCAGCAGGCAGCAGGCAGGATAAGGCAGGCGATGATGGGTAGGGAGTAATCCATCAGTCTGATGGTTTTTGAAATGGTCGTATAGCGGGCTACCAGTTCACCGGGCGAAAACCTGCTGAACAGGGGCATCGGTAGGCGCAGTACCGTCCACAAATAGTTCGACGATGTGGTAATGCTGAACTTTGCCTGGCTTTTCCGCCTGAATATGGAGAACGCAACCCAGGCTGCCAGTTCTATCGCGAACAGCATCATGTAGAGCACCAGCAGCGGTGAGAACCATTCCGGATTTTTCTGGGTGATGATATTGTCCGTGTACACCTGCTGGAACAGCGGCGGGAATATGTTAGCCACAGCGTTGATGGTAGCGATGATCATACCGTTAAGGGCAAATATCATATTACCCTTAAGGAAATACCTGAGAGCCGATATCATCGACAACTTGGATTTCTTACCGCGTGCCTGTCCTGTCTTCATTCAAACTTTAACGTTAGGTTACGGAAGCGTGTGCGGCTCGCCTCAAACAGATACTGGAACATGCTGCGACGCTTGGTCTCGGTGAGCACCGAACAATAGGTGCCGATGCCCATGCTCACGTCGGCAGGTTCGCCAAACGACCAGTCATAGCGGGTGGGATCCTCGGGCGAGGGCAACAGATCGATGCGCACCTCATAGACCACATCACCCTGTTCCAACAGTCGCTTGGCCAGGATATTCGATTTCAGCGTCTGGCGCACCTCGTCGGCAGCGGCAGGATAGCGCACCACCTGAGTGATGCGTCCACGCACATAGCCTATCTCGTCGCGCTTCTCGTCGGCGGGCCACACCTGAGCCTCCATACCTATCCGCAGATCGCGCTGCGCCGCATTGTCGGCGTAGGCAATGAGTTGGGTGCGCTGCGCCTGGTCGCCTGTGGCATCCCCGTCGATTACACTCACAATGGGGTCGAAGGCCTCGAAGGGCTCATTATCCGTCTTCGTGCTGATTACCAGACCGTCCACCGTACTCGTCAGGAAACTATAACTGTCACCGATAGATACCAGCGCCACCGTCTGTCCCTGATGCACGCTGTCGCCATTGTGCACCAGCATCGAGCGCACCATTCCCTTATTAGGCAGGGTGATGTCAGTGGTGCCTTGCGCAGGGAACACCACGCCCGAATAGTAGGCCTTGTCGCTGACCGTCCCGAGAAAGCCCCATACGATGAAGGCTCCCAGCAGGATGATGATGGCGGTGGCCAGCAGATAAGTAGGCACTGCGGTCACTCGGAGGTGATCGTTTATCTCCTTTGGTGAATTCATATTATCTTCTTATTGTTTTCTTTTGGTTTGATATGACAATGCCCTGCGTGGTCTCATCGGCAAGATGCTCCTCGGCGGCCTTATCCACGTCGAAATAGTCCTCGAAGAGTCCTGCCGCAGGGTGAATGACGCCGTTGAACAGTTCCGTCAGTACACCGTCTTTTCCATAGTCCTGCTCAAGCAGATAGTTACGGAAATTGTCATCAGGGAATTTGGTTTCATCGATGTTAGTTTTCAACTCAGGCTGAACGGGGTTATCCTCGTTCGACGAGCACGCCGTCAGCACACTTGCGCCACAGACGAGGGTGGCGGCGAGCACCCAACTAAAAACTTTTGCATATTTTACCTTAGTTATTCGGTGCAAAGATATAAAAAAAATCTGGACTGACCAAATATCAGCCCGATTTTTTTAGGGAGTACTTACTGGTCGGGCTCGTCAGGTTGTTCACCTCCAACAACACCAGACCTGTATAGGCCTTGCGGACCTTCTGACGATTGCGGTTCTCCATCACAGAGGCGAAACAGACGCGTGGCACCTTGTCAGTGAGATAGTTTTTAACGATAGTTACCTTGGTCATATCCTTTGTTTTTAGAATTCATTTTGCAAAGGTAATCATAAATTTTAAAAATTACAAGCAAACATGATGAAACTTCTATTCACTATTCATTATTTCTTATAACATGCAGGTATTCAATCGATTAGACAATGAATAGTGTATATAAATAGTGGTGCAACTATTCATTATTTATCCGTTTACGATGTAATTCTTCATATTCTTAGTGAAGCAAAAGATTTGTTTCCTTATGTTATCAACATTGGTAACACTTTGTCACAACAGCTGTGACACATTGTTTCACATCTAGTTACAAAGTGTTACTGTTTGAATTACTGTAGTGTAACTGACTAGTCTTTAGTCGCTTAACTATATCTCTTACTCTGAAAAGTGATATCTTTACGATTGAGAATGAATAATTGATTAAGAGAAAATGACACTATTCATCAGATAATGAGCTAATAATAAGATAATTATATATAATTATGAATAAATGAATAGTGAAATATAAAATTTATGATGAAATAATTTTGTACTATCACAAATTATCACTATCTTTGCAGAAGAAATGAAAAATCATCCAAAATGAAGCAGGAAGACAATACACCTAAGACCCGTGAACAACTCTTTGCGGAAAAGGCAGACAAGAGCTATACCATCTGTTACTCACATGCCTGCCCCTTGCGCCAGCACTGCCTCCGCTGGCAACTGCGTGACTATACACCAAAAGACCGTCGCATCACCAACTGCGTCAACCTCAACAACCCCGCGATGCAGACCGATACCTGTCCCATGTACCGCGACGACCAGCCCGTCCGCATGCCCCTTGGCATCGCGAAGATGTACTACGACATGCCCCAGCGCATTGCCCATCCCCTGAAGCAATTCCTCATCCAGCATTTCAACCGCAAGCGTTACTACGAATACCACAGCGGCTACCGTCCCGTTCCCCCAGCCCACGAACAGTACATCCGCCAGACCATCATCCGCTTCGGCTGGACCGCCCCCGTCGAGTTCAATTCCTACGTCGAGGATTACCTATGGTAAGGGCGCACTTGTTCCAGGAACTTCCGCACTCACGTATCGTCTATGCCGGACAAATCAGCACACCAAACAATAGCATTACAATACTCAAAACACAATGGTTCCTACGCCTTCTGAACCTACATAACTGAGCACACGAACTCATATTGCAAAGTTAATAATTATCTTGCAAAAATACAAATAGAATTCGATAACAAGTCGATTTTTCCTGTTTTTCTAAGAAAAAAGGCTCAAAAAGGAGCATGTCTAGAGAAAAATCTGCATGGTAATGCAATAATTTATAAAGATGTCGGTTATATATATATAATAATAATATGTATACGACAATTGCTTATGACGATATATCTACTCGGTGCTTTTTTGTTGAGTCTGATCTGTGGGTTTGTGTTCACGCCCATGATATTGGACTATTGTAAACGGAAAAAGCTATACGACATCCCCAACGACCGGAAAGTGCATAAGAACGCCATCCCCCGCATGGGAGGCATCTCGTTCTTCCCCAGCATGATCATCGCCTTTCTCGTGATACTGCTCCTGGTACCTGTGTCCGATGAACACACCCTGCCTGTCACCGTCTGGAGTGCCATCTTCATGCTGGGTCTGCTGCTGATCTACGTCACAGGCATCATCGACGACCTCACTGGTCTGAACGCCACGACGAAGTTTGCCGTGCAGATCTTCACCGGATGCCTGTTGCCTTTTGCCGGGCTCTACATCAACAATCTCTACGGACTGTTCGGTATCTATGAAATACCCAATTACATCGGTATCCCACTGACCATCTTCATGATGGTGTTTATTGACAACGCAATCAACCTGATTGATGGCATCGATGGCCTGGCATCAGGACTCTCGTTGTTTGCGCTTCTGGGATTCCTGGTGTATTTCAACTATTACCAGGTGTTCATGCATACCTACACCATCCTCGTGGCAGGACTGATAGGCGCCCTGATTGCCTTCAGCTACTTCAACCTCTTCGGGAATGCCGAACGCAACACGAAGATCTTCATGGGCGATTCAGGTTCGCTGTCACTAGGATTCATTCTGGGATTCCTCGCCATCAAGTGCGCCTCGAACAACCCCGCCATCTGGCCTGCCCGTTCTGATGCCCTGCTGGTACCCGTCACTCTGCTCTTCGTACCCATGGCCGATGTGGTGAGAGTAACTGTCTACAGGCTTATCCACCACAAGCCCCTTTTCAATGCTGACAAGAACCATATTCACCATAAACTCATGCGTTCGGGCATGAACCAGCATCAGGCACTCCTGACGATCTTAGGGTTGGCCGTGGCCTTTGCCGCCATCAATTTCGGCCTGTACCCATTGTTGAGCTTCACTTGGATCATCATCGTCGACGTGTTCATCTATTGCCTGGTCAACGTCTGTATTAACCAAATGAAGATTGTTGTGGCATGAAACGGTTCCTCGACTTCATCATTTCGACCCTGTGTCTGATAATCTTCTCTCCACTGATATTGATATGCTGGCTGGCCATCAAGATGGGTGGCGGTCCTGCCATTTATAGGCAGGAGCGTATCGGACTGGGCGGAAAACCGTTTTATATCTATAAGTTCCGCAGTATGGTGGTAGATGCAGAAAAAGAGGGCGAGGAGCTGTTACAGCAGGATGACGACCCGCGACTGACACGCATCGGCAGATTTCTGCGCACCCACCACCTCGACGAACTGCCACAATTGTGGAATGTCTTTACGGGCGACATGGCCTTCGTGGGTCCGCGACCTGAGCGGAAATACTATATCGACCAGATCCTACAGCGCGACAGCCGCTATGAAAAGCTTTATGCCCTGCGGCCAGGCATCACCAGCTATGCGACGCTGAAAAACGGCTATACCGATACCATCGACAAGATGCTAGTACGGCTGGAGATGGACCTTTACTATCTGGAGCATCAGTCGATATGGACAGATACCAAGATCCTCTGGAAGACATTTGCAAACATCGTTTCGGGCAAGATTTTTTAGTTATGAAGAGACTGATACTATTCACTATTCACTGTTCACTATTCACTGTGCTCTGTACTTCCGCAGTGGCACAGACACAGATAACCTACGACCTTGAGGCGGAAGCGGCAGTGGGATCGGGTGATTATACGGCTTATCAGTTGGTGACCAATCGGCACCATGTGCTGGCTACCCGTCCGAACACGGCATATCTGCGTGGGGCGCTGAATGTGGAGCATGCACTCTCGAAGGATTTCACACTCTTCGGAGCCGTGGATGCCATCGCCTCGTTACATGCCGACCACAAGACATATCTGCAACAGTGCTATGCCAACCTGATGTTTCAGAAGATGTTCTTCCTGGAAGTGGGCAGTCGTGAGGAAAAATCCGTGGTACGCGATGAGCTGCTCTCCAGCGGTTCGTTTGTAAAAGGCACGAATGCCAAACCCATTCCGCAGATCCACTTCGGAACAAATGATTTCTGGACGCTCCCCTTCACCAAAGACTGGCTACAGGTGAACTTCGACTTCGGCTACGGGAAACTGATGGACAGCGGCTACCGTGAGGACAGGTATCAGCAGGCAAGCGAGGTGAACCTGATGTATACCACTGGTGCCTACTATCATCAGAAACACCTGTATTTCCGCACCAACCCCAACAAGCGTTTTTTTGTGACAGCTGGTATCCAGCATGTGGCGCAGTTTGGTGGCACGAACTATAACAAGGAAGATGATGCCACGAAGAAAAAACCCGCCAATCTGAAGGCGATGTGGAACGTGGTGCTGCCCCTGGGCGATAACAACTACTATGACGACGAGTCGCTGGAAGACTGGATCTACGGCAACCACCTCGGACTGATGACCGTGCAGCTGGGCTGGAACATCAATGAGCAGCATCAGCTACAGGTGTATTACGACGATATCTTCGAGGACGGTTCAGGCATGCGCAAGAGCAACGGTTGGGATGGTCTGTGGGGCGTGGAATACAAAAACCACGCTGAGGGCAGACAATATGTAAGAGGTGTGGTGGCAGAATTCTTCCAGACCACCAACCAGAGCGGTCCGCTGCACTGGGACGGTGGTGACCACCCAGAGCCCATACGCAGTCAGATCACCGACAAGGTGTTTGGCGACGACAACTACTACAACCACATGTTCTACGACAGCTTTGCCCACTACGGCATGACGCCTGGCAACGCCCTCATCACTTCACCTATTTATAATAAAGACGGCTACACCCGCTATCGCGACAACCGTATCAAGGCCTGGCATCTGGGTATCAACGGTGAGATTACCGACCGTCTGTCATATCTCGTCAAGGGTTCTTATCGCGAGGGATGGGGCACATACCAGATTCCGCTGGCCGTGAAACATCACTCATTCGACGCAATGGTGCAAGGTTTGTATGAACTGGGACCTTGGCAGTTTGGTGCTGCCTACGGTCTGGACAAGGGAAATATCTACGGAGACTGTTCTACGTTCAACTTTAAAATCGGTTATCATGGCAAGATTCTTTAAATACATCTTCCTTCTTACATTTTCCATCTTCCTTCTCTCCTGCCAAGAGGGTGGCGATGCCGGTGATTTGCTGGGGCAATGGCGACTGTCAGGCTCCGATACGAAGTATATCAGCTTTTCGGGTGGCATCACCTGGATCAAGAATGTCGGCGAGAACGAGTTGTACGGCAATTTCCAGCATGTGGGCGACAGCCTGTTTATCCAGTGCTACTCCATCAATGGCATTCCACAAGACACGGCACTAGTGGAGAATACCTTCGGTTTCAGACCTTTCAACAACATCCGCCTCAAGATAGAAACACTCAGTTCCGACCGTCTTCTGCTGCGCAAAGACAACCAGACGTGGAGCTTCGATAAGTATTAATAGGGAAAATCCCCGTCATTATAGGGAAAATCCTTTTGAAACCCATCTTTTTCTTCGTACTTTTGCACCGTGAACAAGTAAAATGAATGTCTAACAATTTAAAAGATACGATTATGAAAAAGATGTTGATGACCCTGATGGCGATGCTGACAATCACAGTCTCTGCCACCGCCATGAGTTTCGAGCAGGCCCGCAACGAGGCTTTGTTCCTGACCGATAAGATGGCCTATGAGCTCAACCTCAGCGACGAGCAATACGAGGCTTGTTACGAGATCAACCTCGACTATCTGATGGGTGTGACAGGTCGCGCCGATGTGTTTGGCGTCTACTGGGAGCGTCGCAACCTCGATCTGAGTTATATCCTCTTCGACTGGCAGTGGAATGCCTTTATTGCAGCCAGCTATTTCTACCGTCCCCTTTATTGGGAGGGAGGCTACTGGCACTTCGGCATCTACGCCCGCTATCCGCATCGTGATTACTTCTACTTCGGACGTCCGCACTTCTATGCCACCTATCGTGGCGGACATGCCTGGCATATCCATGGAGATCGCGGTTACTACTATGGTCACAGAGAGCACTTCCGTGCCCCAAGAAGAGAACACGTAGGTATGCACGACCGTTGGAACCGTGGTGAGTTCCATGGCAGAAGCCACAGCTCTACCCGCGTAACAGGACGCCCGGAAAGCAGGGGTCGTGTTGAGAACAGGGGACGTGTTGAGAACAGAGGCAACCGCAGCATCGACAACAACAGAGGCCGCAGTGCCGGAAGGCCTGAATCTGGTGCCAGAAGGCCTGAGAACAGTGGCGTAAGGAACCGTCAGGTGGAAGGCCATCGTGAATTCGGCAATGACAGACAGATTGAAAGACCTAGCAGCCCTAGTAGTTCTAGCAGACCTAGAAGTTCTGGCAGACCTAGCAGCAGCGTAGGCAGCAGCAGCTCTCGTCCCAGCAGCAGCGTAGGCAGCAGTAGTTCAAGGCCTGAACGCAGTGTTGGCAGCCACTCGGCAACACCAAGCCGCAGCTTCGGCAATAGCAGCAGCTCAAGACCTAGCAGCAGCGTTTCACGTCCTAGCAGCTCTGGCCCCAGCAGGAGCATCGGCAGTTCAGCCCCCAGTCGTAGTATGGGCAGCAGCAGTCACTCTGCACCCAGTCGCAGCGCTGGCAGTTCTCATAGCGGAGGTGGTTCTGGCCGCAGTGCAGGCGGACACGTTGGAGGCCGTCGCTAAAAAATTTAGAGTTCCAAGATCCGAACCTCAGCGTTCATCATCCGCTGAACCTCGCTCATTGACTTTCCATAATAGACAGCCTGGACGGCTTTATTGATAATGCCATGTCCTACGGCCAGCACCTTCTTTCCTGGATAGGTCTTCTTGACAAAGGCGATGAATTCGCCAGCCCGGGAAAGAAGGTTTTCCAATGTCTCGATGTCATCAGGCCACACCTCGCCCTTCAAATCAGGAATATACCGCCCCGTAAAACCTCCCCAGTCACGTTCACGGAGCAACGGTGTCTGGACCACGGTCTGCTGATGGGGTTCGGCAATGATGGTAGCGGTATCCACCGAACGCTTCAAGTCGCTGGCGATAATGGCAGCGAAGGATTCTGATGCCATCTTATCCCTCACCTCCTGAGCCTGAAAAATGCCGTTCGCAGTAAGCTGGCCCTGTGTCTGACCTTGCATGATCTGATTGACGTTGTCGACCGTTTCACCGTGTCTGACTAAGTATAATGTGGTCATATTTCTCTAAATTTGGTGCAAATTTACTAAATTATTTGGGGATTCCACCTTATTTTATTATATTTGCATCGCAAAAATTGAAAAAGAAGGTAAAAATGAAGATATTACAAAGTTCCGTATTCCGCGCTATCTGCGCCATCGCCGTTGGTATCATGCTCATCAAGTATCCCGACAACACCGTCACGTGGATCACAATTGCCATCGGCGTGTTGTTCCTGTTATCAGGCATCATCTCAATGGTGGCCTATTACCACGCCCTCAAGAATGTGAGCGAATACAAGATCACAGATGCCGATGGCAATGTGGTGGCAGGCGACACAAAGCCCACATTCCCGATTGTCGGTGTGGGCAGTGCCATCCTTGGTCTGATACTGGCGCTGACGCCTACCGTTTTCGTCAAGGCTCTGATGTATATCATCGGTGCGGTGCTCGTGCTGGGTGCCGTCAATCAGTATATGAGCCTGCTCAACGCCCGCAAATACGGCAAGATAGGTTTCGGCTACTGGATCTTCCCGTCAGTAATCCTGCTCATTGGCCTCTTTGTCATCATCAAACCTTTGGCACCTGCCGAGATGGCAATGTTGGTGCTGGGCTGGTGCAGTCTGCTCTATGGTGTGACAGAACTGATCAACGCACTGAAGATCCACAATGAGAAACGTAAGTTTGCGAAAGCGCAGGAGATACCCGTGGCAGAGGAGATTACGGAAGAGACACCTGCAGTGGAGGCTACCGCTCCTGAGGAAGACGATTCCAGATATATGCCCACCATAAAAGAAGAATAGAGGTCTTTCAACCTCTATTCTTTTTTCATTTCCTCGATGACCTCTTCCGAGAAGCCTTCGATATAGGTTTTGAGGATACTGATGCCTGTCTTGTTCTCACGTCCCCAGGGAATAATCAGGTCAGCGAACTTCTTCGTGGGTTCGATGAACTGCTCATGCATGGGCTTCACATCGTTTTCATAATGGTCGAGCACCATATCGACAGTACGTCCACGTTCCACCACATCGCGACGGATATTCCGGATCAGACGCACGTCACTATCGGTATCGACAAATATCTTCAGGTCCATCATGTCGCGCAGTTTCTTATAGTGGAGCGTCATGATGCCTTCAAGGATGATCACGGGTTTAGGCTCAACATGAACAGTCTCAGGCAGACGGTTGGAAAGCACATACGAATAGGTGGGCTGTTCGATGGCCTCACCGTTCTTCAGTTTCTTGATCTGTTCCGTCAGCAGTTTCCAGTCGAAGGCGTCAGGATGGTCGAAGTTGATGGCCTTGCGCTCCTCATCGGTCAGAGCCGTGGTATCATTGTAATAAGAATCCAACGGAATAACTGCAGCACAATGTGGGGGGAGTGCCTTGGAAATACGCTTTACGACGGTGGTCTTGCCAGAGCCAGAACCACCTGCAATGCCGATAATGATCATTTCTGCTCCTTGATTAAGTAGACAACAGTGGGCAAGTGATCGCTATAGCCATTAAGCCAGACGCCACCAGCCTGGGTTCGCAGGGTATTACCCTTATATTTGCCTTCCTTCTGGAAGAGATAGTCACGACGGAAGATCTGATGCGAAAAGAGCTTCAGCGTGGAATAATCCTTTGATTTATCAAGATTGAGCAGACTCGGCGACAGAATGATCTGGTCGAAGAGATTCCAGGCGCCATCATACATCAGGGTTCCCGTTCCTGATGCCAGCACATCCCACCAGGGATTGTACATATCGCCTTCGCCCACGTCCTTGATCTTACGCTTGGCACCCAGGCATTTAGCCATCGAGGCATCCTGCGGGTCATCGTTCATATCGCCCATCACCAGTACCTTCACATTGGGATCCTCAGCAATCAACGAATCCTTGACTACCTTCACCTGGGCACCACCCTCTTCACGATAGAACGAGGTAGCACCACGTGAGGGCAGGTGACAGACGATAATGGATACATGCTCATCGGCCAGGGTTCCGCTCACCACAAGGAATCCACGGGTAGCCCTCAAGGAATCCTGAGGCAACCTATATATATAAGGTACGAGTTTGACATCGCGCACCGTAAAGAGGGCGGGGTTGTAGAGCAAGGCACAGTCGACACCACGCTGGTCCGGACCCTCGATATGTACAAACTGGAAATTCCTGGCCTTCAGCGGTTCCTGGTTACAAAGGTCTTCCAGGCACTTGGCGTTCTCAACCTCTGAGACACCGATGGCAGCGCAGCCTATCTTCGGCAGTTTGTCGGTACCCATCTCGGAAAGGACACGCGACATGTTGCGCAACTTGCTGGTGTACTTCAATCCTGTCCACTTATTGGTGCCCTCTGGCAGATACTCATAATCGTTCTTACCAGCATCGTGACAAGTATCGAACAGATTCTCCAGATTGTAGAATCCAACACCATAGACCGAGTATTTCTTAGACTGGGCCATTAATTCATTCGTTCCTACAAAAAGGAACATTGTCAGCAGTAATAAATAGACTTTTTTCATATCAAAACATGTTTTATGCCGCAAAGATAAAAAAAAAAAATGAAAGATGAAGTATAAATTGATTTTTTTTTGTATCTTTGCCACATAATTTACTAACAACTATAAATAATTGCTTATGATGAAGAGGCTAAAGCTATTGGCAATCGCCTTTGCCGTCGCATCACCGCTACTTGCGCAAGAGGATACAGACTCCGCTGCACAGTCGGCAATCATGGACGAGCAGGCGTTCACTTTCACAGAAGCACAGTTGGGTGAGGACGATGACATGTCGCAGAATGTGACCATCATCCACTCAAACAACAATATCTACGCCTCGCAGGTGGGATATCTGTTCAGCCCCGTGCGCTTCAGGTTCCGTGCTTTTAACCAAAAGTACAATGAGATCTACATCAACGGTGCCCCGATGAACGATATGGAGTCGGGACAGTTCCGTTTCTCTCTCGTGGGAGGTCTGAACCAGCAGACCAAAGGTGTGGAAAACTCCCTGCCCTTCGAAACCAACAATTTCGGTATGCCGGCCATGGGAGGTTCCAACAACTACAATTTCCGTCCGTCGGCGATGGCACAAGGCCAGAGAATTACGGTGACAGGTGCCAACCGCAACTATCGCGTGAGGGCGATGTACACCTACAACTCAGGTATCAACGCCAACGGCTGGGCTTTCTCTGCCAACCTCACCTATCGCTGGGCCAATGAGGGTTATGTGGAGGGAACATTCTACAACTCCCTGTCCTACTTCCTCGGTGTGGAGAAGATCTTCAACGATGAGCACCGCCTGTCGCTCGTGACCTGGGGTAATCCCACGGAGCGCGCCACACAGGGAGCTGGCACCGACGAGACCTACTGGCTGGCCAACGACCGATACTATAATCCCTACTGGGGATATCAGGACGGCAAGAGACGTTCGTCACGCGTCGTTACAGACTGGGCTCCTACAGCCCTGCTCACCTGGGACTGGCAGATCGATCAGAAGACGAAACTGACGACGACCCTCACCGGACGCTATTCCATGTATAAAGGTACGCGTCTGAACTACAACAACTCCGACAATCCCCAGCCCGACTACTGGAAGAACATGCCATCGAGCTATTTCGATGTCTGGGACCCGACGGATGCTGCCAACCGCACGAATGAGCTCATTACCGAATTCGAGCGTGTCCGCAGTTACTGGATGAGTGACAAGGCCAACCGCCAGATCAACTTCAACCAGCTCTATTTCTCCAACAAGCAGGCTGCTGCCCAGGGACAGGATGCGATGTACTTTATCCAGGCACGTCACAACAACAACCTGAATCTGACACTGTCGACAGCCCTTCAGAAAGAACTGAGCCGATTCTCTGCCCTGAACACGGGTATACAGCTGGCTACCAACAAAGGTATACACTACCAGACAATGGAAGACCTGCTGGGTGCCATCAGTTTCCATAATGTCAACAGCTATGCTTTGGGCACCTACGCTTCCAGCGACCCAAGGGTACAATATGACGTCAGGAATCCCAACGGCTATGTCGGTGTAGGCGACCGATTCGGTTATGACTACAACATCATCGTAGACAAGGCAAACTGGTGGGCTACTTACAAATACGACAAGGGTCGCATGCATTCATTCATCAGCGGACGCATCGGTGGTACACAGATGTACCGCGACGGTAAGATGGAGAACGGTATGGCTATAGGTAATTCCTGGGGAGAGAGTCCTTCCAGTTTCTTCCTAGACGGCGGTGGCAAGGTGGGTATCCACTATAACCTTGGCATGAGCAACGTCATTACGCTCGGTGCAGGCTATGAGTGGCGCGCTCCACAAGCTTCCACGGCCTTTGTATCGCCAGAAATCTCTAACGACTTCGTGCTTGACCTGAAGAATGAGAAGGTGCTCAGTGCAGAACTCGGCTATCAGATCCAGACGCCTTGGATGAAGGCTAATATCACGGGTTACTACAGCCAGCTGAAGGATGTCACGGAATGGCAGAACTTCTATTTCGACGACATCAACTCATTCTCATACGTCTCCATGACTGGGATCAACAAGGAGTATTACGGTGTAGAATGGGGTATCAACTTCAAGATCACTAACGAGTTCAATATCAAGACCATCGGTACCGTCAGCGAGGCCAAGAATACCAACAACGCCAATGTATGGTACATGAGTTCTACTACGGGCACTTATAACGACAACAACGAAAACAAACCGGAATTAGTATTAAATAAGAACATGCGCGAGGCTGGTACACCACTCACAGCTGCCAGCCTGATCCTGAGTTACCACAAGTGGGGATGGTTCATCGACCTGAACTGTAACTGGTACGACCGCATCTATCTCTCTTATTCTCCGAGTTTCCGCTATGAATCTACGCTCCGCAATCGTCAGAATTCGGGAGAGACCGTCACCGACAACGACGGCAATATCCTGGAGAGTGCTCTGGCTCAGCAAAAAGGACACGGTGGATTCATGCTCGACGCCTCTATCGGTCGCAGTCTACGACTGGGACGTGGACGCCAGCTCAGCATCAACCTCTCTGTCACCAATCTGCTGAACAACCAGAAGATTGTCACAGGCGGTTACGAGCAGAGTCGTAGCGACTATACCGCCAGCGGAAATATCCGTGCCTACCGCTTCTCGATGAATCCGAAGAAGTACTACACTTACGGAATAAATGGAATGTTGAACATCGGATATAAATTCTAAGACGTTATGAGACATATACATTATTATATTATAATAGCATTCGCTTGCGCCATCTTTACCGGCTGTATGGACAACGACTGGGACATCCCTGGCGAAGACGGCAGCGAGTATGGCAATCAGGCAGTCACTGAGACCAACCTCGTGAGCATCGCCCAGCTCAAGCAGAAATATGCCACAGTGATCTACAACGGCAGCTATGAGCAGATAAAGGAACCCATGCAGATCAAAGGTGTGGTGACGGGCAACGACGTGGAAGGCAATATCTACAACCAGATTGCCATTGAAGACGGCACGGGTGCCATGATTATCTGCGTGGCCCAGGGTGGTATGTACGGACAGTTGCAGGTAGGTCGTGAAATCCTAGTAGAGCTGCAAGACCTTTATGTCGGCAGCTACGGCCAGCAGCCGGAAATCGGCACGCCCTATACCAACAAGAACGGACGCACCTACGTCAGCCGTATGCCCAGAGCACTCTGGCAAGGGCATTTCAAGATACTCGGTATGAAGAGTGTCAGTCCTGTTGAATTCGACAAGACAAAACTTGGCGATGGAAACTATATGAAAGAGAACTGCGGACAACTGATGACCATCCATGGCGTGAAATTCCAGGGAGCCAACGGCAAGAAGGTCTTCGCCGCTGATAAGGACAAGGACGCTGCCAACAGCGTGAACCGCGCCTTGCAAGGAATCTCTTCGAACCAACTCGTGGTACGTACAAGTACTTATGCCGACTTTGCTAATAAACCCCTGCCACAGGGTGATGTTGACATTACCGGCATCTTCACACGCTATAATAACACCTGGCAGATACTCATCCGCCAAGAAAGCGATATCGTGGAGAAGTGAGAAGTTAACAGTGAAAAATGAATAATGAATAACAATCATATGAAAAAGATCTATAACATACTGATGGCAGTTGCCATCGCGCTCGGCACCTTCACCAGTTGTGAGGATGTGCCCATGCCATTCAACAACCCGCTCGATTACCTCAATCCTGATCCTGAGGAAGTAGTCATCGAACCTGCTGGCGACGGCACCAAGGACAGCCCCTTCAACGTGGCTGGCGTCCTGGCCTACCTCGAAACACTCGGACCTGATGTGGAGTCGACGAAGGATATCTATATCACAGGTGTAGTGACTTCTGTCAAGGAGGCCTTCAGCACCCAATATGGCAATGCACAGTTTGTCATCTCTGATACGGATGAGGCCCCCAACCAATTCACCTTCTATCGTGGCCTCTACTTCGGTAATAAGAGGTACGACAATGAAAACGATGTGAATATCCAAGAGGATGATGTGGTAGTCATCTGCGGCAAGATTGTATTATATAAGGGCAGCACGCCTGAGACCGTGCAGAACAAAGCCTATGTCGTAAGTATCAACGGCAAGGGCGAGAGCGTCGCTCCCAAGCCAACTGGCACACCTAAGGGCAGCGGCACCTTGGCCGATCCTTACAATGCCACAGCAGCCAATGCCTATATTGCCACACTCGCTTCTGGCGCAGAGAGCGACAAGGATATCTATATCAAGGGTAAGGTGAGCAGCATCAAGGAAGCCTTCACTACCCAGTATGGCAATGCCTCGTTCTATCTTTCTGACAATGGCGACGACAAGGAGGAGCAGTTCTATGTGTTCCGCACGCTCTATCTTGGCAACAAGAAATATACTGAGGGCGATCAGATCAAGGCTGGCGATGAGATCATTGTCTGCGGAAAGGTTGTCAACTATATGGGTAATACGCCTGAGACTGCTGCTAATAAGAGTTATGTCTACTCACTCAACGGCAAGACCGAAGGCGGTGGCGGTGGTGAAACCCCATCAGGAGATGAACAGGCTAAAGGATCTGGTACACAGGCTGACCCATATAATGTTAAGGCTATTTATGACATAACAGCGAAACTTGAAGCTGGTCAAACAAGTGATAATGACTATTATTTCAAGGGAAAGATTTGTTCAGTAAAATACACCTTCAGTGCACAATATGGCACTGCTACCTTCAATATTTCTGAAGATGGCAAGACCGGTGGTACAGAATTCATTTGTTATAGCGTCTATACCTTCGGGAACCAGCCTTGGGTAGAAGGCAATACTCAAGTAGCAGTGGGTGACGAGGTTGTCATTTGTGGCAAAATTACCAATTACAACGGTACATTGGAGACCGCCAGCAAAAAAGCTTATATCTACTCGCTCAATGGTAAGACGGAGAACACTACTGGTGGTGGTGACACCCCAAGTGGAGGTGAAACAGGTGGAGATGCAGACATTAGTGCAGCATTTGGAGACCTTGACTGCACGAACTTAGCTGCAATCACCTTAAGTGATGGCACCACTCTGAATGTTGCACAGGAAGGTGGAAAGAATCCTCCCGTATATCATGAAAGTACCAAGATTATCCGTATGTACGCCCAAAACTCCATAACCATCACTTCCAGCAAGAACATCGCCAAAGTTGTCTTCACCTACGACACCTATAATGGCACTGCCTATAAAGGCAATGATGCGATGTATGGCGAAGCAGACAGCAACAAACTGACACCTAGCAAAGACGATACAACAGTATCATTCAGCAATGTGAACAGCAAGACACTGAAAGTTGTGAACGATTTTGAGACAAATAGTGGTGGAACACAGTTCCGCATCTCAAAGATAGCCATCACTTACGCCAAATAAATGACGAAACCTCACTTTTTCTAAAAAAGATTTGGTTGAACGGATTTTTTTGCGTACCTTTGCAGCCGCTTTATGCGCAAATAGGTTTTAAACATTAATATTTTAACTCAAAATGAAAAAAGGAATTCATCCAGAAAACTATCGCCCCGTCGTGTTCAAGGACATGTCCAACGGCGATATGTTCCTCTCGAAGTCCACAGCAAAG
>JAEETD010000033.1 GCA_016290175.1 Prevotella sp. | reverse complement strand
GTATGGGAAGATGAAAGAGATATCGGGGGGCCGCTGCTAACGGCATGGGCATACGGATATCAACTGGATGTCAGATATAAAGGTGCATATATTGAGAAACCTGATTTTTGGGAAGATGAAGAATAGGATCATATCACTGACAGTTGCGTTGGTGCTTGCCATGAGCGCCTTTGCCGTGAGTTTCGAGACTGACCGCACATGGTATCTTGCCGGTGAGGCGATGAAGGTGAGCGTGACGGCCGACGATGCCCTGATTGTCTACGCTGAACTGTGCGACGTGAACAGGTTGGCGGCCGGTACCGTGATCCGTCTGAAGGGACATAATGGGGAGGGAATCGTTGAACTGCCTTCCCATCTCCATAGCGGCTATTATATGCTGTCGGTCTATGCCCGCCACCACACGCAGGCATCAAGCCGCCTTGTCGCCATCGTCAATCCTCTTCGCAAGAGTCCAGAAGACGATATCAGATGGGAGCCCAGTGAAGGTAGAACTAAGAGTGAAGAATTAAGAACTAAGAACTCTTCACTCTTCACTCTTAATTCTCAGGTCAAAGAGACGGAGGGCCATATCATCCAGGCGCGTGTTCAGAATGTCTATGACGGTCATGCGTTCAAGGGCAGTCAGATCCGTCCTTCCCTCAGTATCATCGGGAAGCAGATACATTATTTCGAGGGAAAGATGGTCAACGACTCCATTGCCGTCTTCTACACCTTCGGCATCCATGGCAAGCTGCCGCTCGTGCTCTCTGCTGCGTCGTCCACAGGCGTGAGTCTGCCGATAGAGATGATGAGTCCGTTTGCCACCCTGCTCCCTAAGGAGCTCCCGCACCTCGTGTTCCATTACAACCGCAGCGAGGTGGAAGCCCGTTCGCTTGACATGCAGCGGCACCAGATAGCTATCACACCGGCCAAACGTGAACTGCAGCTGGGCGAGTCTGACGATGCCAATGCTGAGGATGTGGTGCCGTTGGATTATGACGACAGCGTGTTCGGTACCAGACCCGAACTGAGCTATAACCTTGACGAATACCGTCAGTTCCTTACGGTCAGGGAGGTGCTGTTTGAATATGTGAACTGCGTAAGGAGCAGAAAGACCGACGGCGTACCACAGCTGTTCGTCCGTAAAGAGCAGGAACACTTCAACAGTTCATGGCCGGCGATGGTACTGATCGACGACATGCCGGTCATCGACATAGAGCGCCTCCTGAACTATGACGCCCGCCGAATCCACTATATCAACATCTACGGCGGCCAGTACACCTTTGGTAATGGCATCTATAACGGCATCCTGTCGTTCGTGACACGTTCCGGGCAGCTCACCAATTACCCCATCGAGCCCAACGCGCAGTATCTCGTGTATGAATTCCCTCAGTAAAGCAGACGATGCACAGCAATAAGTACAAATACGTGTCGATAGTGAGTGCGGCGGCGGTGCTGCTGTTGCTGGGCATCTATATGTGGATGACCTACCGTTCGGTGACGAAGGACATTGAGGAGCGGGCCAGTGCACAGCTCACATGGGCTATGTTCTACGAGAGCTATACCCGTGCCGACCTTGTGACGGCGGGTGATACGCTGAGTCTGCCGGAGGCGCGCGGCAATCTGTCGCTGGTCTCGTCGGTAGAGGGCATGAACGATGTGCTGAGCCGGAAATACCACTCTGAGATATCGCTCGATACGGTGGCGATGTATGTCGACTCGCTGCTGAGTGTGGTGGGGATCAACCGCGACGTCACGGTGCAGCTCCTCGCTCCGCCCGACGAGGTGGTGAGGCAGAATAACGACAGACGGTCGAGCTGGTCGCTGATGACGAAGCCGGTGAGCATCCGTCGCGACGGGTCGAGAGCCATCCGTCTGGCACTGAACAATCCCTATCCGGAACTGGCCCGCAGGCTGAGTCCGCTTTTCCTGATCAGTGCCATCATCCTGGGCTTCTTCGCCATCATCATCATCCAGCTTCTTCGCTTCATCACCGAACAGGAGCAGATGACGGAACTGAGGAACGACTTCTCGTATGCGATGGTGCACGACATGAAGTCGCCCCTGAGCTCAATCATCATGGGCGCCCACTTCCTGCACAGCGGAAAGGTGGACGACAAACCGCAGATAAAGGAGAAATACTACAGCATCATCGAGGAAGAGGCCGAGCACCTGCTGGCACTCGTGAACAAGCTGCTGACCATCTCGAAGCTGGAGAACAGGAAACTGATCCTGAACAAGCACGAGATGGATCTGGAACCCATCATCAACGACCTTGTGGAGAAGGCCAAGGCGAAGGCGACAAAGCCCATCGAGGTGACTATCCGTTTAGAGGTGCAACAGGTGATGGCCGATGAGCAGTATCTTACCGAGGCTATCGCCAACCTCATCGACAACGCCGTCAAGTACTCGAAGGATGAGATCGGGATTGAGATCAAGACGTGGGATACTGACAAGCACGTGCTGCTGAAGGTGCGCGACAACGGCATCGGTATGACGAAGGAGGAGCAACAGGTGATCTTCGACAAGTTCGGACGGGCGGCTATCCACGAGAAGAACCGCACGGGCGGTGTCTCGGGCTTCGGCCTGGGGCTGAACTACGTGGACCAAGTGATGCAGGCCCACGGTGGCAAAGTCACCGTCGCGAGCGAGAAAGACAAGTTTTCGGAATTTACACTATTCATTCCAAAATAAAAAGACCACGAATTACACTAATTACACTAATTATTCTGCGCGCAGCAAAATTCGTGAAATTAGTGAAATTCGTGGTTTAAGAAAAAGAAAAGATATGATTAAATTATTGTTAGTGGAAGACGATGCATCGCTGGCCTATATCGAGAAGACAGGGCTGGAGGATATTATTGGCGGCTACGAGGTGACGACCGCTGCCAACGGTAAGGAAGGTGTGAAGGCCTGGGAGGAGACCCATCCCGACGTGATTATCTCCGACATCGACATGCCGGTGATGAACGGCTTTGAGATGGTGGAGCGCATCCGCGAGACCGACCAGAACGTGATCATCATCTTCACCTCGGCGCTGACGTCGCCCAACGATGTGAAGGCGGGCTATCGCCTCGGCATCAACAACTATGTTAAGAAACCCTTCGTGCCCGAAGAGCTCGACGCCCATATCCAGGCGCTGATGAAGATGCGGGGTGGGGCGAAGACCGAAAAAGAGATAAGCCACTATAAACTGGGTAAATATACCCTCGATGCCGACCACGCCACATTGCGTAATGACGAGACGGGTGTTTCGCAGACGATGACGCAGCGTGAGGCGCAGATACTGGCCATCCTCGCCGACAACAAGAATAACGTGGTGCGCCGTGAGGCCATCCTCAGCCGCTTCTGGAATACGGAGGATGACTATTTCGCTTCGCGCTCACTGGATGTCTTCGTGAACAAGCTCCGGAAGCTCCTCGCCGATGAATCGCGCATCACGCTCAAAACGGTCAGGGGCATCGGACTGCAATTGATAGTCAATCAATAGGTTTGTACGGTTCCATCGTCTGGATGGCGATGACGGCGCCGGGAACGATGAGGACGGCGGCGATGAAGAAAAACCATGCCGGAATTGTCACACCGATGAGCAGGATGATGATCAGCCAATAGAAGAAATCACTGATGATAATGGGAACGACACTACGGCAATAGTCGTAGAGATAGCCCTGGATCATCACCGCCATTGCGGAAGGAATGGCCAGAACGGGGTTGCTGAAGCTGGCCGATAACAGACCGATGATGAGGCCGAACACCGGGACGATGATCTGTGGCCGGTGCTTCCACTCGAGCAACTCACGCATGATACCACCATATAGAATCAGGTCTGCCGTGCCCTCGATGAAGGTCATGCCGATCAAAGAGAGGACGGGATGCTTGGCCATCCATTCAAACGACTCGCGCAGGGCTTCATCGTTGCTGAAGAAGGGGTCGGAGATGGTGCAGTAGAGCAGTCCCATACCCAACATCGCCATACCGATGTTTCCAATGACCCTTGCGCGTTTCTCCTTGGGAATGAGGCTCATGCGGCCCATGGTGTAGCTGGCGAAACGCATGCGGAGGAACACGATCTGCAGGATGACACAGGCAATGCTGAGGATGCACATGCCGATGGCGAAGTAGAAGTCAGAGGGATTCCATGTGGCATTGGTGTCGCCATGGAAGCCGTCGATAAAGCCCTCAATGAAGCTGCCTGCGAAGCCCAAAGCGGCGCCACAGACGAACATCACGACCAGGACAATACCCAGCGAGAGTAACAGATACATCAATGCTTTTCTCATCTCGGGTGCAAAGGTACGCATTTTTCACAGAAAGCCCCACAAAAACTACGTTATCTTTAGGTTAAAAAATACAACCACGAATTACACGAATTAAACTAATTATTTTGTACGCATTATTTTGTGCGCAGCAAAATTCGTGAAATTCGTGTAATTCGTGGTCTAAAATAAATTTAGTTGATCAGGAAGATCTTCGTCTTGCCCTTGAACGTGGCCTTGATGGTGGCGCGGCCCTCTACGATTGGACTGATGTCGAACTTCACGCCGTTAGGCGCATCCGACGTCGCCTTCAGCTTCGAACCGGCATCCAGCGGCGCATAGAGCTGGTAGCGGATCTGGTCGGGATAGCCGTTCTGATTGGTGAAACGCACAGGCGTTGAAGGAATCGTCAGCGGCTTGCCGTCGCAGGTGATGGTCACCTTTGGCACATCGGGAGCCTTACAGATATTAGGCATGGCTTTGCCAAAGCCTATGCCGTGGAGGTCGTAGAGTCCCTGCGGACGCTGTGGCTGCTGTGGTCCACGACGGCCCCATTGTCCTTGGGGCTGCTGTGGCTGTTGCACCTCGGGTCCCTCGGTGACGAGATAGATGGCATGCTTACCGGTGAGCCCTTCGACATCAGGCACTTTGAAAACGAAGCCTGTAGGCTGGCTGGGTAAATCGGCTGTTACGATGAGGGTGGCAATCTCCTTGCCCTTCCACGGGTCGTCTAGTAGTACGTGAATCTTAAAGTCGCCACGGCCACTGGGGGTGAGTTGTAGGGTAAGTGTCGTACCGTCGCCCAGTTTCGTTCCCTCGAAGGCCTTGCAACCCTTGGTGTCCTGAGCCAGACCACCAAAGCCGAAGTACTTGAAGCCGATGATACCACCGTTCTTGATGCCGGCGAGGTCCATTGAGTTGTTCCACACGTCGTGGTTGTCCTGCATCCAGTCATTAGAGCCGGGACCATACACGAAGCAGGCATAACCAGCGCTATAGTAAGCGTAAGGCGGCAGACCGAAGATCTGGAAACCCTCACTGGTCACCTCGGCACCTGTGTATTCATTGCCATCGCTGGCCTTTGCCGTCCAGACATTATCCTTAGCATAGGGGTCGTAACCGGTGATTTTCACCACGCCGCCCTTGGCCACGGGCTTCTTGTCCCAGGTGATCTTCACCGGTGCCACCATCGACTGACGGGCATTGCCGAAACCACGTGGCGGACGGTGATAGAACACATACCACTGGCCGTTGATTTCCTGAATGGAGCCGTGGGTGTTGTGACCGAAGTTGGTGGTGATGAGCTTAGAGCCATCCTGACCTACGACGACACCGCGGGAGTCTACCAACACACCTCCTGAGCGCCAAGGACCTAAAGGCGAGTCTCCAAAGGCATAGCGCAGGGCGGAGTTGGTATTGCCAAGACCGTATTCCTTGCCGCTATAGCCAGAGAATACCATCACGTACTTATTTCCCACCTGACGGATGCTGGAAGCCTCGAAGAAATTGAAGTCGAGCGGATTCTGTCCGGCATAGAGAGCCTTGTATTCGCTACCGGCTCTATCGAGCAGACGACCGTCGGCACTGCTGGCGGGGATGAACGGGTCGATGGGCTCCGTGCCCTCGCGCTTCGAGTACATCGTCTTCTGATCGAGCTCAACAGCCGTAGAATGTTGGAAACCGTAGAACACATAAGCACGGAAACCGATGTCATAGTCCTTATCCTTCTTGTCGGTGATGGTCTCGATGAACACCGAGGGGTCGAAGTCGATCAACGAGCCGGGCAGACACTGACGACCATCCTCCGTGAGGTTGATGGGGGTGAAGGGACCATCAGGACGATCGCCCTTACATACCATCGGCGTACGACGCCAGCCGCGGCTGTGGGGATAGAGGTAGTAGGTCTTCTTGCCAGTAGCCCTGTCCTTCACTTCCACGAGGTCGGGGGCATACATCGTGTCCCACTGTCCGTCGACAAACCAAGTGAAGATTGGGCCTTCGTCGCGCCACTGACTCAGATCCTCAACGGGAGCTGACCACATACGAATGTCGGGGCCGCAATAGGCGGAGTAGTTCACGTCGTGCGAGCCGATGATGTAGGCACGCAACTTGCCGGGATGGTCGGGATCCTCAAATACACGGGGTTCGCCATCGGGCACATGCTCCCACAGAGGGAGATAGGGGTTCTGAGCGTTGACAGCCATTGCCGTACACGCCAGGAAACAGAAAAAAAGAAGTCTTTTCATTATTGATGAAGTTTTAGTTGATAACAATTTGTTCGCAAATATACGAAAAGTTTATAGTTTATAGTTTATAGTTTATAGTTTTTTTGTATCTTTGCAACATAAACGAATAAAAGTGATACAAATATGAAATACTTTCGCCTTTTACTATTCACTATCCACTGTTTACTATTCACTGTCTACGCTTCAGCAGCTGATTACAATATCGTGAACTATGGCGCCAAATCTGATACAACCATACTGAGTACAAAAGCTATTCAACAGGCTATCGACGACTGCTCCAAGGCTGGTGGCGGACGTGTGGTGGTGCCTGCAGGACAATATAAGATAGGTACGATTATTCTGAAATCGGATGTGCATCTTTATCTAGAGCATGGTGCCACGCTCTATGGCAGTACAGATGTGAACGACTACCGGCCAATGAAATCGGACTATGTCTCGTTGCGCACGCAGACCAACACAATTCAACTGCTCTATGCCGACAAGGTGAGGAATGTGGTCATCGACGGCTATGGAACGATTGATGGTCGCGGGCGCGCTTTCAAGAAACTGTCGTGGAATGATGAGGGTATCACCAGGCCGCATCTGTTGCGATTTATCCAAGGCGAGGACATCACCGTGAGGAATATCACCTTGAAGAACAGCGGTTGCTGGATGCAGCATTATCTGGCTTGCGACCGTTTGAAGATAGAGAGTGTCAAGGTGTTCAACCGCAATAACTACAACAACGACGCTCTCGACTTGGATGGTTGCCACGATGTGATTGTGCAGGGGATGATGGCTGATAGCGACGATGATGCCATCACGTTGAAAAGCACCTCGCCCAGACTCTGTGAGAATGTCCGTATAGCGGATTGCGTGGTGTCGAGTCATTGCAATGCCGTGAAATTGGGGACTGAGACGAATGGTGGTTTCCGAAACATCAACATCTCTGGTATCGTAGTCAAGCCCAGCAGCGATCAGAAGGAGAAGTTCTTCGGACAGTGGAGGGGCACGTCGGCTCTCTCACTGGAAATCGTCGATGGCGGTGTGATGGAGAATGTGAACGTGTCGGACTTCACCGTCGAGGGTACGGAATCACCCATCTTCATCCGCTTAGGCAATCGTGGAAGAGGCTATAAACTGAGGGAATCTGCGAAAGGACTGAGTGGTAAAGGCAATGACGACACGATTACCGAACTGATTCCCATCGATCATGTGGGCAGCATCGATGGCGTGCATCTCAGCAATATCCATATCCGCAATGCGGGCGCTGTGGGCTGTTCCATCACGGGCCTGCCCGGTCATCCGGTCAAGAATATCTGGCTCTCGAATATCACATTGCATCACAAGGGTGGGGTGAAGGCAGCTGACCTTGCGGCTATCAACGACACCATCAGGGATGAGAAGGAGAAGGCCTATCCGGAGGCGACGATGTGGGGCAACCTGCCTGCCAAGGGCTTTTTCGTCCGCCATGCCCGCAACGTGGTGTTCGACGCCGTCCAGATACAGACGGAGCAGCCCGATGTGAGGCCTGACTTCGTTCGTGACGACTACGACCATCAGCCTTCTTCACTATCCTTTTCCTGGGGCGACTTGGGCAATGGCTTCTACAAGAATCCTGTGCTGAATGCCGACTTCTCCGACCCCGATGTCATTCGCGTGGGCGCGAAATATTATATGGTGGCGTCCGACTTCCACTTTTTAGGCATGCAGGTGCTGGAGTCGGAAGATATGGTCAATTGGCGCTATATCAGTCAGATCTACCGTCGCTTCGATGAGCCGGGCTGGGATAGTAACCGGCATTATGCCGGTGGGTCTTGGGCACCTGCCATCCGTTATCATAACGGCCTCTACTATGTGTATTTTTGTACTCCTGACGAGGGACTCTATATGAGCACGGCTCAGGATCCCCACGGCCCATGGTCACCCCTGCATCTGGTAAAGCGTGTGGCAAAATGGGAGGATCCTTGTCCTTTCTGGGACGACGACGGACAGGCGTATCTGGGGCGTAGTCAGCATGGAGCAGGCCCCATCATCGTTCATAAGATGTCGCCTGATGGCAAGCAGTTGCTCGATGATGGTGTGACGGTGTATCAAGGGCCTGTGGCGGAGGGTACGAAGTTCTTGAAGCGCAATGGCTGGTATTATCTGATTATTCCTGAGGGTGGTGTCGGACAAGGTTGGCAGACGGTGCTTCGTTCTCATAACATCTATGGACCTTATGAGCGTCGCATCGTGCTTGAGAAAGGTTCGACTAAGGTGAATGGTCCTCATCAGGGGGCTTTGGTGGATGCGCCTGACGGCAGTTGGTGGTTCTACCACTTTCAGGAGACGCCTGTCTTAGGGCGCGTGGTGCATTTGCAACCTGCTTATTGGCATAACGACTGGCCCTTGATGGGTGTCGACTACGACGGCAATGGCATTGGCGAGCCTGTGGCCGTCTGGCAAAAGCCTGTTTTAGTGGAAAGTGGAAAGAGGAAAGCGGAAAGAGAATACCAAAGTGTATCCTCTGACTTTCATGATGATTTTAACATATCTCCTTCCTCTTTCCTCTCTCCTCTTTCCTCTCTATCTCCGGTTTGGCAATGGAATCACAACCCCGTCGACACTCATTGGAATCTCTCTGATCGTAAGGGCTGGCTCACGCTGAAGGCGATGCCTGCTGATAGTCTGAAACTGGCTCGAAATATGCTCACGCAGAAAGTTGTTGGCTATCAGAGCGAGAGCACCACGTTGGTTTCTGCCTCCGGGAATAACTATGCGGGACTCTTCTGCTCAGGCAAACTGTTTCGTGGCATCGGCCTTTGCAAGGAGGGCATCTTTATCGAGGCGCATGGTGAGCGGCAGATCATAAACCGCGGAAAGTTCGCGAAAGTATGGCTGCGCATCACGAACGACTGCATAGAAAATCGCCATCAGTTCTATTTCAGTACCGATGGCGAGCATTATGAGCCTGCGGGCGAGGCGTTCCCCATGCGGGCAGGCTATTGGAAAGGCATCCGCGTAGGCCTATTCTGCTACGGCCCCAGCGGCAAGGCGGCTTTCGATTTCTTTGAGCAAAAAGTCGCCCCTTAAATCCCTGGCCACAATCTCTCCCTGCTCGTTGATGAGCACATTGGCTGGAATCGACTGGATTCCATAGAGGGCTGCTCCCTCGCAGTTCCAGCCTTTCAGGTCGCTCATCTGCGGCCATTTCTGACCTGTCTGTGCGATGGCTTGAACCCAGCTGGCCTTGTCTTTGTCGAGCGAGACACCCACAATCTCCAGACCCTTGTCGTGAAACATCTCGTAGGCCTTCACCACATAAGGCATCTCTCCCATGCAGGGTCCGCACCATGAAGCCCAGAAGTCGATCATCACGAGTTTGTTCTTGCCTACATAGTCGCTTACCTTCACCGTCTGTCCCTGAGGGCCTGGCAGACTGATATCGGTATACATCACCTTACTTTCTGTCGTGTTTTCAGTGTTGCTCTCCACTGTGGCGTCAGCTACCGGTTCGTTGGCAGGTGCTTTCTGTTTGCAACTCGTCGCCAGCAGCAGACATGCTGCAAGCATCAAAAATCCTGTTTTCATTATCTTTTCTATCATTTTTCTTAATTCTGAATAAAATTTTTCACTATTCACTATTCACTATTCACTAAAAAGTTGTACCTTTGCACCGTCTTTGCGACAGGCCCTGATAGTTAAATGGATATAACAAGGCTCTCCTAAAGCTTAGTTCCGAGTTCGATTCTCGGTCGGGGTACTTCAAAAACAGCTTCTCCTTACAGGTCTTTTGTGAGCATCAGACGATAGTCTACCGGACTCATGCCGATCACCTCCATGATGCGGCGCTGTAAAGTGCGGACATTCGAGAATCCAGCCTCTTCTGCCACCACTGCGATGGTATAGTTAGGTTGCTCGCGCAACAGGCGCAGGGCTGCCAATACACGCAGGTTGTCGATATAGGCATCCGGTGTGCGATGGATGGTCTGATGACGGAACAGGGCTTCCAGTCGTTTCATACTCACACCCAGCATCTCAGCCAGATCCTTGGAACAGAACTCCGGACGCAGATGAGGACGGTCTTTCTCCACCTTCATCTCGATGAGTGCCATCAGCTGACCGTCGTCCTGCAGGTCGGCATTACGCTGCCGTTCCACGTTGCCCTCCAGGATCTCACGGGCCACCTCCGTACGACGCTTCAACTCCACATCGTATTCCAGACGCTCTGTCAGGTCAAGATTACGACTGACCATCCTTACCAGTTCGTCCTTCAGTCGTTCCACCTCTTTCTTCAGGAAACTGTTCTCTTCCTGAAGCTGCTTGATCTCTTTCTCTGTCATTTTTCCACTTTAAACAGTTGTAGGAATCCACTCAGGCTGAACACCTCCTCCACCTCTTCGGTCATTCCCTTCAGCGTGGAGGTGTGACCATAGCTACGGGTGTGCTTGTAGATATTGAGCAGGATACGGAGGCCGCTACTCGAGATATAGTTCAGTTCGGTACAGTCGATGAGGACATCACAGTCTGTACGGTCGAAGACTGGTGCGAGACTACGCTCTGCCTGTGAGCTGGCCGCATTGTCGAGGTCGCCGCTGATGGTAACTGTTTGCAGACCTTCTTTTTCGTTGATTGTAATATTCACCATATTATTTACAATTTAACAATTTACCATTTACAATTTATTGATTCATTTTACTAATTTTTTGAGGGTAAGGATGTTATGTCCGTCGCTGCGCTGATAGGTGATGCCATCGGTCATTCGCTGCATCAGGATGATGCCCATGCCACCAGGTGGACGTTTGTCAGGCGTCACCGACAGGTCAGTATCAGAACCTTTCGTGGGGTCGAAAGGATTGCCGTCGTCATCGATGGTGAGCACCAGCTGACCGTCAGCAATGGTCGTATGGAGGGTGATCATCGAGGCCTGGGCGTAGTTAATGACATTCGCCACCGCCTCCTCAACTGCCAGTCGCAGACGCTTCGACTCCTTGCTGTCAAAGCCTGCCTCCTGAGCCACCCGTTCTATATAGGGCTGAAGGCATCCGATCTCATCCATCGTCGCCCGCAACATCAAGCCATGATTCTGCCATTTGATGGCCAACAGGGTGATATCGTCACTCTGGGGTGCATCGCCTGTATGACGCTTCACCTCAGCCTCCATCGTCTGTACCAGTTGCTGGGCCGTATCGTCACGATGCGCTTCGGCAATCCGCAACACCTGTTTCCTACCGAACAACTGGTCGTCGTGGTTATGAGCTTCACTCAGGCCATCGGTATAGATAAACATCATGTCACCACTCTTCAACTGTACCTGCTGACCTTCGTATTCCCAGTCCGGGAGCGCCCCTACGGGCAGGTTGGGCTTAACGAACAGCGGTTGTCCGGCGATCACAGGTGCCTCATGGCCAGCATTGCAGTAGTCCAGATGACCGGTGGTGAGGTCGAGGATACCCACGAACATCGTCACGAAATAACCACCCGTATATTCCTCGCTGAGGTTACGGTTCATGGTGTCGACAAGTGCAGCTGCACTCTCCGCACGACGCGTCTCACTGCGGAACATGGCGCGCATCACGGCCATCAGCAGGGCGGCGGGCATACCCTTGCCACTCACATCACCGATGCAGAAGAACAACCGGTTGTCGCGCAGATAATAGTCATAGAGGTCACCACCCACGTCACGAGCAGGCGTTACCGAGGCATAGATATCGATGTCCGTCCGATCAGGATAGGGAGGGAAGGTCTTGGGCAACATGGCCATCTGGATGCCGTTGGCAATCTTCAGCTCACGTTCAAGGGTAGCTTTCTGCACGGTGACTGGCGTGGTAATATCACTTATCATACGCCGGCAGATGAGATAGATGATTAAGAGTGCCAACAGCACAATCAACATGATGAGGGTGTTCAGCATACGGCCTTTGTGGAAAATCACCTCCTCCGGCACCACGATGGCAATCACCCAGTCCATGTGCTTCACCGGCCGGTAATACATCCATGAGGGCACACCGTCGATCTCCACCATCGCCGAACCTGTCTCGCCTTTCACCATACGGTCTACCACATCGTCGTCAATCCTGCTGCTAGTCTGTTTCGACTCCTCGAAGAAATTGGCATTGAGGATACGTTCCTCATCGGGATGAACGATATAGGTGCCTTGATGGTCTATCACAAAGTTATAAGAATGTCGGGAACTGCCCTTCTCGTTCTTCTCATTGAGTTCCCTAAGGTCGTCCATCAACTCCTCTCTCAGGAATTCCAAGGAGAGGTCAGAACCGAACAATGCCACCGGACGCCCATGCTGGTCGTGTACAGGTATGGAATAGGTTGTCAGCAAATAGCGGGCGTTGTCGTTGGGAATGAGCTCATACTCGAAATACGCCTCTGACCAGTCTGCCGTGTCTTTCGACAGCCCCTTCTTAAACCATTCCCTGTCCAGATAGGGATTATGGTCGTCTTCGTCCTGGAAGGTATGCACCTTGCCTACAGAATCGCGTGTAGAATAAATCTCCAGGCAACGTTTCCTTTCGGGGAAATAGCCTGACTCATACAGAATGGCGCATGTGATAATTGATGGATTGGCCTGCAAGACACGCTCCAACTGCGGGACGATCTTCTCAGGATGGTCCACGTTGAGTTCTATCTCATGCAGGTTGTTCTTCGTGGCCACCATCACATCCGACAACCTGCGGCGGAACTCCTCGTGATCTCTCTGCAGCACGCCCTGATAGCGTTCCTGGGCTTCCTCCAGCATATAGCTCCTGACCGAATAATAAGTCACGATACTGATGATCGCCATCATCACCAGTACCACCGCCATGATGCGATAGGTGAGCCGTTTCGCCAGAGAGTTCATCATGCCGTCTTGCTTTCTATGCCGCAAAGATACGAATAAGCCGGCAAAATGCAAAATAAATCAAGAATTATTTTCATTTTCAATCGCTTATTCGTATCTTTGCAGCATGAAGTCAGCGAGGATTCCATATCAGATAGCGGTTGTGCTGTTGATGCTGTTGTGCACCACTCCCACACGGGCACAGCTGTCAACGGGCGGCGATGTTGCCGGGGGATATCTGTGGATCGACCCGCACCTGTTAGACAGTCGTCTGAAACACCTGGAGGGGAATGGCAGCCTCTGGCTCGGCTACAAGGCCGGCGATTATGACTGGCGTCTGACGTTGACCGGCAAATACAAAGATGTGGAAGGTGAAAGCGAAATCTTCGACCTCGATCTTGCGGATAAAGATAACCTCAGCCTTACGGTCACCTCTACTGAGACCAGCGATAAGCCACTCAACCTCTCGGCACGCTATGACTTCAACTGGCGGCGTCACACCCAACACGCATCCCCCAATTCCTATACGCTTTGGACCCAGTATGATTATGAACATGCACATTATGATGCATCTTCTTGGAGCGTCACTTCGTCTGTGACTTCGGATTACGTGATAGCCGGCGCATATCAGGACAAGAGAGATGTCTGCCACAAGGTGTCTGTGGGATATAGCGGCACCACCCGGCTGAATGCGCTAGGATGGGTGCTGAAAAGTAGTGCTGACGTTTCGCTGCAGAAATGGAAAGTGGACGATGATTGGCAACGATTCTTCCGTCTTACCATAGGTTTAGACGTAACGCCCATGGATACTTTGGAATGGGTGATGCATCCTGACTATACCGACTATGCCTTCAACGCAGCCCTTGAACTGACCGATACCGTGTTTAGCCGACCTGCCTCACGGTTAGTGCTGGGTGGCGGCCTCAGGTTCAAAGGCGAAGGAGAACGCTTCAGTCATGATGTTGACGCCGGGGATGATATAGGCGATGCCATGTCCGTAGAACAGCAATCCACAGGATTCCGTTTCTTTGCAGAACCTTTCCTCAATGCTGTATGGCGGTCGGGCAAATGGTTGGTCAATGCCGAGTATGGCCTGCGCCTTTATCACACGAACACTACCGAAAACACAGGCCACGCGGTTCAACTCTATAGTTTTATGAATCTTGGGGAGGTACCGTTGACTGGCAGAAGCTTTTCGCATTTTACACCCTTGGTGAATGGTAGTGCCCGACTGACTTACGCCATCTCCAGGCACCACAGCCTCTCATTGTCGAACAGTCTGTCCAACCGCCTTCCCTCCAACCAGCAAGCCGTACTTGCCTTCGTGCAGACCAATGAGCATAACAAAGTGTCGCTGGGCAATCCTCATCTGAAGCCGGAGGTCAGGATACAGTTCTCTCTCAACCACACTCTCACTTACGGTCCTTTCTCTGCCACCACGAGTGTGTCGGCCGAGCGGACCAACAACCTGATGGAGTCTTATTTGTTCAAGAGCAAGCTGGGTGGTCGTGGCGTGATAGTCAGGATGACGCTGAATGATGCCGATGTCTCGACCTACAGGGTGAGCGAGACCTTGGCCTGGAACAACAAATGGCTCAAGGCCAACGCCACCATCTGGCGTCATTGGGCACATTATCAGGGTATTGGCAGCATTCGCGGGGGACGTGAGGTTGATGACAAGAACTGGGGCTGGAGTCTTAATGTCAGGGCTGATTTAGGATGCGGATGGCTGGTGGCTACCAACTTCCGGTTTATGGGTGGTTACCAAACCATTGCCTCGCGGGCCAACCTCACATGGCAGTCTTCTACCGTCTCCATCGAGAAGCGTTTCAAGCCTGTCACCCTCTATCTCACCGCCAACCGGCTCGTCGATCCTTCCCATATCCTTAGAAAATACAATTCTGATGGGTATGAAATCTACGAGAACATCAGCCGCTCTAACAACCGTATTGTGATGTTAGGCTGCCGCTGGGGGATTTAGTGTAACTTTTTTCAAGCTTCCTACTGCGGGAAGCTTTTTTTATGCCCAAAAATTGACTGGATGCGACAAATTCAGAGGGGGTGAAAAATGTCTGTCGCAATATCGGGCGAGTGTCGCAAAGACTTGGAGCGAAAAACACAAAAAAACTTGGAAACAGCTGAAAATCGTCCTAATTTTGCATCGTCAACAAGACAAAACAAGTAATTATAAACAATTTAAAATAAATACGATTATGAAAAAAATGACAGTTATGGTAAAGCAGGTGCTCATGAGCACACTTACCGCAGGTATGTTTGTCTTCGCTTTCACAGCATGTTCAGACGACAACATGGAGAGCCAGGTAAATAACTCCGCAGACGATCAGACAATCGTATCCGACGGCAACGGTTTGAAGAAGCCCCTTGGACTGGTTTACACCGACTTCATCAACGACAACGATGTGCAGATCCTGAACGACGATACCACGATGATCAGCGTGAGCAAGGCCTATGCCGACAAGATGGGCATCAGCGACTTCGTAGATCACCCGATGGGTATCTGGCAGAGAAAGGATGAGCGCTCATATCTCCGTCGCGCTACAGCTCAGCGCCTCGATGGCGACAAGTATATCCTCAACGTGATTCCTTCAGGTCTCGGCGAGGTGCTCGCAGGTCAGGAATTCGAGCTGAACACCGCTATCTACGTCAACCCCAATGCCGGTAGCACCCGCGGCTTGTCGGCCGATAAGTATACAGATAGTGAGAACCGCATTCACCCCGTGGCCGTTGCCATTACCCGCAGAGCTGGCGAGACTACCCGTGGTGCCTTCAACCAGTTCGGTGTGCTGACAGCAGAGGAGATCCTCAACGGTGAGACCTTCGAACTCTCAGGTCCAGCAACCACACGTTGGAACCCCCTTAAATCAATCGGAGATGCTATCGGCACCGTCATCGATAAGGTAAAGGAAATCTTCACCGTAGGAAGTGAATTCATAGAGTTCGTTGATAATGTCAGGAAGAACGGTCTTACTGTTAAGGGCGAGAATTCTGGTCGCTTCATTAGAGAGCATGGTGAGTTCAAGTTCCCGAAGATCGAGATCAAGACTGGTGAGAACAAGGGCGACACGCTGACCATCGAGAGCAAGGTGCCTTACGATGTGACGTTCGACTACACGCTGAAGCTCGACTCAAAGGTGACGCTGAAGAAGGCCCTGATTCCGTTCGACTTGGATACCAGATACTTCGAGGGTCGTATCGACGGTACAGTAGCAGTTGCTCCCCAGATGATGTTTGGCCTGAACGGCAAGGTAGAGATTCCCAAGGAGTATCAGAACATCAAGCTTGCTCAGCTCTCAGAGTTCACTTTCATCTTCATGGCAGGTTGCGTGCCCGTGGCCATCACCGTTCAGCCCGCTATCTATCTCCACATGAATGCAGGTCTTTCAGGTCAGGTTTACACAGGTTTCAAATATGAGTACGCCAACAAGTTCTCTGCCGGTGTGAAGTATGACAAGAATAACGGCGGCTGGAAGCCCATCGCCGACTACAAGACCACCAAGAGCGAGTTCAGTTTTATCACCCCACGTGCCAGTGTTTCGGCAAATGCAGAGGCCGGTGTCCTTCTCGGATGCGATGTGCTGGTCGACATGTTAGCAGGTCCCACCCTCAGCGTAGGCCCACTGATCAAGGCAGACATGAAGGCCACGATCGCCCCGATGGAGAAGAAGCCGTTCGAGTTTGAGGCAGGTATCAAGGCAGGTGTCTACGGCCGTGCTGGTGCCAAGCTGAAGCTCTGGAGAGTTGAACTCCTTGAGTGGCAGACTGAGCTGAACTTCGGTCCTGAGTGGGATATCTGGACATTCAAGTTCGACGGTGAGAATGTGAAGCACAGCGGTACGTTCGCCGAGCAGCTGGAGGAGATGAGAAAGTTGGCCCAGGGTCAGTAGAATAAATAGAAAGAAATAAGCCGGAAGCAACAACTTCCGGTTTTTTTTGGCAAAAAGAACGATCATTCAGATTTTTTTTGTATCTTTACGCCCAAATTGAAATTGTGTTGTATTATGAATCGTTGTAAAGTGTTGATAGTGGCGTCAAAAGTCTCTCGCAGAATATGGGAACCCTCACCCCCTCTGGTCTGATCGGTCCTGTACGCATGGAAATCCTGAATTTTTAATCATTTGCTAAAGCCGATGCTGACCCCAATGTGACAAGCTTTCTTAATGTATCTTGTTCACGTTGCGGTTTTTCTCCAGCATGGCGGAGCGCCAAGCGTCGTCGCCGGGCATTTGGAAGCGGCTGTTACCCGTGGCCGAAGGGGTAAAGATGACCGTACCATCGTCATTGAGCACCACGGTGCCGCGCTCAGTCAGCGTGAAAAGGTCGTCGCCCTCCACGGCGTTGATAACGGTCAGCGGGTCCCACATCATCTGGCCGGTGTTGCAGTTGCGGGTCATATAGACTTGCTTGATAGGGTGATAGTCGGTCCATGAAACATCGCTGATGACCTGCTCAGGCAGGTACTCGATGCCGTTGCCCGTCTCCATGGGGTCGAAAATGATGTCCACGTCGGAGGGCCAGAGGCGGAAGAGAGTCTTGGCAAAGTCCATGCCCTGAAGGAAGTTGAAGTCGGGCTCGGGGGACAGGCCGAAGGACATGAAGTACTTCCGCCTTGAGATCATCAACACCTGAAGTGACGACAACGATGACAGCATGCAACTCGCAGAGTTCCGCTTCAACTACGACTAATCCCACACCCTCTCTTACAAAGAAAGCTTCCCCCGCCGGGAAGCTTTTTTTCTTTGTGTGCGACAGATCCGGAGCCTGTACTCTGGTTTTGTCGTAATATAGGGCCTATGTCGCAACAAACGGGAACGAAAAAGATGAAATAAGTTGGAAACAGGTGGAAATCGTACTAATTTTGCAGCATCGAAAGATCATTCAGAATACTCAAATAATAAAAAAATAAGATTATGAATACAAAGTTTTTTTCCGCAGCAGTGTTAGTAATGACAGTCATGATGACTGCATGTAGTAACGATGATAATGTGTCGGAGGCCAGACGCCCCGCCGAAGTATCCAACGCCAAGACCGTGCTCGTCTATATAGCTGGTGGCAACGACCTGTCGCGAGCCGTAGAGCCGGATCTGAAAGAAATGAAGGAGGGCTCGAAGCAGCTTGGTGAGAACGACAACCTGTTGGTGTTCGTACGTCGCTATAACAATGGTTCACAGCCTTGGCTGGCCCGCATCAAGAACGGTGTGGTGACTGATAGCGTGAGTCTCAGCGATATGGGTATTACGAGCAGCGACGGAGAGCAGCGTGCCTCTGACCCCGTTGTGATGGATGGTGTGATGCGCTATGCCTTCAACCACTATCCCGCCGATAACGGTAACTATGGTCTCGTACTCTGGAGTCACGGAAGCGGTTGGCTGTTGGGCAAGGAGGTCCAGCGCAGGACCAATCGTGCCTTCGGTGTAGACTTCGGCAATCCTCAGAATTCTAATGACGGTCGTTGGATCAATATCCCCACGCTGGCCAATGTGTTGAAGGATCTGCCTCACCTGAAGTACATCATGTTCGACTGCTGTTGTATGATGTGTCTGGAGAACCTCTATGAGCTGCGCTCTGTGGCCGACTATCTCATCGGCTCACCGGCAGAGATCCCCGGACAGGGTGCGCCCTACGACAAGATTATGAGAGATATGTTTGGCGACGGAGATTTCTATACTGGCATCATCGACAAGTATTATAAGAGTGTCAGAGAGTGGCTTCCCCTGTCGGTAGTGAAGACCAGCGAGATGGAGCAGTTGGCACAGGCTACTCGTAATGCCATGCAGGCCGTGAAGGCAGAGCAGGATAGCACCTATGCCGATATGAGAGGACTGATTCACTATTACTATACCAAGAGCACGGGCGATTTCGATCCTAAGAACAATATCTTCTACGATGCCGGCGACTTCTTCCTCAAGCATGCTCCGCAGGATGTGTACCAGATGTGGAAGCAGGCCCTCGACAAGGCCGTCATAGAGCGTCGCACCGCCACCATGTGGAATGTCGACAAGAGTTGGACCGAGTATTACCCCGACTTCACCGCGACGGATAAGAAGATGCATTGTGTATCGATGTTCGTAGCCCAGAATCCAGCTAACAGCGACTATGCCCGTTATAACGAGGATATCAAGCAGTTTGAGTGGTACAATGTATGTCCCCAATAATGTCGCCTACATCATTGGATTTCTGGCACACAGCGTTGAATCGTGATAGGGATGGTTTCCACCTGGAGACCATCCTTTTCGTCGGTGATGGTGAGGCGCACGATGCAGGCCTTGCTGTTGAGGGGCTTCGTGGGGTCGAAGATAAAGTTGCCGATGCTGTAGTAGATCTTGTGACCGTGATAGTCCTCGATGGTCTGGAGGGTGTGGGTGTGATGGCAGATGAGCACATCAGCTCCAGCGTGTACCAGCATGTGGGCATCGTGACGCTGACGGGGCACAGGCTCCAGCGTATGCTCGCCTCCCCAGTGAAGCGAGACGATGATGACCGCTGTGGAGTCCGCCCGCCTGAGGCGCAAGACGCGCGATAGCAGCGAGTCCATCGGTTCCTGGCTCACGCAGGGTTTATCGGGCAGATAGGCATAGTTTTCGAGGGCGAGGCGCAGCGAGGGCACGAGCCACACCTTGCGAGGCTCTGAGGCTAAGAGCACAGGTTCGGAGGCCTGTTGCATGTTCTCGCCAGCACCCAAGGGCACCATTCCCGCTGCGACGATATTCCGATAGGTATCCATAAGTCCCTCGCGCCCTTGGTCTATCGCGTGGTTGTTGGCGAGATTCAGGTGGGTGATGCCATGCTGTTTCAGCGTATCGAGCCATTCGGGCTCTGCGCGGAAGATGAACTGTTTGAAGACGGGTGCCTTGATCTTCGTAGCGGGGCATTCGAGGTTGCCCACGACGACCTGGGCAGAACGAAAGACGGAGTCGATGCCATCCGAGAACAGATGGTCGACTCCGTGATGATTGATGACTCGGCGCACCCCGCGATCGAGCAGAATGTCGCCTGTGAAGACGATGCTTAATGTATCAGCACATCGCGCAGATACATGAAACAACAGACTAACAGCCAGAGCTATAGTGATATTCCTCATTATCCTCGGGCTCCGACTCCAGTGGTACGGTGATACGCTTCATCCACTCTGGCACGCCCTTGCGGGGATTCTTCTCCAGCTGCTTCTGCCATTCCTCATCCGTCAGACGGGGCATATCGAGAGGCTGGATGAACTCACGATAGCTCAGCACAGCACCACGCGTGAGATACAGGTAGCCGTCGATTTCGACCACCACGTAGATCTCGTCAGCATCGCCCACAGCCTCGAAAAGGATCGACTTCTCAGGGTTGTTGTTCGCATTGGCGGTGTAGACATCAGCCACGAGGGCCACTTTCTTGTCGGCACCCTGCACGTCGTCCCAGCCCATCAGATCCTGGTCTTTCTGGCGCACCAGGTCGAGACTGATATTCTCGAAGGTGGATCCGATGCACTCTATCTGTCCGTACTCCTCATCGGTGAGGGGCTTGCCAGCCAGTTCCTTCTCGCTGATGGCCAGCAGGAACTCAGCCTCCTCCTTCAACCGGTCTGTGGCACCGCTGATCTTATCGGTCAGCATATTCTGCTCCTTCAGCAGACGGGCGGTGTTGTCGAGCAAGACAATGGCTTTCCGCCAGAAACCGACATTCGGCTCCACGTAGCCCTTCACGATAGGCTCTGGGGGACCACCGCCTCCACACTCGGCTCCGAAGGGCTGCTTGGCGTAGAGGATGGCGTCGTGCTTCAGCTCTGCCCATGAGGCCAGCATCGCGTTGAGGTCTTTATACTCCCACTCTGGGGAAACCATGAAGTAAGGATAGTTCAATTGCGGGTCGCGATCGCACATGGCCCTGAGGGTGCTCATCCACTGGGTGGCCGTCGTCTCGTTCCAGTTGATGCCCTGCATGCGCATCTTCATCTTCTCAAGCATTTTGCCATAGTCCTTCCATTCGGTCTTCTCCTCCATGAGGATGCGCTCAGCAGCGGGCACGAGCATCGCTGCGAAGAAGTCGAGGCCCTTTGGTGTGGCGCGCTTCGTGGGTTTGTTGTCGTAGTCGACCATATTCAGTAGCACCTCCGCATCGGGCTGATAGCGCTGGGGCATTACTTGGATCTTGTTGTGGCTCGTATTCTCATACTTCGGACGGATTCGCGTCTGGGTGTTGCCGATCTCGTTGAGGGTAGCGGTAATCTTGGCGATGGCATCGTCGTTGTGGATGAGGTCTTCCATCTGCAAGCCGGTCTTCTCCACCTCGGCCATCACCTGAGGCAGACTGAGGTCGTCAGACTCGCCCATGAGGTAGGTGATGAGTTCGTCGAGGGTGCGGTAGTTCTCCTGCGATTTCTTGTCGAGTTTCAGCGCACAGGCCTGCATCACAGCAGCCAGCACGTCGTCTTTGTGGTCTAGTCCGAAGCTGGCGGTCTGCAGCCACATCATTCCCCTGAAGTAGCGCTGGAGCTTCTCTGTGCGGGAGTAGTGGCCTCGCGGACGGTAGAGGCTATAGGCGAACGTTACCCCCTTGAAGTCGGTCATAAAGGCGCTAAAGTCGTCTTTGGCTTCCATGATCTTCCCGACTTCCTGTGCCTCGACATCGTCTTTGCCTGGCTCGGAGATATACTTGCCAGTGAACAGCTTGTAGGCGATATTGTAGAAAGCTGCATTGCGGTGTGCGATTTCATGCCGTTTCTCGTCTGCGCCCGACCATCTCTCCATGTTGTACAGCAGTTCGTGCATATCGCGACAGAAGGTGGTCATCAGTGGCAACAGCTTCTGCTCCTCCACCTCGCGCAGCATGCAGTCGATGTAGAGGTGGAAGATCTGCAGGTAGAGGTCGGTGGTCACGAAGTTGGGGAAGTCGTTATAGTCGTTCTTCTCGTAGATCTGGAACAGCTGGTTCATCCGTGAGGGCACGATGCCGAAACCGTCCTTGCCCAACTGCTGGCTGAGCAACGGGTCGAAATCCTTGAGCTGTGTGGGGTTGACCATGTTCTGGATGTTCACTTTCTGACCGGGTCCCACCTCGAAGTTCTTCTGCTTGAGTTCGTCCTCTCGCTCCTGCATGCGCTTGATGAAGGCTTTCTCCTGATCGGTGTACTTCATGATGTTCGCCTCGTCGACCATGCGGTAGTAGAAATCGTAGAACGACTCATCTTCCTTGCTCTCAAACTTGTCGTAGGGCATGTTCTCGTCGAATACCCACATCAGCGAGTCGTACCACGAGGTGGTCAGATAGATGTCGCGGATATAGGAGTCCTTGAAGGGGAAGCCTCGCTGTGCAGCGGGCGCGTTGCGAAGCGTACGGACATCGGCCAGCGAGAGTCCGCTGACGTCCATGTCGTAATCGATACTGTCGAGCAGTTTCTCCACGTTGATCTGCGAGGGAGGAACCGTCACGACGGCTTGTTGTTTCTGTGCACAGGCCATCACGAGGGCCGCTGTGCAGGCTGCTAATAATAACTTTTTCATTGGCTAAAGGCTTTTATTGCTGTTTGTTGGTCTACACCTTTGATGATAAAATGGTCGAATGCCATTCCGAATCTGTCCCATTTATAGTCGGACACCACGAAGAGCGAGTCGGTAGTCGATTCCAGCGCGCGAATCTTCCCGTCGACAAAGCGGAAGTCCTCAAGTATTCCCCCCAGTTTCGAACCCATCCAGAGTGCGCGGGCCTTGCCGTTCACCTGCTTGAAGATGAAGAGTCTGCGGGCCTTCTCCGGATAGAAGCGGGTCGACTTGATCACCCCCACCATTGCATCTTCACTGCCGTCACCGTTGACATCGCCCGTCTGAAACTGATACACGGGGTAGGGCAGTCGCCAGTCGTTGAGCCAGTAGAGGCTGTCGTGAACCTTCCTCAGCGTGAAGTTGCCTCGTGTCGCAATCACCGTGCTGTTCTGAGGCGGCTTGCTGTTCTGCGCCATCAGCGGAGAAATCACAGCGAGGAGGCATATCAGCAGCCAGATTCTCATCGGCTTGTTTTTTAGAACGCGGGCAGATCTGACTTCTGCTGAGCCTTAACGGCCATGCACTCCATCTCCACGAGCCAGCCTGGACGGCATACGGGTGCGAGCACGATCACGACGGGCTTGTCAGCAAATCGCTCCTCATAGAGCTGTCGGACGGTCTGATAGTCGGCGATGTCGCGCAGATAGACCACCATCTCTGCCACATCATCGAATGAGCACTCTGCCTCGTTCAGCAGGGCCTCGACGTTCTCCCACATACGATGGGTCTGCTTCACCACGTCGCGCGGGTACATGATTTCACCCTTATTGTTGATGCTGGCCGTACCTGAGATGAACACGTGGCGACGGTCGGCATAGTCGATATAGGTGCCACGCTCGAACGACACACCGTAGTCGCTGGTGCGGTTCAGGTGGGTGGGAGCGTAGAGGAAATGGCGCTGCTCGGGCTGCAGACCAGCGATGGCGTAGTTGTCCATCTGCGAGAGCACGTTGGGATCCTGCTGTCGCCCACCGATGCCTGTCGAGGCGATGAAATGGGTGTGGACGGTCAGCCCCTGGGTGAAGAAGAACTGGTTGCGGGCGCGGACCACGCCACCGTAGTTCAGGTCGATATCGTTCACGAAGAGCCACGTGCGGATGCAGTTGTCTGCGAGCGTACAGCCCTCTTCGAGCAGTTGCATGTTGTATTCGTTGAAGAGCAGTCGCGTCTGGTATTCCGAGTTGGCAGCGAGGTTATGGGCAGAGCCGTTCCAGAGGTGATGGAACTGTCCGTGACTCACCTTATAGAGGCCGTTGCCCGTCAGACTGGTGACCACGTTGGTCATCAGATACACCCACAAGCTGATTTTCGTGCCGTCGAGGGGCGGTTGCTCAATGATGCTCTTGGCGCAGTCGCTCACATCGCTCACGATCACATGGTCGGCCTGGTTCGATGCATCGCTCAGGAAATAGCGCTTGAACACGGCCTGCGGTTGTCCGGGCAACTGTTCGAGCAGCTCCGTATAAGCCGTCATCACAGCCTCCAGCTGCGCCTCGAAGGTCATCAGCGGGCTGCTGGCGTGAATCATGGCGTGATATTCTTTTACTTCTGTGCCAGCGTCGAAGCAGAACACCTCGGCGCGGGCGTTGGAAAAGTTGATTTTCTTAGTCCTTTCTTCCATATTTGATAGTTCTTTGGCTGCAAAGATACAACTTTTTGTGGAGTTTCGGGAGTTTTTTCTGAAAAAAGTCGTAGAATACCTATATTTAATTATTAAGGTGGACGTATTTTGAACTGTCACCGCTCGGCTTGCCGCTTGGCTCGTCCAAGAACTGTCACAACATCAGCCAACGACGTCATGTTCTAATTTGTAACCGAATTGTAATCGCCTTTATTTGTTAGTATGATGCGGTTTTTGTATCTTTGCAGCGAAATTGTAAAGCACAAAGTTATGACGATTGAATTGTTTTTCAGGCTACTTGGCTCGCTGGCATTGCTCATTTACGGCATGAAGACGATGAGCGATGCCCTGCAGAAGATGGCAGGACCAAGTTTAAGACACGTATTAGCCCGTATGACTGGCAACCGTTTGAGCGGTATGCTGACAGGCACGATGGTGACCTGCGCCGTGCAGTCATCATCAGCCACAACGGTCATGACGGTTTCGTTTGTCTCAGCAGGACTGCTCACGCTGGCTCAGGCGATATCAGTCATCATGGGTGCCAACATCGGCACCACGCTCACAGCCTGGATTATGTCGCTTGGCTACAATCTCGATCTGACCATCGTGGTGTTTCCCGCCTTCCTCATCGGTATGGTGCTCATTTACAAGAAGCGTCATCGTGTGGCTGGTGATTTCCTCTTCGGACTAGCGTTTCTATTCTGGTCGCTGGTCATGCTGAGCAGCGTGGGGCGCGATATGGACTTGGCCCACAATGCCGATGTGGTCAGTTTCTTTGCCTCGTTCGATACTGGCAGCTATCTCACCATCCTGGCCTTCCTGGCTGCTGGCACCGTGATTACTTGTGTGGTGCAGTCGTCGGCTGCGGTGATGGCCATCACCATCCTGCTCTGCTCTACTGGCGTGCTGCCCATCTATATGGGTATCGCCTTGGTGATGGGCGAGAATATCGGCACGACGGCTACAGCCAACCTGGCAGCGCTTGGTGCAGGCACTGAGGCCCGTCGGGCGGCATTGGCTCACCTGATGTTCAATGTGTTTGGCGTCATCTGGGTGCTCGTGGTGTTCTATCCCTTTGTCGATATGGTGTGCAGTCTCGTGGGCTACAATCCCTCGATGGCTGGTCAGACGGAGCGGATACCTATTGTGCTGGCTATGTTCCATACTTGCTTCAACGTGCTCAACACGGCGCTGCTCATTGGGCTGATTCCCCAGATGGAGCAGATCGTCTGCAGACTTCTGCCTGAGGGCAAGGCTGAGACCAAACAGCCCGTCACGTTGCACTTTATCAACAGCGGTGTGATGCAGACGCCTGAAATAGCGGTGCTTCAGGCTCAGAAGGAGATTGTACATTTTGCAGAGCGCATGCACCGTATGTTCGGGATGGCCTGCGTGCTTATCGACGAGAGGGACAAGAAGGAGCGCGAGAGCCAGTATGCGCGCATCGAGCGCTACGAGACCATAGCCGATAATATGGAGCTGGAGATTGCGAAATATCTGGAGCAGGTGGGCAATGAGCACCTGTCGGACGACACGAAGGATAAGACGCGAGTGATGCTCCGTCAGATCGGTGAACTGGAATCCGTTGGCGATGCCTGTTACAAGATGGCGCGAACGGTAGTCCATCTGCGTGAGAACAAGGAGGACTTCACCTCCGAACAATACACCAGGCTGCACGAGATGCTCCGACTGGTGAACGAGGCAGTGACGCAGATGATCGTAGTGGTGAGCGGACGACGCAAGGACCTCTCATTGACCGACTCGCTCTCTATCGAAAAGGACATCAACCAGCTGCGCGACCAGCTCAGGGCTGAGACCGTCGTGGGTGTCAATTCGCATCAGTACTCCTATGCGCTGGGCACGATCTTCAACGATATCGTGGCCGACTGCGAGAAAATCGGCGACTATGTGATGAACATTGTCGAAGCCCGCTTGGGCAAGCATCTGCTCAGCTATGGCGGCTTGTGCCTGAACCTCGATAAGAAGACGGCAACTGTCGATGGCGACGCTGTGAACCTCACGCCTACTGAGTTCTCGCTGCTACATCTGCTTCTGGTTAATCGTGGGAAGGTGCTCTCGCGCCAGCAGCTGATGGACAGTGTCTGGGCAGGCGTCATCGTGACCGATCGCACCGTGAATGTAAATATCACCCGCCTGCGCAAGAAAATAGGCCCCTACGCTCAGAACATCGTCAGTCGTACGGGCTTTGGATATGTGTTTGAGGATTAAGGAAACAAAACTACAAGTGCAACTAATAAGGGGTGCCTGCCTCACGCAGACACCCCTCTCTTATTACAATCTATGATAAATATTTGATGTAATTAATTCTTCTTCTGCCACCAGAAACCATATTCTTCACTGTCCCATGTACCTTGTACATACTTGTAGAAGTTCTGATTATCGTCAGCGATGTTCTCTCTCTCTTTAGCAACCGTGAACGTATCGTCAACTAAGATCTTACATGCAGCCTTACCTGTGGTAGCTGTAAGCTCAATACCATTTTCAAAACTAGGCTTGTATACGATAATCTGAATATTCCTAATTTGTTCAGGCGTAGTATAAGTTCCATCAACTTTAAATTCAACGGGGTCGTGGGTCGCGCCAGCACCCGTGTTGATCATAGGATAGGTGCCGTCAGCCTTTGGATCCTCCCCAAACAGCTCGTGCACTTCCTTACCACCAACAGTAAGTTTATAAATACCGCCTGCTGCAATCAGCTTCAGAGTGGTCTTGCCACCTTCAGCCCCCACTACATCGAAGACAACATCGTTGAAGTCGAAGTCACCAGCCTCCGTAGCCGACAGATCCTCAGCAATCACGCGATAGAGCGGATCACCACCCTGGAATCCTGGGCAGCAATCTGTCTTTGCAATGGTGATACTAGGTTTACCGGGTTTGAAGCCTGAGCCTGCTGCATAGATATTGTTAGCTATGCTGAAACTGCCTTGTTCATAAATGAACGGTTTTCCTGCAACAGATCCACTACCATCGCTGTCATATCCCTGGGCAAAATGAGTCTCTGCAGAAACGTACAAGTTGCCACCATAGGTAACAGCACCATGACTATTTATACTTGCAAGATACGAGTCTCTAACGATATCCTTAGCCTGGAATACTGCATATCCGCCTTCAGAGGGACCAAAGAATCCAAATCCGACTTCACCTTCCAATATGGGGCCACGACCACTCTCAAGAGTAGCTTTATTGGTAACTTTGAATAAAGAATACTCAGCCATATTAATTCTAAATGGACCTCCTTTGACGACGTTATCACTTAAGTCCCTGCCTCCATAGAAATTCGTAGTAACCACACTACTACCACTATTCATCTTGAATGCTTGAGCTCCTGTTGCGGACAATGATGAAACGTTCATGTCAAAATCATTAGTCACCTCAAGGAAGCAACTATTAATGACATTCTCACTTCCTGCTACATAAGCATAATTCCCAGTTTTCCAATGATCGGTGTTAATCCAGCCTGAGTTGTTAGAATTGATTTTAGTAGTGCCAGAAACAGTCCACTTAAAGTCGTTCTTCACAGCACCAGCATTCACTACAACATCTGCACATTCAATGGTGCCAGTATTTACGATGTAGCTTTGTTCACCGTTGCTAGGATTGCTTTCTGCACTCACAGTTCCTGTGGCTTTTACAGTACCTTTATTATAAAGTACACTGTTGGTGTTAACTTGAAGATCCTTTACGTTGATTGTTCCATGATTGTACACATCAATTCCAGAGTTCAGGAGTAAAGGATAGTCTGTCTCAAGTGTTGCACCTTCTGCAATATAAACAGCAGCACCAATGAAATTCTCGGCACTAGCTTTGCCTATTTTTAAGGTAGCGCCTTCTAGCAGATAGATCTCCGAAGTTGTGGATACTTGAAATCTGGGTGCTTGAGCATTATTGTCTCCTGCGGATAAATCAATGTCACCTTTTACATAAAGTTTTGCAGCGCCACTATGCGTTTGAACCATATCGTAGGCTTCATCAATATAAAAAGCTTTACTCAAACCTGCATTACCACCCCATGTAGGCAGTTTGGGGGTACCTTCGGGCCAATTAGCTAAGAAATTGCTGGCGTCGCAATCACCTGGGAAAGTAATAGAAGTGGGGAAGGCCACACCTGAGCGGGTGAAGGCGCGGGTGCTGCTGTTCTTGCTGCCGAAGCCCCAGTCGACATTGGGACCGACCTTTCCAAACGCTTTCTCGAAAGCAATAGCATACTGGTCGTTCAGGGCCTGCTCTGCTTTTTCCTCGTTATAATAATAGTCATCATGACTACATGACGAAAGGATCATTACGCTTATCATGGCAAACATGGCCACTAAAGCACTGAAATAATTCTTCTTGTTCATAATTATATTTTTTTTAATGTTAAGATATATATAATGTAGGGACTGATCATTTTCCTGTTTGATCTGCACCAAGCATAATACTTCTGTCGCAAATATACGAATAAGAGAGCGTTATTCATAGAAAATTTAGCAAATAAATGTTAACGGACTGCGTTTTATGTATACAAAACATGGTATAGTAGAAGATTATCGGTTCTTCCTCCATGCTTTTGTAATCTTTGAGATAGCAAAATTGGGGTTGCTCATGTCGTCAGATAAGTGACTCTTTTTGCGCAGATAAGTGGCTCTTTTTGCGACCTAGGCAGGCTGCAATTGTTACCTAGGCAGGCCGCAAAATTTTCCTGGTATGAGGGTTCGGATTGCCAGCGAGCAGTATTCCCGAGGGCAGCGAGCAGTATTCCCGAGGGCAGCGAGCAGTATTCTCGGTTATGATGTCGCGTGGCTTGTTTTTTCTGCCATTCACAGATTGACCTTCGGCTCATCTGTTCTCACTCAGCAAAGCTCAAACAAGTTTGGCTTTTGCGTTCGCTTATTCACAGATTCACAATTCACAGTTTATTTTTCGAACCCCCCACCTTAGACTTGCGTGGGGAGTGTTAATATATATTAATATATGTATAAATATATAGATAATAATTAACATTCGAAGGGGGATACCCCCTTGAAATAAAACTGTGAATCTGTGAATCTGTGAATGTCTTGTGAATATTCTATGAACGATAGGTTTGGTGGTATCAGAAAAAGTTCGTACCTTTGTGCGCACTAATAGAAACGAAGCAAAAATGAAATCACAACTGCTGAAACTGGAAGCGCCCTACAACGTGATCTACGCTGGAGGCAAGGTGGGCAGGCACATCGCCACGCTGATGGTATGGAACGACGATGAGGAGGCTTTGGGAGGCATCACGGACGCTGCCTCCTATCCCGTCATCGACGAGGGTGAGGAATTCCCCGCCGGCACGCTCTGCGAGTATGCCGAGTTGCACGATTGCCGCGTGCTCTGTCCTCCCGAGGGTACGAACCTCAACTGGGTGGCCAAGATCATCGAGTACGACTTCCAGCAGTTGGAGCCCGCAGGAGCAGACTATATCCTGGAGCGCATGAAGCTGCTGGG